>JAEUQO010000337.1 GCA_016789605.1 Acidobacteriota bacterium
GCTCAAAAAGACGCTCTTGCTCGATGGCGAATTGCGCGCCGTTCGTTCGCGCACGATTTACGCCAACACCAACGACGACGCGAAAATCGTCTACTTGCCGCCGGAAGGCACCGTCATCAAGGCGGGCGAACGCATCGCCGAACTCGACAGCAGCAGCGTGCTGACCAAAATCAAAGACACCGAAGAGCGCATCATCGCCGCCGAAAACGAAATCGTGCGCACCAAAGCCCAACACGAAGCCGCGTTGCGCGATCTGGAAGTCGAACTGAGCAAGCTCTGGCTGGCGCACGAACAGGCCAAACTCAAAGCCAAAGTTCCCGCCGAAGTGCTGGCGCGCCGCGAATATCAGGAAGGCCAACTGACGCTGGAAAAAACGCGCACCGAATACGACAACCAGCTCAACAAAATCGAACAGAAGAAAAAAGAACAAGCTGCCGAGTTACAGGTCAAAACCATCGAGAAAGAAAAGATGAAGGTGCAGCTTGACCGCGCCACCAGCAACCTCGATGGTATGCGCATCAAAGCGCCCGCCGACGGCATGGTCATTTACACCGAACACTGGAACGAACGCCGCAAAATCCAGACGGGCGACGTCATCTGGGGAGGATTCCCGATTGTGCGGCTGCCGGATTTGACCGAAATGGAAGTGCTCGCCCAGGTCAACGAAGTGGACGGCCCGAAACTTTCTATTGGCAGCAAAGCCGAAATCCGGCTCGACAGCTATCCCGACACCGTCATCACCGGCGAAGTCAAAGAGATTTCGCAAACCGCCATCAAAGCCAGTTGGATGGCCAAAGCCAAAATCTTCCGCGTCACGATTTCGCTGGATAAAACCGTCACTGAAATCATGAAACCGGGCATGTCTGCGCTGGTGTCCGTCATCGTGCAGGAAACGCCCGCGCAATTGCGTTTGCCGCGCGCAGCCGTGAAATTCGACGGCGACCAGGCCAAGGTCACGCGCCTGGAAGCCGACCATGCGCGCCGCGAAATCGCCGTCACGATTCTCGCGTCCAACGGTGAACACTATCTGGTCGCCGACAATGGCGCGCTCAAAGCCAACGATAAAATCCTGGCCCAATAAACCTCACCAACCGACGGAAACAAGACGGAGTGATCTATGCCCAAAAGAACCCGCCGCACCCTGCTGAGCGTAGCCGTATTACTGGTGCTCGCCCTGGCTGCCTATGTGTATCTGCCGTCCAAGTTGCCCGCGCTGTTGCCGCAAGCCAGCGCCGTTGGCGATGAATTCGTCGTGACGCCCAAAACCATGGCATTTGGCGTGGACGCCACTGGCGTTTTACGCGCGACTTCGGTGCAGAATTTTGGCGCGCCGCCCGAATTTGGCAATTACTGGCAGTTTCAAATCGTCAGCCTGATTGCCGAGGGGAAACAGGTCAAAACGGGCGATCAGTTGATCGGCTTTGACGCGCAACGCGTGCGCGACGATTTGCAGAAGTTTCAAAACGAACTCGATCAGGCAAACAAAGAGCTGGAAAAAACCAAAGCGCAAATTGACCTGGAACGGCAGGAATTGCTTTCGCGGTTGTCGGCGTCTGAAAACAATTACGAAAAGTTCAAACTCAAACAAACCGCCAAACTTGAATTCGATCCGCCCAACAAAGCCGAAGAAGACCGGCTGGCGTTTGAACAGGCGCGCCGCGAAGTCGAAGCGTTGCAAGAGCGGCTCGAATGGCACAAGAAATCCAGCGAAGCGACTTACCAGATCATCGCCAGCAAAAAGGCGCGCGCCGAAAACAAGGTCAACGACATCAAAAAAGGCATGGAGAACTTCCAGTCCAAAGCCGACCGGGACGGCGTGGTGATTTACAAAACCAAATGGAACGGCGAACGCTTTCAGGTCGGCGAAAACGTCTGGTCAGGCCAATCCATTCTGGAAATTCCCAACCTGAATACGATCATCGCCGAAGCGTTTGTGCCTGAAGTCGACATCGGCAAGGTCAAACCCGGTCAACGCGTCGAAATCACGATTGACGCCTTTCCCGGCAAAAGCTACACCGGCACGGTCAAAGAAATGGGCACGCTGGTGCGCCCCAAAGCCTGGGACATTCCCAACAAAATCCTCGAAATCCAGATCGCGCTCGAACAACTTGATACTTCGATCATGCGTCCGGCCATGAGCATCAAAACCAAGATCGAAACCGGCTCGTTGCCTGATTGCCTGGCCGTGCCGCTCAAAGCCGTGCGCACCACCGCCGAAGGCTCTAAAGTCAAAGTGAAAACCGAGCAAGGCTGGCGCGAACAATCCGTCAAACTCGGCGATTCCAACGGCGCCGAAGTCGTCATCCTCGAAGGCCTGCAAACCGGCGCGCGCATCGCCAGCGATTTTGCCAAAGCGAAGTAACAGCGTTCAGCGCTGTGCGGCTAGCTCGCTGCCAAGCTCGGCAGCCGGGAGCCTTCGCTGACACCTTCGCTGACTCCTTCGCTGACAAACGACACTGTCCAACGCGCACACAAAAACCAACCTCACTGACAGACTGAAAACAGACAAACCGCCATGAAACGTCTACCCAAATTTGTTCGTACGATCCTGCTCTCGCTCTTGCTGCTGGGCGTCATCTCCGGTGCGATTTATGCCGCACGGCGCGTCTGGCCTGCCGCCGCAACCGAAGTGCTGCCCTTGGTCACCACGCTGCAACCGCGCGATTTCACCCTGCAAATTTATGCCAACGGCGAATTGCAATCCGCCGAATCCCTGACCATCGCGGTACCGTTTGTGCCGGTGCAACGTTTGCGCATCGGCACGGTCATCGCCGACGGGCGGCACGTCAGCAAAGGCGATGAACTCATCGAATTCGACCCAGCCGAACTCGATCTGGAAATGCTCGAACACAAATCGAGTCTGGAAGCCGCCCAGCAAAAAATCAGCAAAGGCGAACTGGCCATCGGCGTCGAAAAAACCGACATCGTCAAAGACAAACGCATCGCCGAACTGGAATTGCAAAAGATCAACGAATTTTTGCCGCGCGACGAATTGATCTATTCGCGCCGCCAGATGATCGAAGGCCAGTTGGACAAAGAGTTCACCGAAAAGAAGCTGGTGTATGCCGATGCGCGCCTGAATCTGAAAGGCAAGGTGTATTCGCTGGACGAAGCCATCCTCTTGCTCGAACGCCAACAAGCCAACGCCAAAATCGGGCAGGTCGAACGCGCACTGACGTCGTTGAAACTGTTGTCGCCCGCTTCGGGCATCATCGTTTACAACGATCCTGGGTATTTCTTTGGCGGGTTCACCATTCAGCCGGGCCGCACCGTCTGGATCGGCCAGACGCTGTTCAGTTTGGTCAACCCCGACAAGATGGAAGCCAAATGTTTCGTGTTGGAAAAAGACGCGGGCGAATTGCGCAAAGACCAGCCGGTCACACTGACGCTCGATCCGTTTCCCGGCCAGGAATTCAGCGGCAAGGTCAAAAGCATAGACAACCTGGCGCGTCCGATTGATCGCGATTCGCCGGTCAAATACTTCCAGACCATCGTCACGTTGGACAAAAGCGTGCCCGAACTGATGAAACCCGGCGTGAAGCTGAAAGCGCAAATTCGCGCGGGCGAATTGAAATCCGTCTTTGTCGTGCCGCGCAGCGCGGTCGTCAAAAAAGACGCCGACTTTTACGTTCACATCCAAACCGCGCCCGGTCGTTTCGCACCGGTGAAAGTCAAACTCGGTCAAGGCGATTTGATCCAGGTCGTCGTCACCGAAGGGTTGCAATCCGGTCAGGTGCTTGCGCTCAACCCGCCCGACGTCAAACGCGAATCCAAAGACAAAGGGGAAAAAAGCCAATGAAATCCCTCAGCGAAATCACGCTCGCTTTCGGCAATTTGTCTTCGCACAAACTGCGCACCTTTCTGACCATGCTCGGGATGATTTTCGGCGTGGGCGCGGTCATCGCCATGCTTTCCATCGGCGCGGGCGCTGAAAAGGAAAGTTTGCGGTTGATTGACACCATGGGTTTGCGCAACGTCATCGTGCGCGACCGCGAATTCAAAGACGAAGACCTGAAAAAGGTGCGCGAAAATTCCATCGGGCTTTCGTTGCGCGACGTGCAAGCCATCAATGCCGTCACGCCCGACCTTGAAACTTACTCTGCGCGCAAACGCGTCAAAACCTTTCAGGTCTTTTCCTTCAAAGGCAAAAGCGACGATTCCAACGTGATTGGCGTCACGCCGTCCTACTTTCGTCTGGCGCGTTACGATCTGGCCGAAGGCAGTTTTTTGTCGGAACTCGACAACAAAGACTACGAGCAGTTTTGCGTCATCGGCACGCGCGTCAAACAGAAACTGTTCGGCACGGAATCTCCGCTGGGCAAAACGATCAAAATTGACAAGCTGTGGTTCACAGTGGTGGGCGTGCTGGCAGACAACAATCTGACCAAGGACGAATTTGAAGGCGTGAAATTACAGGATTTCAGCAACGACATTTATCTGCCGCTGGCGACAGCGCTGAAAAAATTCGAGTTCAAACGCTTTGAATCCGAGCTGGATGAAATCGTCGTCAGCCTGAAAAACACCGATGCGCTAAAACCCAGTGCCGTGTTGATCAGCCAGGTGCTGGCCAATACGCACGGCAAGGCCGACGATTATTCGATCATCGTGCCGCGCGAATTGCTGGAACAGAACCAGCGCACACAACGCATCTTCAACATCGTGATGAGCTGCATCGCCAGCATTTCCTTGCTGGTCGGCGGCATCGGCATCATGAACATCATGCTCGCCAACATCCTCGAACGCACGCGCGAAATCGGCGTGCGGCGCGCAATGGGCGCACGCCGACGCGACATCTGGCAACAATTTCTGATCGAAGCCTTGACCATCAGCTTTGTCGGCGGTTTGATCGGCGTCCTGTTTGGTTTTGCGGTGTCGCGCATCGTGGCGCTTTATGCCGAATGGAATACGGTCGTCACGTGGAATTCGATTGCCATGTCTTTCGGCGTATCAGCGGCGGTCGGCCTGATCTTCGGCATCTATCCCGCCGTCAGAGCCTCGCGCCTCGACCCCGTCGAAGCCTTGCGCTATGAATAGTGAGAGTTGGCATGCTCCAGCATTACGTTCCAGAAACCTGAAAGCGCAACTTGACGAAGCAATGTGCCAGATCGGCATACGGAAGTTCAGTGAAATCTCGACTTCGCTGCCGGAACGGCTGAATGGAACGATGCGACAACGCAAGACGCGCAGTTTCACCAAGCCCCAGACGGCGCTCGATAGGCAGACGCAACTTTTCAAGAGTTACAACTTGTGCAGAAAGCACGGTGCCTTGAAGGGCAAGACGCCAGCGCCTGCCACTGGCCTGAGTCCCCGCCGCTGGACACGCTCAGAGGCCTGCTAACTTACAATGCAGCAATCACTTCAAAAATCCCGTGGGGAGTACTTTTCAGCGCCTAGCCGAAATAACTATTTTCACTTTGTCCTCAGGCTTATTAGGATCAAGGATATATTCGACAAATTCTTCTCCCTGTTTTTGATCCTTAACATATGTTAGCCGCAGACTCTTCCCAAAACCGGAATAATCATCCAGCCGACCTTTCCCGAAGTAATTTGCATCTTTTTCATTATCCCAAAAAATAACTTTTACTACTCGATATTTAGAAAACCTTCTATTCAATTCATTTGCCAACTTCAAAATATCATCTCGATTCAAATTTTTAGGACTGATATAGCCAAAAATCATTCTAGCAGGCTTTATATCTCCTGCTGGCCAAATACAGATTATTCTATAATCAACAGATAAAAGCTCCCTCTTTGACTTATCTTCAATGCACCAACTGCCCGGAGCAGGCGTTTTGCCTTGCTGAAACATCGTACTTGTTGTATTTGCCTCTTGGAACGAGCTAGACCACCTAGAGCACGCTCCCCCCTCATTCGCGCCTAATAACATTACACTCATAGATAGCTTACAAAGAAGACGCAGGTTGCGTCTTGAACAAATAAGCAGCGCATTGCGTAAAGGCAAATTCCCAAAATGCTTCATTTACAACCTTCCTTTTCAAGGACTTTAGTTATCTCTCTTGTATCGATTCTTCCTGAAACCGTGATGTTTACACCTAATTTCACTGCTAGGTCTTTGTCATTCAAATTTAAATGATCATGTAGGGTTTCATGTAAAATCACAGAAGCCCTAATGCCTGTTGACGAAAAGTAAACATCTCTTGACGTCGCGTCTATACCACTAGCAGGTGAGTCAACTCTCATCGCGTCCGCAACAGTCATGCCAAAATACCCTTGAACAGAAGTAGTGTCAGATAATGGCGATATACCCGCATCATGTAAACTTATAGTTGAAAGGTTTCCGTCAAATGGGCGCCTATTACGTATAGCGTCTGAGAGTCCTGTAAGACCAGATTCGCCAAGCTTGCTGATCAGAAACGCATGGCAGTCAGCTCCAATAGACAATAGACCTCCAGACTTAGTTAGGCGATCTACCTCTTGATTGTAAGTTGTTAGTTTATTACCGCTTAATGGCACCCTTACCCCTTTTGTAGGTTTCGATTGTTGGTCACCGCCACTACTGCTCACACTATCACCACTATTGCTGCAACTTAGCCCTCCCCAGACCAAGACCACTGTGAATCCTCCCCCCCAACCTTGACCGCTTACTGTAAACCCAGCTATTGCTCCTGCAAGCGTCCCAACACCAGAGGAACAAGGGGAAAAACCTGGCCCTTCGGGCGGAGCCAACAACGTTCCACCGGGGTCAGAGAAATTAACCGGATCGTTCTCAGTATATGAGTAGCGATTCAAGCTCTTAGGTCTCTTTTTATCAATTGCTCCCTGGCCAATTGGGTCAGGCACCATAAACCTTCCGCGTGTCGAGTTATACATTCTGGCATTTGCATAATCCAAGCCCGTCGCGGAGTCTCTTTCATACCCGGTGAATTTCTTTGAGCTCAGATTCGTGTTGCCCGATAACGACCATTCACTCAGTATCTGGCCATAAGGGTCATGTTGAGCCTTGTAAGTTAGGTTGCCGCTAGCATCGGTCATCGCCCTGACATTGTTCAAGTGATTTGGGTGTACCCAATAGAATTGGCCATCTGTCGCCTGCAAGGCCATAAGTTTGCCACTCTCATAGACGTACGCCCGCTGGACGCTGCTGGGGGTCACTTCCATTACGGACTGGCCAAGCTTCGACGAAAAGACGTAGTACGTCGTCGTTGCGCCTTCGGTCTTTTTGACTCGTTTGCCGTCGCCGTCGTAGCCGTAACTGCTCGTGCCGTTCGAGGCCGTCTTCAGCCGATTGGCTCCGTCGTAGCTGTAGCTCTGCCCCGCGCCTACGGTCATGTTGCCCGCCGCATCGTACGTGTAGCCGAAATTCTGACTGTCGGTGTTGATCCGGTTGGTAGTTGGCGCTCCGCTAGCGTTGGTCTGGTAATTCAGCGTCAAGCCCGAAAAGTTCTTGATGTTGCCCCATTCGTCGTATTGGTAATTGCGGCTGAAAGCATTGGCTGTCGCGTTGGTCAGCCGGTTGTAATCGTCGTAGGTGTACGTAGTCGAATACGCTGTTTCCAGATTATCCGTAATCTGGCGAATGCGATTGTTGTTCTTGCCGTTGGCGTCGTAATACTGGTACGCGTAATCCACCACCTTGTCGGCGGAATTGTTCGTCCGATCCACCACCATGCTAGCTGGCTGGTTACGATTATCGTTGTACCCCATCGTCAACCGCCTGCCGTTGCCGTAATTCAACTGTTTCAAAGCTCCGCTCGCGCGAAACGTGACGGAGTTCAACACGTTGTTGGTATTGTTGGGATCGCTACCGATCAAATTTGTCCCCACGCCGCTGAGCGCCCCGACGCTGTTGTAGGCATAATTGACCGTCTTGTCATACAGTGTCTGTGTCGCCAAACTGCCAGTGAAATCCTGAAGGGTTTTGTTGCCACTGATATTGTTAAAAGTCCGACTGGACGGATCAAAGACATAGTCAGGCAGCGAGGGAGTAACTGTGTAGTTTCCACCAGACGGCAGGTTCGTGAAACTATACTGGCCGCTCCCATTTGTACTGGTCTGTCCGCTCTGACTGCCGCTCAAAGTCATTGTCACCGATGATAGAGGCTGGCTTTGGCTATTCGTGACCTGCCCGCTAATTGTACTGGTGCCGCCCGGCTGCCCTTCGTCCGTTTTCGTATAGGGTGCGCCAGGCTCACTGCCAGGAATGCTTACGTTGTAATTCACGCTCTTGACCTGATCCGCCTGGTTATAGGCATAGCTCAGCTTATATGTCTTGCCTGCCAAAGACGTAAACGTGCGCGCTTCGCTTTGCAACTGGCGATAAGCGTTGTAGGTGAAACTCGTTTGGCCTTCGCCGTCGGTCATCATCGTTCGTGCTCCGTAATCGTCGTAGCTGTACGTGACCGCCGGGGTCGAATCAGAGTAACTGACGTTAGTCAGCAGCCCTCGCGTGTTGTAGGTGTGAACGGTTGTCACCGGACGTTGGTTCGTGACCTGCCAGACTTGATCGTTGGCTGTGTAGGTATACGTCACCGTGCCGCCTTCGGGCGTCGTTTCGCTGATCATTCGCCCGTATCCGTCATACGCGAACGTGCGAGTTTGCGTCGGACGCGCTCCACCGTAACTGAGCGGAAGCCCGCTGTGATGGATGGTAATCAGCCGATCCAGTTCGTCATAAACGTATTCCGCCTTGCTGTAAGGCACATATTGATTGGTCGGATTTTCTTCGATGGCTTCGATCAGGCGACCTCGCGCGTCGTTTTTGGTGACGGTGGCGTGGCCAAGTTCGTCTGTCACACGAGTTTCGTTGTTACCCGCGCAACCGCAACCTTCGTATTCCAGTTCGCGCGTGTTGTTATCGGGCAGGGTAACAATTTTCAACCGCGCCAGTTCGTCGCGCGTCAGATGAGTCCACAGGAAGGATTTGCCTGCGTCTTCGCCACTGGGAATCCAACTGCCGTCAATCGCCAGCACATTGGAACTGTCTTGCACCTGTCCAACTTTGTCGAACACGTTGATCTGCCCAGCAAACTTGCCTGAAACCCCGTCGGGATGGTCGCTGGCTTTCTTGTAAGCCCGGCCCGCACCATCCATCTGTTCGAACTTGAAGCGTATCTTGCCTGCGTCCACCTGCTGAGAAGTCGTTACTGCCAGCCAGTTGTCCCAGTATCCGGTTTTGACCCAACCGCCGTCTGGCCGAGTGGTTTGCAACGGACGATCCGCAAAGTCGTAAGTCGTCGTGACAATCTGCTCTTCGGTGCTGCCCCCAGGAAGTAGGTTGAAAGTCTTTTTGGATTGGCCTGTGTAATACAACCATTGCACGCCGGAGCGGAATCCGGTCGGGTCGGCAGTGGTGTACGGATAAACACACGTGTTTCCGACTCCGCTCGGTTTGTCCAGGTAATTGTCTGTGTAAACGATCTGTTTACGATTGCCCGCCGCATCGGTTTCGGCACGGACGTTACCGTTGCTGTCGTAAGTGACCCGTTTAAGGACACGCGAACCATTGACCGTGCCGTTGACGACGGAATGTTGCGTAACGCTGGTCAGGTTGCCGCGCGTCGTGAAGCCGCCGCCGTAATTCGTGTTGTCGTGCTGGATCGCACCGTCAGAGGTAGCGTCAATGAAATACTCTGCTGTTTGGCCGTTGGAATCAGTGAAACTGCCTGTCTGATCGTAAGCGTTGGTCGCTTTAGTCAACAAAGTCGCTCCGGCTCCACTGTAAACAGAAACTTCTAGCGGCAACGCCAGAATGTTTTGCGCCGGGTAACTGGTGTAAGTCGTCACCGTCCGGCGATATTGCGCACCGGCAGCAAATTCATCCTGCTGGTTCGGTACCCACATCCCATTCAACTGGATGTAACTGACCTGAGTCGTTTTGGTGACATAAGACGTTCCTGTCAACGCCGTCGCCCGAGTTTCCTGCGGGCGCAAGTTGGAGTAATAGCTCAGGTTGTCGTGAATGAAGATGACCGTGTCTTTCTTGGTGTAATTCCCGGCGTTCTGCGCCCAGATTTCCGTGTACATCGTCAGGTTCTGGTTTTGCAATTTAAACTGGCGACCAGTCGGATCAATGATGTGGTGATAAAGCCCGTAGCCGGAATTCTGGTTGAAGTAATACTGATAAGTTTGCGTTTGCCCGCCTTGCCAGTTTTCCGCCCATTCGGTGCGGACATTGAAATATGGCACATCGGCTTGCGGGATGCAGTAATTCGGGCTATTGGGCGGAGCATTTGGGTCAAGGCATTCGACAACGTTAAAGCTAGTTCGGGCGATAACGCGATCCAGTCCCTGTCCGGTAATGCCCGGAACCGCTTTTTCAATCTGTTTGATCTGCCCGTAATTGGTATAGCTGAACCGAAAATTGACACCAGTCGGATAGGTGATTCGCGATGGAAAATACACCACCGAGCCGTTGATATTACTCGGATCGGTCGCCGACACATACGGCGACAAAAAGCTGGTCTGAATCGTGACAGGCTGGTAATCCAGCCGAACGAAATAAAACGTCGCCCCGCTGCGCGTCTGACTAATCGAAGTCAGTCGGTTCGATTGGTAATTAAAATCTATGCGGCGTCCGGCGGTGTCGGTGACGTAATCAATGACCTTTTTGATGCCGACGGAAGTCGTCAAGTCCTTGTAGGCGATGGTGATGAAGTTGCCGTTGCGGTCTTTGATCTCAATGGGCAGCGCCAGGTAATCCTTGACGTTGGTGTCATAGGAATACACGCCGAACTTCATTTTCGTGCCGTCAGGAAAATACATGATTTGCGCGATGGCATCGAATTTCAGATAGCTGGAATCGTAGGTTTCGAAAACCCAGTTCGCACTGTGAGCCATATCCCGTCGCGTGCCATCTGGCGCGATATAGATGATCGAGAATTTGCCGGTAGTGGAATTCGTATACGGCCCAACCGACGGATGTTTGATCAAAATCGCCCCAAAACCGGTGTGCCAGCCAGGAGCGGGAAAACCTCTATCGCCATTAAAAACCATCGTCGCAGTGCTCGCATCTTTCGTCCAGACCTTGCTGTTGTAACTGAGAGCCAGTCCGACATTTAGCCCTGCCCGCCCCGCCAACGACATCACAGGCAGTGAGAAATTGTAATTCCTGGAATCCAAGTTATAACTCACGCCACCAACAACGGAGGCTCCGGCAGTGGGGTCAAACAACTGCATGGGCTGACCACTTCCAACGGCATTGTCACGCGCGGCAAGCCTCGTCAGATAGTTATCGTAGCTCGCCGTATTGTTTGGCTTTGGATCGTCGTATCCAGCGGCGGGCAAAGTCCCGGTTTGCGAGTAACTCGGAATTTGCGGTGTGTTATTCCGCATCGTATCCAAATTGATCCCCCCCTGAAAGAATGCCATCATCTTTAGGTACATCATCTTGGCTGTAGCCAGGCTCTGACTCAGGACTTGCCCAGGGACAGCGGAAGAGGGCTTGACCGGGTTTGCAGAAACGCTTGCTGAACGAAGCGAAAAGTTCACGCTGAGAGTCAGACTCACAGAAACAACTGCAGCGAGAATGCCTTTAAACGACGACGATTTAAACGGACGCATGCGTTCCTCCGTAACGAAATACCGGGAATGACAACTTGGTAGTGTAGATGGAAATATCCTGAGACTGACTGAATCCGGGCGGTAAAATCCAGTCACGGTGATAAGGCGTTTTGTTTGTTACTACTGGTAGCTTTTGAGTTGAACACTTAGTTACTTCAGGACGAAGCTGCACGCGAAATATGCTACTGCTGAGAGTTACCTGTCAAGAATTATTTGAGTTTTAGTGAATTTTCCTAGATGTTCTGTAGCGAATCAATCATTGAGCGACGAAAGGCAAGTTTGGGTCTGCGATGATCCAATCCTCCCTTACCGAAAGGTGATCGCACTGCGCAGCCAGTGCTAGGGACTCAGCTCATCACAGTCACTATCTGCTGCGGAGTGCTTAACCAGTCTTTGTTTTCCGCCGCCGCCTGAAATGGCGAGTGAAGGTCTATCCAGAAACGATCTGATATTGCAGCGCCAGTGTGTTTCGGCACGAGAGGAACTGAATTCAAATTCTGAACCAGTCGAATAATTCAGCCGCCGCCAACGAAGTGGACGATCTCGAGTTGGTCGCCCGCTTGCAGGCGAGTGGCAGCCCATTGGGTGCGCGGCAAAATGTTCAGGTTGAGTTCGATGGCGAGCCGTTCTGGTGTTAAAGCCAATTGCTGAATCAGCTCAGTCACAGTTGCGCCCAGGACAATTTGTTGCGGCTCTCCGTTGACGATGATTTCGATAAGAGTTTGTTCGTTCACGGGCGCATTATCCGATAGCCTTCCAAATGTGAACAAGCCGCATCTGCCATGAAAAAAGCCTCCGCCGTTTGCGCTTGCACGCGGCGGAGGCATCCATTCCAGAGGCTTGTGTAACAGCAGTATGCTCTTGCCCTCGAAGCCACCAAAGACACGGGAAACGCAGGGAAAAGAAAAGATTCCCGCTTTTTTTCTCTTCTCTGCCTCCCCGTGTCGCTGGTGACCTGATCTCTACAGCCGGGCAAAGTGCCATAGAGAAACTTAGCGATTCAGTTGGAACTTGCCGCAAGCGCGCCATTGAAAGCGCGTCGCATCAGACGCAGCAGGCAACGGTTGTCCCAGTTGCGTGTCTTCCCGAATCGAAATCGAACTGATGTGTTCCAGGGGCAGGAACGCCGCACCGCCGGGCGCTTCGGGCGAACCTGCTTTCAAAATGTGTAACGTGCGCGTCGAACTGCCAATCAGTGGCAACCAATAACCGACCACGGTCTGACTGAAATTAACAGGCGCGCTGTGCTGGGCACTGCAATTCCCCGTTGTGGCATTGCCAGAAGCGCAAGCGCACTGACTCGCCCCCGCGTCGTCAAAAAACGAGACATAGGCTTTGTATGGGTCCATTCCGGTGGCAAAGCCGGTGACCGTCTGTGTGCGTCCGATCTTTTGCACTTGCAACAAAGCTTGAATGCCGGATTTGTTCAACGGTTGCAGCGCCGCGACGCCTTCGTTGCCAGCGCTGGCAGAAAGACTGGCGGAAGACGCTTGCAATGGTGATTGCGTCATCAGCGACCAATTAGCTTGCCCGGCGTCGCCGGATTTGTTCGTGCGCTGTGTTGCGCCAACCGTTTGGTTGATGAAATTGACCGCCAGTGCCGTCAACACGGCCGCCAACACCAGCACCAACACAATCCGTGACCGGTTCCATCTCTCGTCCCAACTCATACAAAATCTCCTCCCGCCTAACCTGCCAAGGGCAGACAACGCCCAGGCCGATAGACCAGCGGCATCACTAAAACGCCGGAAGCTGTGTGTGCGCGGTGCGCAACACCTTGCCGTCATCAACGGCAAATCAGAGTTCCAAGCGAAAGCATCTTTTTCAAAAGGGGGAAGAGGATTCTGGATTCGCGCCGCCAGTCAAAACATCACCCACAGAAGGTTTGTGCAAATGAACTGGCAACGGTGCAAGACAGAGTTGAGCGGTGAGAGAGTGGGCAATCTGGTAATTTGTGGTTCGCAGCAACGGTTTAGAAGAACTTGAAATAATTTGCGAACGTCGTAAAACAGTGTAACGAGCATCCCGGGAAACATCAAGTAACATTTTGAATTTAATGTAACACAATTATTTAGTTACTTGCGGCATTTTCCTGTTTTGCGCCAGTACCTGAAGATTCCAGTACGACGCGAAACCCCGTATTACTAAAACGCAGCATCGAAGTCAGTTTATTACGTGCGCCAGAGCGGCATTCGCCAGCAGCACTATCCCAAGCGCCTCCGCGCACGACCTTCAGATAAGCGATGCCGTCTTTTTCCCACACCGTGCCATCCGCAGGCGCACTCTGATAATTCGGGTGCCAGCTATCCCAACACCATTCCCACACGTTGCCGTGCATATCGTACAACCCGAATGCATTTGCGACACCCAGGCTGCCGCCAGGAAGCGTGCGTCGCCGATTGGTGATTTTGGCAAGCGTAGCGCTGGGATATTTGGCGTTGTAATTAGTCCACTCTGCCGCCACGGTTTCGCCAAATCCGTACGGAGAAGTCGTGCCCGCGCGGCAGGCATATTCCCATTCCGCTTCGGTCGGCAATCGGTATTTTCGTCCGGTTGCGCGCGACAACCGTTCGCAAAATTCGACGGCGTCTTCCCAGGAAATCTGCTCTACCGGGCGGTTACCGCCTTTGAAACGTGATGGATCACTCATCAGTTCGCGGTTGACTTTGGGCAAACTGGCAACCGCCCGCCATTGTGCTTGCGTAACTTCGTATTTGCCCAGGAAAAATGTGGGCAGCTTCACCGTTCGTTGTGGGGTTTCCGTCTGTAATCGTTGTAACCAAGAGTCGGGGCTGCTTTTTTCCAGCTCGCGGCCATAGTCTTTTTTGAGTTGCTCCAGTTCGGCTTCTGGTGTGCCCAAGGTAGAAACACCGCTGGGAATTTCTACCATTTCCAATTTGACGCCGCGCGCAATTTCTTCGACAAAATACGCAGCCGTTTCGACGCGACGTTCGCTCACCTGACCGCGTGCATCGAGCGTCAAAACATCAAATTCATAGCTCAACAGCTTAGGAAGCGGCGGCGCGGTTCTGGTTGCGAACGCCGTTAGTTGCTGTGTGGGCGGCGGTATGACAGAGAATGTCAGTGCCAGCGCTTCAGGCGAAGGCAACGCCGTGGGCGCAGGCGGAACCGGCGCAGCCGTATTGGCCGGTTCTGCTTCTGGTTTCACTTTATTCTTGCCTTTAGGTTTACCAGGCGCGCGCGGCGCCCGTAACTTATTGGCAACGATCACCACCTGTCCCTTAGCCGGAGGTAACCAACTTGCGGCCAACGCAAGTAACAACAGCGTCTGGCAAACTGCCTGACCCAGTGTCCGAAAACAAAATTTGGTTTGGTCTTTCATCTCTCATCCCTTTGCGCATTTTTCCTCCTGCTATTTCCGCTTGATAGCAATGTCGAAAATCAGCGGCTCATCCGTGCGCCGCTCAGCCGGAATTTGCACGGTAACAGCAGGCTGGTTGTCATCCATCATCGCCACCAAATCAGTGTTGGTGGCAGCATATCGTTTGCGCAACGCCAGCAGTTCTTGTTGTTCGGTTGGGGTCAGATCACGGCCTGCCGCTGTGGCCAGGAAGTTTGGCGATTTCAACGGCGTAGGCGAAAAGATCACGGTAAAAGGCGTGGTTTCAGATTCGCGTTGCATCATGAACCACTGCTCAACGTCAGGAAAAAGGAAGTCTTGCCCAGCATCGGTCCAATTGGTTTTGACGCCAGAGGCAGGCATCGGCCGTTCCGTCAAAAACGTTTGCGGTACGCCGTTTTTGCCCAGCGCCAACAAATAAAAATAACCGCCAGTGCGTGGGCGAAAATGAAATTTGAAGCGGCTGCCCGCCGGTAACGGAGCCAGTCCTGTCGCGCGTTTGGCCACATCGCCGTTGCCGCCGTCGGCGACTTCCAGGTAATAGCGCATGACTTCGACGCGCATGGGAATCGTCTTTCCGCCGTTGGCCGCGTTGGCAGCATTGGCTTGTGTCGCCGTCACGAGTTCGGCAGCGCCTGCCATCAATCCCGTCTTGTCCTTAAACACACGTTGTACGTGCATGCCGAGCGAAGCAATCAGCAACACGGTGGCAATCGCGCCATACCAAACAGCGCGTTTGCGCGAAGGCGGCAAATTGCGTGTTGCCAGCCGTACGTGCTTGGGACGACGACGGGTCTGGCTAGGGGTAATAGGTTTGCCCGGCAGCGGTTGCGCCAGATTCCTCGTCTGCGCCATCGGTTCGGCCGAGATTTGCTCTGCCATACGCGGCGGCACAGGAATGATTTCCGTCGTGATGTTGAGTTCCAGCTCTTCGACGATGGCTTCGCAATCAGCCAGCGGATGATTGGTCAGCGTCGGCGCGCGATGCGTGCTGACTGGCGGAATGTTGCGGCTGGCATTGCGCAACGATTGACGCAACACCGAGGCCGATTCCTGACGCTGTTCTGGATTGGCCGACATCGCCTTTTCGATCACGGCAGCAATCAACGCCGGGACTTCCGGGTTCAGTTCGTTGATGGGCCGCAAGGGATCGGGCTGATTCATCAACAGCGCGGCGACGCGTGTCAGCGCGTCTTGCGGCAACTTGCCCGTCAACAGGTGATAGAGCGTGGCGCCGATGCTGTAAATGTCGCTGCGCGCGTCGGTGCCGGTGCCGCGAATCTGTTCGAGCGAAGCGTAATTCGGCGTGTAACCGCGAATGCTTTGGCTCGAACGCGATTGATGCGTAACGATGCCTTTGGCCAGGCCGAAATCCAGCAGAATGATTTCTCCGCGTGGCGTTAGTTTCAGGTTTTGCGGTTTGATGTCGCGGTGAATGATCGGCGGATTTTGCGCGTGCAAATATTCCAGCGCATCGAGTAACTGATCTGCCCAAAGCAACACTTGCGAGGTCATAAACAGCCCATCGCCGCGTTCTTTGCGCTCTTCGAGCATCTGTTCCAGGTCTTTGCCAGGAATGTATTGCATCACCAGAAACTGTTTGTCGCTGACAGCAAAATAATCCATGACGACTGGCAACGCGGCGTGGCGCAATCGGTTTAGTAACCGGGCTTCTTGTGCGAACGCCTTGCGCAATTGTTCATCCGCGTAAAATGTCTCTTTCAGAGCCACAGCATTGCCGAATTTGCGGTCCGTCGCCTGATAAACCGCACCCATCCCGCCCTGCCCCAGCAGGCGCAGCACTAGATAGCGATCTTGCAAAAGCGTATTGGGAGCGAGCATTCGTGTTCCCTTCCGTATCTTCGCAGGTTATCGGGGGTGTAATTTGGGTCGGCTGGCAGGGACTTGGCACACGTCGGCCTGCACTTTGGATGGGGCACAAATTGTGCGATTTCGAGTTGCCTACCTAGCGTTATCTGAGAAATGCCAGGTCAGTTTTAAGGCGTGAAGATAACCAATTAAGCGTGTTTCTTCTTAGCCAATGGTACAAACGGGCAAACATCGTTTGCACACACAGAGACCGTCAACGGGGATGACAATCTAAGACCCACGAAAATGATTGGAGCGAACGTTATTTTATCTTAGTAGATCGTACTAGTGGTCTTAAGATTATGTCTTAAGTTCTATGGAGTTGTTATCCTGGGGGAATTGTGAGGAACTCTCGGGCGACGTAGTTATACATCGGAATAGCGTCGAAAGGGAAGATGTCATTCCATTAAAATTCGAGCGTGCAAAATTTACCCGGTGCAGGCTCACGCAGCGCTTGAGTGTTGTGAGAAGAATAATTACCGCTGGCGCGCCAACCAATCGGGAAATGAAGCAATGCCGCCTGCTCGCTCGGTGGAATAAGCGCCGCACTCATTTGCCAACTGCAAACATTGCGCAGGCGAATTTCCGCGCAGCCAACCAGACAAAAACCCTGCATCAAAGCAATCGCCTGCGCCGGTTGTATCCATCGGAGTCACAGACAGTGGCAATGCCCAGTGTATCTCTCCGTGCCACCACAACCCTGCGCCTTGTGCGCCAAGCTTCAACGCGACGGCTGACAGTCCGGCGTCAGCAAAACAGCGCAGCATTTCCTGTGGCAATGACTGCCTCGTCATCAGCTCGGCTTCGCGTTCATTAGGGAAGAAACAGTCAATAGCGCGCAAGACATCCCAACTGCGCGCCTCGCTCAGCCAGCCGACTTGCCAACCGACGTCTAATGAAACGGTCGTCCCTGCCTCGTGCAATCGCTGCGTCAACGACAGTAACTGTTCCGGCGCTAACGCACAGGCAAAGTGAACGTGCCGCGCATGCGTCAACGTGTCTATCAGGTGTTCGTCAGTCAATAAGGCAGGCAACTTCCGGTTCGCGCCTTGATACGTGAAAAATGCGCGATCAGCCGCCGTCGAAACGCTCACTGTTGTTCCCAGCGTGTCATCGGCGACTGGCTGTAACAAACAATCGCTGATGCCACAGGCGCGCAAGCGCGACACAAACCATGCGCTGCCGTCGCCGATGGCTGCGCACAACGCGACGCGTTCGCCCAAACGCGCCAACCCGTTCGCGGTGATTGCCGCACCGCCGCCGATTTCGCGCGTGAGCGCTTGCGCAAACGCTTCTTCGCCCGGCTGCGGCCAAACCGCAAAGCCGGTCATGATGAGATCAACAAACACATCACCGACGGTGATGACATCAAACTCTTTCGCGTCGTTCATACCACAAATGGCCATTCGCGCCGCGCACGCGCGCGCCAGAAATAAGCGCCAATGCCCAGCAACAGCAAGACAAGGCCCCACAACACAATCTTTCGCTCGTTGGTACTCAGGATGTAAAGCCAGCCCGCCAACGCAATCAGGCTCGGCAAGGGATAGAACCACATTTTGAACGGCAGTTTGATGTCGGGGCGATAGCGGCGAATGACGATCACCGCCAATGACTGGCCTATATCACGCGCGATTTTTTCGATGATGATCAGGGCGGCGATCAAGGTGCCCAAATCAAACCAGCACGCCAGCGCCGAAGTCACGCCAATAAAGATCAGCGAAAAATTCGGGAAGTTTTTGCGCGGATGCAAACGCGCAAACGCTTTGAAAAATTGCCCGTCGGCGGCGGCGGCATACGGCACGCGCGAATAGCCCAACATTACGGCAAAAAGCGACGCAAACGTCGTCCACAAAATCAGCAGCGTCATGACCGTGGCGGCTTTGTCGCCGTATAGACGCTGAATAAATGCCGCGACGATTGCTTCGTTGGCAAGCGTGCCTTTGGTGATGGCTTCGCGCCAGGGAACGACGCCGATAATGGTAAAGGTCATCACCAGATAGATCAGCGCGACTGCCGCAATCGAAATCAATACCGCGCGCGGAATGTTTTTGGCCGGATCGCGCACTTCGCCGCCGAAAAAACACACGTTGTTGTATCCGCCGTAATCATACACGGCAAACAATGTCGCGCTGCCCAGTCCGGCAAAGAAGCCCCACGAAAGATTGAATGCGCCGGGCGGGAAATCGAGTGCACGGCTGGTTTGAAAGTTGGTAATCCCCGCAAACAACACCCAACCGACAGTCAATAACACCACGACCCACAACACGACTGAGAGTTTGCCGATTGAGGAAATGTCACGATAAAGCAGCAACATCACCCCCAGACAAACCGCCGCCGCCAGGATTTTTCCCTGCCCTGGCGTCAATGACGGCCAGAGGTATTTTGTGTAATTGGCAAACCCGACCGCCCCCGAAGCGATGGAAAACGGCGCCGTACAGACGGTTTGCCAGATGAACAAAAAGCCCATCAACCGGCCCATACGCTGCGGCCCATAGGCCTGCTGCAAATACTGATAGGAACCGCCCGCGCCCGGCATTGCCGCGCCCAATTCCGCCCAGATCAATCCGTCACAGGCGGCAATCAGCAATCCCAACACCCAACCGAGCATCGCTTGCGGCCCGCCCATCGCCGCCAGAATGCCGGGAATCGTGATGAACGGGCCAATGCCGATCATTTCGAGCATGTTGGCCGCCGTGGCTTCGAGCAAGCCCATTCCGCGCGTCAGTGTCGCTTTGGTTTCCATTTGGGGTCAGAGGAAGGAGAAAACAAAATCCACGACAGACACGAAGCTTTCGCATCTGTCGTGGAGCGATTTGCGCAACCTTACGGCCGCACTATTTGCCGCGCCGCGCTTTCCAGGCTTGCACGTAACGAGACGTTTTCGGATTGGCTTCGTTCCATTTCGGCTCGTCCGTGTTGTCAGCCATCATCATCAGTGCAACCGCGACCATGCGATTGGTCTTTTCCAGGTTCGGATAGTTGACCTTTTCCCAGTGATCGCCCAGTCCGTGATAATCGGGAAAGATAAATGCGACACAGAGCGTATGCGCGGGAACGCCTTGATCCGCCAACGCCTGATTGTCGCTGCGGCCAAAAAACGAATCGCTGTTCTGTTCGTGTTTGTAGACTTTGACGCCAGTCAATTCGCCTGCCGCTTTGAAAATCGGCCCGACATCCGTGAAATCAAATCCGGTCAAGGTGGCGGTGTTGGCTTTGTCGCCTTCGACATCGTCAGTGCGCCCGACGTGTTCCAGGTTGACGTCCGCCACGGTCTTTTCAATGGGAAAGATCGGATGCCGCCCGTAATAACGCGAACCGAGCAAGCCGCGCTCTTCGCCAAACACGGTCATAAACAGAATGCTGCGCTTCGGGCGTTCTTTCAGCGTCGCCAAAGCCGATGCCAGTTCAATGACAGACACCGTACCGCTGCCATCGTCGTTCGCGCCGTTGAAAATGCCATCGCCGTTGACGGGCGCGCCAGTGCCGATGTGGTCGTAATGCGCCGTCACCAGCACATAGGTGTCTTTCAGCACCGGATCAGAGCCGGGCAGCAATCCGACGACGTTGCGCAATTTGGCGGGCTTTTCGACCGAAGCCGCCACGTGCAAAGTCAGCGTTCCCACGGCTTCGCCCGGTTTGAGCGCGTCATAAAGTTTGACCACACGCGGATCGTGCACCGTCAAAAATTGCGCCGCCTGACCGCCCATGCCCTGATTGGACTTCAACTCGGGATCAACCAGTCGTTTGCTGCCCAGTCCGCGCCCGCTGGTGCTGGTGCGATCCAGCGAAATGAGCAACGCCGGGTTCAAGGCTTTTACTTTGCCCAGAAATTCATTCTGAGCGCGCATGCCTTCGGCCCATTTCGCGCGCTCTTCGCGACGAAAATCGGGAATTTCGGTCAACACGACTTTTCCGGCGACTTGCTCTGCCTTGAGCGCGGCCAACGCGGCGGCGTCTTTGAAATCCACTTTGATCAGCGCGGCACGCTCCACGGTCAACGCCTGATCGCTGGCATAACTGACCTGTGCGGCTGGCACGCTGATCGTTTGCGCGCCGTCACTGAGTGTCAGGTCAAACTTGTCCAGGTCGCCTTCCAGCGTCACCCAATTCGCCGTCTGAAAATATCCTTTTTCGCCTTTTTCATTGGCGTCGCCGACCGGCTCCAGCCCGGCGCGGCGAAATTGCGCCGCGATGTATTCCGCCGCGATGTCCAATCCGCGCGAAGGCGTCGCGCGACCTTCGAGCAAATCCGACGCGATGAATGACAGATGGCCACGCAAAGAAGCCGCCGAAATCCGCTCCAGCACGGCTTGGCGGTCTGGCGTCAATTTGAAGGCGGGCGTATTTTGCGCAGGCGCAGTTCCCTGCGACCAGGCGGCGCGCGCGCCCAAGCCCAGCAAAAACAACGACAAAAGCAGCGCGCTACCCACAGCGGCATAGCGCGCGACAAATTGAGAACGCATATTCGTAACGACCTCTCTCCTAGAAGTTATCGCACCAGGCATAGGCTTCGATGCAAGCCATTTCGCCTTCTTTGGTGCGGGCATCCTTGACGCCGTGTTCCATGCCCACCACGCCTTTGAAGCCTTTGCTGTGAATGTGTTTGAAGATATTGCGGTAATTCATTTCGCCGGTGGTCGGTTCTTTGCGGCCCGGATTGTCTCCCACCTGGAAATAAGCGACTTCATCGTAAGCCAGATCAATGTTCGGGATGATGTTCCCTTCGGTAATTTGCTGGTGATACATATCGTACAGAATCTTGACCGAAGGCCTGTCAGCCGCGCGGCAGATCGCATAGGCCTGGCTGATTTTGGTCAGAAACAGTTTGGGGTGATCGCGCCGCGTGTTGAGCGGTTCCATCACCATCACCAAGCCCGCTTTTTCGACGATGTCGGCACAACGGCGGAACATATCCACCACGCTGGCGGTCTGGTAATCCCAATCCAGGCGTTCGTCGTGACAGCCCGGCACCACCGTGCACCATTTGGCATTCACGCGTTTGGCGACTTCGACCGCATTGCGAATGTCTTTCAAAATTGGTTCGCGGACTTCGGGCTTCCAGGTCGCCACGGCAAACGTCGGATTGTTGAAATCCTTGGTCGCGACAAATACGCCCATGGTCATTTTCAAATCCGCCAGCGTGCGGCCGATCTTTTCCTGATCGGCAATGGGGCGATCAGGCGCGCCGTTGTCTTCCAGCGCGGTGAATCCCTGTTCGTGAAAGAACTGCAATTGCGCAACCAGATCGTCGCCGGTGTGCAATTTGAACATGCCGAAATGCGGCGCGTAGTTGAGTTTGAAATTCCGTTTGGGAGCAGGCGTTACGAGGTTTAGCGAATCGGCCCGCGCCGCGCCCGAATTCGTAGCCGCCAGGGACGCGCCAGACGCCAGCCCCGTAACGAGAAAGTCTCTGCGTTTCATCGTGTCGTTCCTCCCGGATGATTCCGTTGGATGGTAGTTGTTTGCCCGCAGCGCGGCTCGCGAAATGCGTTGCCTGCGCTAGTGCTTAACACTGTCTTTTTGGTTTAACGTCAATCGGTTGGCGGGACTTCTATAAACCATTCGCCCAGAGAAAAAAAGCGCGCGCCGAAAATTCTAGGCCGTGCCAACAAAAGTCCGTTGGCCTGTTCGCGTGTTCGCGCTATACTCCGTCCCGCTTTACGCATCCCAAAGCATCCCATTGCATCCCATTCCCAATTGAAAAAGCTTCCCCACGGCGCTTTTAAGCGCAGCGATAAGTCTGTCTGGCAGCGCCTGCAACTGGCTCGCACGTACGCAGCGCGACGTCGGAGCCGTATCTCCCACAACGCAGGCAAGCTGGAAAATCCCCCTTTACCCCACACACCGGTGAGCAAAACCGGTAACCGCAAGCCATTCGGCTTGCCCAGAGTTCTTTCTGGCTAACATATTCCTTGGAAAGGTGAAGCAATGAAACGCTTGGTGCCCTTGGTGATATTTTTGCTCAGTGGCCTGTTGCTGGCCACGTTTGGTGATTCGATTTCGGCGCAAATGCAAGAGTTGCGGCAGCAGTTAGGCAGCCGCCAGGAAAACAAACAATCACAAATCAACGCCGATCCGTTACCCCGCAGTTTCCTCAATCAAAACCGCTTACACAAACTGATTCTCAAGCGCGAACAGTCCTATGTTTACGAGCAACTGGTGCGCGTGCAGGCCATTCGTCAGGAAGTAAATTACGGCAGCTTCAAGTTGGTCGTCGTGGATGAAACCGCGCTGGGCGGACGCGCCACCTTACAGTCATTGCCGGTCGCGCCGCACGACGAACAAAACCTGATCGGCTTTAATGGCTACGTGCTCGATACGAGCAATGCCCAGCCGTTGAGCACAGCGCTGCCATCTGGTTTACAGCTTTCGCGTCTGGCGGACGCGCGCAGCCGCAACGCCTGGCCCAGCGGCGGTCTGTTTGTCGTGCAATTTGTCGGCCCAACGCAAGACGCCTGGCTTGATGCGTTGCGCGCACAAGGGTTGCGCGTCATCAGCTATGTGCCGCACAACGCGTTTGTCGTCCAGGCGGATGCGCGCGCAGCAGCGGCGCTGTTGCAATTGCCCGCAGACAAACCGTTTGTGCAATGGGTCGGCGATTACGAACCGGCTTATAAACTGACGCCGACTTTGCGCGCCCAACGCGCAACCAACGGCAACGAATTGGTCAAAATCACCGTGCAGGCAATCGCCGGAACCGAAGGCGAGCAAGCACTGGAAACCGTGCGACGCGTCGCGCGACAGGTCAACGGCGAACGGCGTGTGCTGCAATATCGCAATCTGACCGCCACCGTTCCGGTGGCGCAATTGGCAGAACTGGCCAGTCAGGACGGCGTTTTCGCCATTGAAGAAGCCGGTGAACTGGTGCGGCTGGACGAAGCGCAAGGCCAGATTGTCGCCGGTGCGCTGAACGGAGATGCGCCGCGCGGGCCGGGTTATTTGAACTGGCTGCGCAGCCGTGGCTTCAACGAAACGCAATTCGGCACCTTTTCCGTCGAAGTCGTGGACGATGCCTACACGCTGGCCGGACATCCAGACTTGCTGGATAACCGCATCGCGTTTCAGAACAACATAACCAATCAAGTGGGTTTGCAGGGCGGCCACGGCTTTCTCAATGCGCACATCATCGGCGGACTCAACGACCGCACCGACTCGGAGTCTGTGGATGCCAACGGATTTCGTTACGGCTTGGGCATTGCGCCTTGGGCGCGCATCGGCACGACAGCCATTTTCGGGCGCGGATTCGCCACGCCAACCTCCTGGGAAGCCCAAGCCTATGAAAACGGTGCGCGGATTTCCAACAACTCCTGGGGCAAGATTGACGAACGCGGCAAACCGATCGTGCGGTACGATTCCTGGTCGCAGGATTACGACCGCATGACGCGCGACGTGTTAACCACTGTGCCCGGCAACCAGGAACTGACGTTTGTGTTTGCAGCGGGCAATTCCGGCCCCGGGTTGAATACGACCGCAGCGCCGTCTACCGCCAAAAACATCATCACCGTCGGCGCCAGTGAAAATGTGCGCCAGACCGGTTCTGACGGTTGTGGCGTACAAAACGCCAGTGCGGACAACGCCAACGATCTGGCCAAATTCTCCAGTCGCGGGCCGGTTGATCCGTACGGCGGCGATGGCCGTTTCAAACCCGATCTGGTTGCGCCGGGCACACACGTACAAGCAGGCATCCCGCAAAACAACTACGCGGGCAACACGGTGTGCAACAAATACTGGCCCGGCATTTCGACGTTGTACGGCTGGTCATCTGGCACTTCACATGCCGCGCCCGCAGTCGCAGGCGGCGCAGCCCTGGTTTACCAGCATTTCCTCAACCAGAACCTGAAAGCGCCGTCACCGGCCATGATCAAAGCCTTCCTGATGAATTCCGCCACACATATGACCGGCTCTGAGGCCAACGACACGTTGCCTTCAAGCAATCAAGGCATGGGGCGGTTGGATTTGGGACGCGCGTTTGATGGCGTGCCGCGTGTGGTCGTGGATCAATCCGAACTATTAACCGAAACCGGTCAGGTGTTTCGCGTCAGCGGTTCGGTGGTGCGTTCTGACCAACCGTTTCGCGTGACGCTGGCCTGGTCGGATGCGCCCGGCGCGATTGTCGGCAGTCCCGTGGTCAACGACTTACATCTGGAAGTCACGATCAACGGGCAAACGTACAAAGGCAATGTCTTCAGCGGCGCGACTTCGATCCCGAATGGCATAGCAGACAACAAAAACAACATCGAATCGGTGTTCTTACCCGCAGGCATCAGCGGCAGTTTCACGGTGACAGTCACTGCGGCCAATTTGACCGGCGATGGTGTGCCCAACATTGGCGGCCCAACCGATCAGGATTTCGCGCTGGTGGTTTATAACGGCAGCAAAACGCCTCCGCCGGTGGTCACGCTCAATCCCACGTCGTTGAATTTCACTGCCACGCTGGGCGGCGCGACACCTGCGGCACAAACCATCAACCTGACCAATACAGGCGGCGGCGCGTTGACGTGGTCGGCCACGGACGATGCGACCTGGTTATCTGTCACACCGGGTAACGGCGCTGCGCCTGCAACGCTGACGGCTTCGGTCAATCTGGCAGGACTCAACGCGGGAACGTATCGCGCCACGATCACGCTACTGGGCAATGGCGCGGCCAATTCCCCGCTTAGCATTCCGGTGACGCTGACCGTCAATCGGTTGTCGTTATCGGTGTCACCTGCCAGTTTGACCTTTAATGCTGTGCTGGGCAGCAATCCGGCCAATCAGACATTGAACATCACTGGCGTTGGCAGCGGCGTATTGAATTGGACGGCAAGCGACAATGCCGCGTGGCTGACGGTGTCTCCCGCCAACGGTACAGCTCCGGCGACGTTAACTGCGGCAGTCAATACCAACGGACTGGCAGCCGGAACGTATAACGCGACGCTTACAGTTAGCGCCGCTGGCGCAGCCAATTCTCCCGTGACGATCCCCGTAAGCCTGACGATTCGTGGACCGGCGTTGAACGTCGCGCCATCAAGTTTGAGTTTCAGCGGAGCGTTGGGCGGCAACAACCCCGCGCCACAAACGCTGAGCCTGTTAAACACGGGCGCGGGCACGTTGAACTGGACCGCCAGCGAAAACGCCACCTGGTTGGCGCTCAGTCCGACAAGCGGAACTGCCCCAGCCACATTAACGGCTTCGGTAAATCTCAACGGGTTGCCGGTCGGCACCTACAACACAACCATCACCATTACGGCGGCCAATGCGACCGGATCGCCGGTCAGCATTCCGGTCAGTCTGATCGTGCGTGGCCCGACACTCAGTGTCAGCCCTGCCAGCTTGAGCTTTGCCGGCATTCTGGGCAGCGGCAATCCCGCCAACCAGACGCTCAACGTCGCCAATATCGGCGCAGGCTCGCTCAACTGGACCGCCAGCGAAAACGCAGCGTGGTTATCGCTCACGCCTGCCAGCGGAGCGGCTCCCGGCACGATCACGGTGGCAGTAAACCTCAACGGGTTGGCCGTAGGAACGTACAACACCACCATCGCTGTGACAGCCAATGCGGCAGATAATTCTCCCGCCAGCATTCCCGTCAGTTTGACGGTTCGCGGCCCGGCCTTGGCGGTTGCGCCCAGCGCGCTCGGCTTCACCGCAATCGTTGGCGCAGCGAATCCGTCAGCGCAAACGCTCAATATCACCAACACCGGCGTGGGAACGCTCAACTGGACGGCGAGTGACAATGCCGCCTGGCTGACAGTTTCTCCTGGAAGCGGCACGGCTCCTGCGGCACCGGCGGTTTCGATCAACAGCAATGGGTTGGCCGCCGGAACCTATACCGCAGCGATCACGATCACCGCCAACAGCGCCACCGGTTCGCCGCTGACCATTCCGGTTACGTTGACGGTCAATGGACCTGTCCTCAGTGTGAATCCGACGGCGCTGACTTTTATCGCGGCGGCGGGCGGCAATAATCCGCTGGCGCAAACGCTGAGCATCAGCAATCAGGGAGCCGGTGCGCTGGTTTGGTCAGCAAGCGCTGATGCACCGTGGTTGTCGGTTGGCCCACCCAACGGCACAGCACCGTCCACATTGACCGCTGGCGTCAACATCAATGGGTTGGCTGTCGGAACCTACAACGGCAACCTCACCGTGACCGCCAACGGAGCAACAGGATCGCCGCTGAAAATCCCCGTGCGGTTGATCGTCAATCCGCCAGGTGGCACGGAATTGCTGTTGAATGGTGGTTTTGAAGGCACGGACGAACCGTGGCAATTTGTGGGCGAAGCCTATCACACGCTATATGACAACTATCCGCGCTCAGGTTACGGGTACATTTATCTGGGCGTATCCAACGACGTAACAGGCGCGGCCTATCAATTACTCAAATTGCCCGAAGGCACTTCGCCGGTGCTGAAGTTCTGGCTCAATGTCAGTTCCAGCGAACAAACCAATGTGGAAAAAGATCGGCTCTTTGTCGAAGTCCGCAGTCTGGCGGGCGAATTGTTGACGACGCTGGCGACGTTCAGCAACCTGAACAAAACCACGGCAGGCAATTATTCGCTGCAAGGCAATTTCAGTCTGACGCGCTTTGCCGGACAAACCGTGCGGTTGCAATTTCGCGTAATCACCGACGCGGCGCTGAATACGACCTTCCGTATTGATGACGTGTCAGTAAAATAAGGACGGATTTGTGGAAGGTGAGTCTGTCAGTGAAATAGAACATAGGCTTGGCATTATGAGGTGAGATTGTCCTGAAACGTGGCACTGTTGTACGAGGCAACAACTAACAGGGTGCGAAACACGACCGTTTCTGCATAAAAATATGGCTCTCTGGGAATTGCCGGATAACCCCCAATATCTTGTGATCTTGGAGCGTGGTTGAAATTGTGGCAGGCTGAGGTCGCACCAATCCTCTTTTGAAGGTACTGATCTATGCCGCCGATGATTGAGTTTCCGCTGGAT
>JAEUQO010000344.1 GCA_016789605.1 Acidobacteriota bacterium
CGGCTTCGGGCGAGATTTTGGCTGTGTATACCGACTATGAAAGTGATCACACCGGCAATTACACATTTGCCGTGACTCAGCCTGTGACGTCGCTTGCTGATCTGTCAGCCGAACTTTATGCCGTGACGATTCCTGCCAGCCGGTATTTGGTGTTTCGTGCGGCAGGGCCAATGCCGATGGCGTTGATCAATACCTGGCTGGAAATCTGGCAGTATTTTGCCGAACCCGGCGAGCATCAGCGCGCGTATACCTGCGATTTTGAACGTCACAATCCCGCCGAACCAGACGTCGTGGATATTTTTGTGGCAGTGCGTTGAACATCCCGCAGCGCGCCGGAATTGCCAAAACCGGTGCGCCACCACCATTCCTGTCGCCGTTGTCGGCTGAACGGCTGAACGAGCTTGCGCCGGTTGCGCACAGGCTGGCTTTATAAGAGAAGCACTGATGCGTTTATTGTCGGACGGGAGTTTCGCCATCTGGGCGATTGGCTGAGCTCATCAATGCCAAGCTTATTGCTGAAGCTCTGGCCGAATCAAAATCAGAGGTGCAATGAACCGATAACCGACTTTCGGAATGGTTTCAATGAAGTCGGTTGATCCGCCTCCATTGCTCAGCGATTTTCTCAATCGAGAAATGTTTTTGGTCAGGTTTCCCTCTTCCACAAAAATCTCAGGCCAAACTTTGGCGATCAACTCATCTTTGCTGAGAACCCGCCCTTGAGCCTCGACTAGCGCCAACAGAGTTAAGAGCGTCTTCAATTCAAGATGCACACGATGCCCATCACGCAACAGAATTTTTTGTGAAGGATCAAGCCGAAACTCACCAAATTCATAAACAGGCTGCTTTTCCATGGCTTTCTCCAAATCGGTAATGGCTCCATAAAAATCTTGCGAGGCTGACTAATACTAAAAAGTCAGAATTTCGTAAGGACAAATCACGTGGTTTGGCTTAAAAGACAGGCCGTAATCAAGCTACGCAATCGAAATGCCATTCTTAACAGACCTTTCTCCATCAGACGGTCAGCGAAAGATTTGGTGGAAAGTTTTTCGGTTTAGGTGAAGACAGCCGGTGTCTCACTGGCCATCTCTTCCCAGAGGTTACCCAAAGCAGTTGCTAACTCTGCCAGCGTCTGCGCCATTTTTCTCTCTAGTTCATATTCGAAGGGCAAGATTCCTCAGCGGCTGACACTGCGAAGTGTGGGGTTTTTTCTTGCCTCCACATTATTAACAGGAGACACCATGTTTAAACGAAGCCTGACGCTTATGCAGATTGGCTCTCTGGTTTTTTCCATGAGCGCGAGGACAATGACGCTCGCCAAAACCAAAGAGGAAAAAGCAGCGGAATTCACCTCCAAAGTGAAAACCGGCATTGCCAAACTCGGCGTTGGCCCTGACGCCCGCATCGAAGTAAAGCTGCGCGACAAAACCAAGCTGAAAGGTTACGTCAGCCAGGTCAGCGATGAGTCTTTCGTTGTCGCCGATGCCAAGACCGGCACAACCACCGAAGTGCCATATCCCAATGTCGCTTCGGTAACAGGTAAAAACCTCTCTACCGGAGCCAAAATCGCAATCGGAATTGCCATCGGAGTCGGCGCAACGTTCTTGGTTCTTTATCTGATTTACCTGGCGGTTGGTGATGATTGAGTGCTCGACAGCCAGACAGCACATCTGTCCCAAATCATTGCGCGAAGCCACCGAGCAAGCGGCCAAACAGTGAGTATTCGAACCTGCCAAGGCAGATCGCGGGCCGGTTAAGATACAAGGACCACTGACATTCAATTTTACGCTGCTATGACCTTGAACGACTGTTACAGTATTAGAAAAAACACGTCCAGCGTGGCAGTGTTTGCATTCATTTTCCGCTTGCATGTGTGAGAAGAACAAAGCAGCCCTCGAAGTCGGGCGACCAGCCATTCAGCTTCAAAAGGAGATAGTATGAACAAAAAAATCAAACAGCCGCCGTTTCGCAATGCTAGCTTTACGGGTGTAAGAGTTTGCAGTCACTCTGGGGAATTTTTCTCTGGTTATACTGATTTGGCAGTCCCGGGGCGAGGAATTTCATTTGAATTTATCAGAACTTATCTCTCTTTCAATGATGACATAGGGCTTTTAGGCAGGGGATGGGTGTGGAATTACGCCAAACGGCTGGAAGAGGGAGATAAGTGTGTCATTTATCACGATGGGTATGGAAGAGAATTTGTCTTCACCTTCGATGGCACAAATTACGATACGCCAGATGGGCTTTACTGTGTTTTAGCCCAAAGTGGTGATCGCTACGTTCTCTCACATCGGTACGGGGTGATAGAGACTTATGAAACTCCCTCCGAAGGTGGAAGGCTTTTAGAGATAGAAGATAGAACGGACAATGTCTTGCAGTTCTCTTATTTTGCCAAATCAATCGTTGTGGTTGATTCCTTAAGCCGCAAACTCACCATTTCCGTCGATAATGGGCTTATCACACAGCTTCAAGATCATGCCAATCGCACCTGGAAATTCAATTATGACAAGAATCTATGCCTGATAGAAGTTGAACAACCCACAACCAAAGATCATCCTAATGGAACGAGTATTCGATATGAATATGATGACAATCATCGGTTAATAAGCATCACTGATGCCAAAGGTCAAACCTACTTGCGTAACTATTACGACGACGAAACAGGCAGGGTTATTGTGCAAGAACACGGGCGTGGCGCTTATCAGCTGAAATACGAAGAAATACGCACTGGCCCAGACGGGAGTCCAATACTCAAGACAACTACGATTCTGAAAAACGGTGGAACGGTGGAACAGGTACACACTGACGAGGGACATGAAGAACTGCGAACGATTTATGTCAATAAAGACGCTTTGTCAGCACAGGATATGGCAGGCGCAGTGGGAGATTTTGTTCCGTTGAGTACTGAGTCCGAGTATAACCAACATGGAGAACTCGTCCGTCGCAAATACCCTTCGGGTCTTTCCGAAATAAAGAGCTATAACGACAAGGATGTTAATGCGCTGGCACGAGGCAATCTGTTGGAGACTATCAAACAGCCTGCTGCGGGAATTAAGGCCGACCAGAATGAGTTGAAAACGAGATATAAATATGAGGGCAAATTTCAGTTCACTACCTCTATAAAAGACGCCAAAGACCAAATAACAACATACGCATATGATGAAAGAGGTAATTTGATTACCATCAATTACCCCAAGGTGACAATTCAACCTCTCGATTCAGCAGGTAAGAGACCGGCCCAAGTCAAAAAGGCTCTCTCCGAAAAGTTTACCTATAACCTGAAAGGCCAGCTTCTAAGCAAAACCAACACGGATGGGTCAGTTGAAGAATATTTCTATTACCCGGAAAACGACCCGACTGGAAAAACAGGCAAATCGCAGTTGGTAAGCCATACGAATGTCCCTGGCGGTTACCTCTGTCGTGTTGTAAGGGATGCCAAAGGAAAACAATTGACGACGGAATTTGCTTACGATCCATTTGGAAATGTCTCAGAGACTTGGGACGGGAAAGGTAACAGCACCAAATCGCTGTACAACGCGATGGGGTATCTCGAAAAGGTGGTCAGTCGCGCCCCATTAGACTATGAAGTGAATTATCGGTACGACGCCAATTACAACCTCATTGAAGAAATTAAAGAGGTTGAGCATTACGAATTTGACGAAACTGCTGAGCAAGCCATTTTGAAGAAATCAACCTATCGGGTGAAAAGTAAATTTAACGAACTCGACAATCTTGTCGAACGACGCTTCGTCACTGAGGGAAAGGAAATTGTCGAATCGTTTATTCGGGATGAAGATGAGCGTCTCATTCGTCATATTCAGCCCTTGGGGAACATCACTGATTACGAATACGACGAGCGTGACTGTGTCGTGCTTAAAGCGTTTTCGGCTTGCGCATTCAGGGTGAATCGGTTTTAGTGGTGGCCATGAAACCGCACCCACTAGAGCTACGCCAGCGAATTGTCGCGGCAGTTGATCAACAAGAGCACACAATTGAAGAAGTCGCCGCGTTGTTCAGTGTAAGCGAACGGTACGTTTACCAATTACTCAAATTGCGTAGAGACACCGGCGACCTCTCACCTTTGCCTCATGGCGGGGGTGCCGTGGCAAAACTGGATGAAGTCAATTTACTGAAGCTCGCCGATCTTGTCGCGGAGTTTCCCGATGCGACGTTAGGCGAATTGCGAGATTTGTTGCGCC
>JAEUQO010000345.1 GCA_016789605.1 Acidobacteriota bacterium
AACCACGACGTGGGCGCAGCGCAATGCGGGTCAGGTTGGCGATTAATGGGGAAAATCGCCGACCTGATCCGCACACGCGTTTGCAGAAAGAGTTAACCCCTCAGGTGTACTGCTTGCTCACATTCCGCCATTCCGATACAACCGCACGATTGACCAGACAATTTGTGACATCGCACTGGCCAACAGATACATTTCGCAACGCTGTCCGATACATTACGCACAGAGAAACGCACCGCTTTCCCCAAGCCGGTAGCCGCCGAAGCAACGCTTATGATTACCCCTATTGAACGCAAGCTTTTCGCGTATCTAGGCATCATCTTGTTGGTGCTGGTCACGCTCGTCTTTCTGGTTTATCTCGGTGTTCGTACGATGACCAAAGCAGGCGACCAGGTCACCCACACCTTGCAGGTCAAACAGGAAATCGCCGAGCTTTCCGCCGAAGTCAATCAGGCCGGAGAACACGTGCGCGAATTTCTGCTGACTGGCAATGCACAATCCATCACGGCCTTTACCACTCTTAGAAATCGCATTGATCTGCAATTGCAACGCGTCAAAGCGCTGGTCAGCGACAACCCGGCGCAACAGTTGCGCTTGGCCGAAGTCCAACGCTTGATCGAACAACGGCGCGCGCTAAACGATCAGATGATCCTGGCGCGACAACGCGAAGATTTCGATACGTATCGCCGCATCCTGTTTGGCCCGGAACTGGCGCAAGTGCGCGAACGACTGATGCAAGCCATTCACGACATGGACAAGGTCGAAGAATCGCTTTACGCACAGCGCTCTGCGCAACAGACCAGCAAAGCGCGTCTGGCCGCCGCCGCCGCTGTCATCGGCACGCTGGTGGCGACGGCGTTGCTGATGATTACCGGCGTCAGTTTGCGCCGCGAAATTGCCAAGCAATTGGCCGGCGAACAAAAGTTGCGCGCGCGGGAACAAGAATTACGTCTGGCGTTGGGCGCTTCGCAAGCCGGTCTTTGGTTTTGGGATTTGCGCACCAAGGAAGTCACCTGGTCAGACGAAAACTATGCCGTGTTTGGGTTTGCGCCAGGCGCTGCGCCGCCGACCTATGAGCTTTGGACCAATTGCCTGCACAGCGAAGACCGCGAACGCGTCGAACGCGAACTGAATACCGCGCTGGCCGAACACAAGGAATTTAAGACCGAACATCGCGTCGTGTGGCCAACCGGCGAAGTGCGCCGCATTCTCGTCCGAGGCACGTCGCAATATGACCGCAGTGGCCAGCCGATCAGCATGAGCGGCATTAACGTAGACGTCACGGCATTTCGTCAGGCTGAAGAATCACTGTACGAAAGCGAAGAACGCTTTCGGCAGATTGCCGAAAACATTGACGCCGTGTTGTGGATTCGCAATCTCAATACCGGCAAGCTGGAGTTTTTCAGCTCTGGCAGCGAGCGGTTGTGGGGCATTCCGGCAGAATCGTTGATGACGGGCGCGCAAGAATGGAACGAATACATTCATCCTGATGATCGCACCCAGGTCGGCACGTTGATACAGGAACAGATGACGACGGGCAGTTGGGATACCGAATATCGCATTTTGACTCCCGAAGGCCGTTTGCGCTGGGTGCGCGAACGCGCGTTTGCGGTCAAAGATCGCGCCGGGGTCACACGACGCATTGTCGGATTTTCGGTAGATACGACCGAACGTAAACAAGCCGAAGAAATCAAAGCGGCGCTGTTTGCCCGCGAGCAGGAAGCGCGGGCGCAGGCAGAAGCCGCCAATCGCACCAAAGACGAATTTCTGGCCATCGTTTCGCACGAACTGCGTTCGCCGCTGAACGCGATGCTGGGCTGGGCGCGCGTGCTGCGCAGCGACGGCGTAGATCAACATACGCACGATCACGCTTTGCAAGTGATCGAACAAAGCGCCGAAATGCAATCGCGCCTGATCGAAGATTTGCTCGATTCGGCGCGCATCGCGTCTGGCAAACTGCGGATCGAAACGCGCCCGGTCAATCTGCTGCCCACCATTCGCGCGGCGATTGATACGGTCTTTCCTGACGCCGAACGCAACGGCGTGCAAATGGAAGCCGAGCTTGATACCAGTGAAGGCATTGTTGTCGGCGACGCAGAACGCCTACAACAGATTGTCTGGAATCTGCTGGCCAACGCCGTCAAATTCACGCCCACAGGCGGCAAAATCACCATCCGGCTGCAACATGAAACGCCTTGGGCCGTAATCACCGTGCGCGACACCGGACGCGGCATCAAAGCTGAAGACCTGCCGCATATTTTTGGCCGCTTTCGCCAGGCTGATAGTTCAGATACACGCCGCGCGGGTGGTTTGGGCCTGGGTCTATCCCTGGTCAAAAACCTGGTTGAATTGCACGGCGGTCTGATCAGCGCGGAAAGCGGCGGCGAAAATAAAGGATCGCTTTTCACAGTGCGGCTGCCGTTGCGCGGCGCAGTCGAGCTGCCACAAGAACGACAAAGCACATCAACGGGTTCAATGGGCGTGCTGACTTTCCCACCGGTGCTCAATGGATTGCACATTCTGACGGTGGACGACGAAGCGCCCGCGCGCGACTTGGTGGCGACGCTGCTGAAAAAATACGGCGCAACCGTCACGCCCGCGTCTTCCGGCGCAGAAGCAATCGCGTTGCTGACGGCACAGGATCGCGAGCCGCAATTTGACCTGCTTGTGTCTGACATCGGCATGCCAGAAGAGAACGGTTACACGTTGATTCGCCGCATTCGCCAATTGCCCGCGCCGCTCAGCCGGATTCCGGCTGTCGCACTGACCGCCTTTGGCCGATCAGAAGACCGCATCAGCGCGCTCGAAGCAGGCTTTCAAATGCACGTGCCCAAACCCGTCGAACCGGCGGAATTGATGATGGTCATCGCCAGTTTGACCGGACGAGCGGCGCAAGTGCCGCAAGGTTAATTCGTGACGGCACGACAAGCGCGAAACGTTGCGCCAATCTTTTTGTCTTGTTCTCATCACAAGGGAGCTTCTTTTTATGACCAAAGCCAGAATTCTGGTGATTGACGACGACACCAACCTGCTGGATTTGACGCAATTTCATTTGCGCAAACAAGGCCTTGATCCGGTCACCGCCGCCAACGGTTCGACCGGCCTGAAGTTGCTGGAGTCGCAGCCGTTTGACGTGGTCTTGACCGATTTGCGGCTGCCCGATCTGGACGGTATCGAATTGGTGCGCCGCGGCAAAGAACTCGCGCCCGATACGGAAATCATCGTCATCACGGGCTTCAGTTCCGTCGGCAAAGCCGTCGAAGCCACCAAGGCAGGCGCGTATCAATTCGTCGAAAAGCCGGTCAATTACGACAAGCTGTTGCTGATGGTGCAACAGGCCATCGAACGCCGCGAACAAAAACGCGAACTGGCTGAATTGCGCAAACGAATGCAGGCCGAATCGTTTGGCAAGATCATCGGTTCCAGCCGGGCGATGCAGAACATTTACGAGATCATTCAAAGTGTGGCGGCCTCAGACGCCAACGTGCTGATCATCGGCGAATCAGGCACCGGCAAGGAATTGGTTGCGGGCGCAGTCCACGAACACAGCCTGCGCGCCAAAAAACCGTACGTCAAAATCAATTGCGCGGCGCTGCCCAAAGAGCTGATCGAATCTGAACTGTTTGGCCATACCAAAGGTTCTTTCACCGGCGCTGCGCGCGACAAGGAAGGTTTAATTGCACAAGCGCACGGCGGCAGTTTGTTGATGGATGAAATCGGCGAAATGCCGATGGAACTGCAACCGAAACTGTTGCGCGTGTTGCAAGAACGCGTTTACACGCCGGTCGGCAGCGAAAAATCGTTGGCGGCGGATTTTCGGCTGATTTGCGCCACCAACCGCAACCCGCACGATGCAATTCGCGAAGGGTTGTTGCGCGAAGATTTGTATTACCGCATCAACACCATCGAAATTCACGTGCCGCCGTTGCGCGAACGCGCCGAAGACGTACAGCACCTGGCGCAATATTTCCTCAATGTTTTTTCTGAACGCTATCAACGGCCGGCGCAACGGCTTTCGCACGATGCGTATCAGCGGTTGTTTTCCTATAACTGGCCGGGCAACGTGCGCGAACTGCAAAATGTGATGGAACGCGCCGTGCTGATGACTCGCGGCGAAGTCATCGAAGCGGATTCTTTGCCGATGAACAGCGCCGCCAGTACGCCTATCGTCAAACCAGCGCCAACGACACCAACGACGACAGCCGAAAACGGCGCGCATATGGTCACGGCGGCAACTGCCGCGACAACGACAGCAACGCCATCAGCCAACACAAACACGGCGGATTTCGACGAATTGTGCCGCTTGCTGGTCAACGGTTTGCCTGCGCCTGGGCCAGGGGACGATCCACCCAACATCTTTGAGCGACTGGAAGGCAGCATCGTGCAAGCGGCGCTGGCGCGTACGCGCGGCAACAAACAGGCGGCGGCCAACCTGCTCGGCCTTTATCGGCCCCGGTTGTATAGCATCATCAAAAAGTATCATCTGCTTGAAGGCAGCGAACTTTGAGCCCTGTTTTCCAGTGCAAAATTCAGTTTCGATCACGGAATACGCCAAACAGGTTTCTGGTAAAAAACGAGGACGGATAAAGAGAATGACTCTTTATCCGTCCTCGTTTTTCTGTGGCTATCCCGCTGACCACCACTAAAGACAAAAGCGGGAAGCCCTGGCTTCCCGCTTTTGTCTTCTTCTCGTTTTCATTTCAGCTTAGGCAGCGCCCTTGGTTCCCGGTTCGGCAAACAACGCGGCAAAAGCCTGATACGCAGACGTTTGTGCTGTCTGGCGCTGTTTGACCCAGGAGCGAACCGTGGCCAATGCCTGTTTGGTTGCGTTGGCGGCAGTCGCTGCAGTCCGTTGTTCGTTTGCCTGCGTTTGCGCGGCGATTTCGTGGCGTTTAATCAACTTGGCTCGCTTCATAGCTCTTCCTCCTTATGTAGGGTAAAGATGACGGGGGAAGAAAACTGTAGAGTGACCGACAGTCCTGACCGAAAAGTACGCGTGGGTGAAATCTTCGGTCATCAATTGGCTCATTCAGGACAACGGTCAGGACAACTGTTTGAGCGAGTGATACGCCGCCAAAAAGGTCAGCGCTCCCGCCAGCGAAACCACCAGGCTGTAACTATTGACCGACGTCCAGTTGGTGGTGCCGAACAGCATAAACAGCACGCCAGCCACCACCGCGCCGGTCACCGCCAGCAACAACTGGCGCGAAGCCTGCGTCATTTCACGCGGCCCGACCAACCAGTGCCACAGCAACGCCAATCCCATTCCCACAATTGTCCAGATCAAAAACAACATAACATTTGAACTCTCAAGTTCCGTGGCGCCGCGCACCGTCTCAGCCATTCAAGCAGTGACCGCCCGGGGTCATTGCGAAATTGCCACTGGAGCAAAATTGACATTGGGGCCAAATTGACTTGGGGAAATGATCAACAGCAAACTGTTTCGCTCGCAGATCAATTCCCCAATGCGTCCCACACGATCCAATGTCAGACTGAGACGTTCGCGCCTGTCACTAGAACTCAGCTTTTCGGGCCGAATAGCGCGACAGCGTATTGGGAAACGCTTGCACCGCATCCGGCGCCGTAACCTTGTTTTCCTTCAAGACTTCTTTGGCGGTGATGTTCTCGCCATAAACATCGCGCATGTCGTCTTTATCTGGTTTGACGACCACGCCTTTCAGTTCCAGTCCGGCAAACAGCCCTTTGCTGCGCGAATACGAGAGAATTTGCGCGTCGAGTTTCAAATCGGTCGAAGCGCCCGTCTGACGTCCCACCGGCCCCGCCGCCACAGAAGCGTCTGCGCCCAGCGTGAAATCATTCGACAGCAAACTGTCCATACCGCCCTTGTTCATAAACAGCAGCACGAAATCGGTGGCTTGTGCGCCGATCTGTAACCCGAAACTGCCGCCACCCAGATTGAAATAGGCTGGCGCGCTCCAGCCTGTCGCCGTGCGGCAACTGGCCACGCCGCGTCCGCCCTGCCCACCGACAATGAAACCGGCCTTCACCACTTGCGGAAACACCGCGACGCATTCAGCTTTATCCAAAATTTCGCGCGGAATTTCCTTTTCCGGAATGTCCATGATCTCGCGGAAAACCTGTGCCGCTTTGAGCGACTGATTCTTTTCGTCCTTCATGCGGCTTTGACGGCCTTGGGCCAACGCAGAAGTGCCCAGCAACAAAACCACAATGCAAGCCGTCAGCACGGCGCCAGCAAATTTGTTTTTCATCTCTTCTCCTCCCGGGTTAATGCAAATGAGTCCGTTTGTTGAAGGCGCACAGCCCAATGCCGCGCGCCTTAGTCATAAAGCGTTACAACGTCACACGACGTCCCGTGATAATGCGAATCAGCACGACCACCAACGCGATCACCAACAGAATGTGTATGAATCCGCCCAGCGTGTAGGATGTGACAACACCCAACAACCACAGAATCAGCAGCACTACAAAAATTGTCCAAAGCATCGTTGTCTCCCTTTCTGGTAAGCGTTGCCGCTTGTTTGTTGTTTGTCTCTTCCGGGGTGCGGGCACACAACGCTGGCCTGCTCAGCCCCATTGCCGGATGAACTTTCAACGGGTTTGCTCTTTCCGGCGTGGACGATCAGCAGAATTGCAAGGTGCGGGCCAAAGCTTTATCAAATCGTAAAGCGCTGAATTACCAGGAGTTTTGGTGCTAATAAGAGAAGGAAGGGAGCAAGGCGTATTTGGCGAATACGCCTTGGCTTGCGGCAATCTGTATGCGAGGGATGCAGGGTGTATGGTGAATGAATTGCGCGCGGCGTCAATTTGCCGCGCGCACGATCACGGCGTCTTCGACGTGCGGGTTGCTGTGCAAGGTGACGTGTACCGGACAACGCCCCGCGATATACAACAGCCGTTCTTTTTGCTCTTCGGTCACCTCGCCCGTGACATAAATCAACCGGCTGATGTGCTGGATTTCGGTTTTGCCAGCGCGCTCTTCGTCATTGCACGATTCGCAATCGTCAATGTGAATGCGATCAAACGTGAGCATGACTTCGACGTTGGTAATCGGCAGTTTTTTGCGTTCGATATACAGCCGCAGCGTCATTGCCGTGCATGCGCCCAACGCCGACAACAACAAATCATAGGGAGACATGCCTTCGTCTTTGCCGCCCGCCGACACCGGTTCATCGGCGATCAGCGTATGTTGTCCGGCTTGTATGTGCGTGCGAAAGCCTTCGTTGAGATTCAGATTGACACGAACTTCGTTCATAGCTGTTGACCTCGCTGCGCACGGCAACGCGGCGTTCCTTTCTGTGTGCAAACGATTATCGCCGTTGAAACGCGGCTTCCACTTCGCGGCCCAATTGCGCCAGCCGTGCGATGGCGGCACGAACATCCGCCTCTGTCGTGCGGTAATTGATGGTGCAAAACCGCTGGACGACGCGTCCGCCCACCGACGTCGAATTGGCGAACAAAAATCCGTCGGCGATTTGCGCTTCGACCAAACGACGATTCAGTTCGTTGCATTCGTCTTCTGTCGCCGCAGTTGCCGGAACATAGCGAAAAACGACAATGCCCATCGTCGCCGAATTCACGATCTGCCAGCAACGGTCTTGCCGCAATTCCTGTTCAGCAAATTCCGCCAGCGCGAACCCGTGCTCAATCGCTTGCCGAAAAGCCGCCGCGCCAAAGGTTTTGAGCGACAACCAGAGTTTCAGCGCGCGAAAGCCGCGCGTCAGTTGCGGCCCATAATCGTAATAGTTGATCTCTTCTTCTTCGGCGCGTTTGGTGTCGGCCAGATATTCGGCCATGGTGTGATAGGTCTGTTTCAGCAAACGTGCATCGCGCAACAACACACAACCGATTTCAAACGGCTGGAACAACCATTTGTGCGGATCGAGTGACAACGAATCGGCGCGTTCGATCCCGGCCAGCAATTGTTTGCCGCGTTCGGTCAACGCCGCCGCCGCGCCATACGCGCCGTCTACGTGCAGCCACAACTGCTGCTCGGCGCAAACGTCGGCGATTTCGGACAGCGGATCAATGGCCCCGGTATTGGTCGTGCCGGCGTTGGCAATCACGCAAAACGGCAGCCGGTTGGCGGCGCGGTCGGCGGCAAGGGCTGCGCGCAAAGCGGACACGCGCAAACGAAAGTGTTCGTCCGCAGGCAGCTTGCGCACCTGGTCACGCCCAAAGCCCAAAATGCGCAACGCTTTTTCGAGCGACGAATGCGTTTGATCAGAAAAGTAAACGACGGCGCGCTCTTCGTGCGGGCCAAAGCGTGCGCCACGCGCCGCCGCCAACGCCGTCAAATTGGCCATCGAGCCGCCAGAGACAAACAACCCGCCTGCCGTTTCGGGCAAGCCGCACATCTGGCGCAACCAATCCACCGTGACCAGTTCGATTTGCGCCGGGCCTGAACCTTCCAGCCAATTGCCCGCAAACGGATTGAAGCCGGCGGCCAAGGCATCAGCCATCACACTGACAAAATTGCTGGGGCTGGGGATAAAGGCGAAAAAGCGCGGATGAATCACATTGCCGATATTCGGCCAAACAACTTGCTGCAATTGCGCCAGCAAAGCCTGGACGTCGGTCGGTTGTTCGGGCAACGGTTCGCGCAGCAGCGGTTCCAATTCCGTCCGCGGTGAAAGTCGCATCACCGGCTGGTCGGCGACCGTCTGGTAATACTCGACAATCTGATCTACCACGCGATAGCCGAGCTGGCGCATTTCCTCCGGC
>JAEUQO010000385.1 GCA_016789605.1 Acidobacteriota bacterium
CTGGCAATTCTCTGAATGACATCTGAAGTGGAGCAGCCATCCACAAACGGCAAACTTAACACTTGCCCGCCTGCGGCTTCGACTTCTTCGCGGCCCACGATTGCCTCAACGCCCCAGTCGCCGCCTTTGACCAGCACGTCCGGCAACAACGCAGCAATGACCGTGCGCGGCGTCGGCTCGTCAAAAATCGTCACGTAATCCACACAGGCCAATGCCGCCATGACTTCGGCGCGTTCATCCTGACGCAAGATCGGACGATTTTCGCCTTTGAGTTCACGCACGCTGCGGTCGCTGTTGAGCGCAACGATCAAGGCATCGCCCAGCGCACGCGCTTGTTGCAAATAGCGCACGTGTCCCGGATGCAACAGGTCAAAACAACCGTTGGTAAACACCACACGCCGCCCTTGTTGACGCAAGATTTCGCGTTCGCTTTGTAATTCAGCTAAAGAAAGGATCGCAGCCATAGGCGCGAAATCTTAGTGGACGAATGCAGGCGAAACAAGCGGCAGGTTTTGGCGGCAGGCAAACAAACGTTTGCCACGTTTGCAAACAAAGCTGTGCTTTGCCTGCGAACGTGGCAAACCAACGGAAGACTTACAGAGCTTTTTCAATCGCTTGCGTGACTTTGTCGCTATCCGGCTTGTCGCCAGATTCAAAGCGCGCCAGCGGCGTGCCGTCTTTGCCGATCAAAAACTTGTTGAAGTTCCAGTTGATGCGCCCGGCAAATTGCGGGTTTGTCTCTTTTTCCGTCAGGAATTTATAGAGCGGATGGATGTCTGCGCCGGTGGCCGACAATTTGGCAAACATCGGAAACGTAACGTTGTATTTGGTTGAACAGAAGGTTTTGATCTCGGCTTCGGTGCCAGGTTCTTGTCCGCCGAAATTATTCGCGGGGAATCCTAACACCACCAGGCCTTTGTCTTTGTATTGCTCATACACCTTCTGCAAGGCTTCATATTGCGGCGTGTAACCGCATTTGCTGGCGACATTGACGATCAACAAAACCTTGCCTTTGTACCGGTCGAGTTTGAAGGTGTTGCCGTCAATATCTTTCACGGGAATGTCGTAGATGGATTTCATAACGTTCGTGGGTTGTGAGCTGTTGCTTTCTGCCGTACGCGGAAGCAGAAATACGCCTGCCGCCAGCAACGCCAGCGCGGCCAAACCAAAAATAGACGCAAACGGTTGTTTCATCTTCATCAGAAAAACTCCTCAGTTGAAAGATAAGCAAACAACCTTGGCAGGGTGTTTGCGAACTATTGTCAAAACTTACAAAACGTTCTGCGCGGTGAATTGCCAGGCGTTATTTTTTGAACGCTTCGCTCAGAATGCGTCCCACACTGGTGCTGGGGATTTCGACACGTAACAGCGAGGCCAGCGTTGGCGCAATGTCAGCCGGACTGCTTTCCGAGTGAAACCAGCCAGCGGTGATCCCGGCTCCGTAAAAAATGACGGGCACGTGTGTGTCGTATCGATAGGGGCTGCCATGCGTGGTGATCACCGTCGCGCCTTCGCTGAAAAAGTAATACGGCTGGGTGACGACAACCAGATTGCCGTTACGCACCGGATGAAATCCATTGGCGACGCTGCGCGCGATCATCGTTTGCGGTAATTGTCCGCTCAGGATTTGCGTGCGGGTGAAACAGTCGGCGACGCCCGTGATTGCCAAGATGGCGTCTTTTGCCACAGCTTCAGCATCAGCAGCCGAAACTTTGCGCCGTTCCAGCGCCGCGTCGTCAAAATACACATTGCCGTTGACGAGTTGTTTGATCCATTTGTCTTCGCCAAAGCGTTTACTCAACGCGCTCTCTACTTTCTCAGACAGCGCGCTGGGGCTAAGCCGTCCACCATATCCCAGCGCTTTGACTTGCTCTGGCACAGGCACCACGCCGTGATCCGCCGTCAGCGCCACAACATATTTGTCCGCGCCGATTTTCTGATCCAGATAGCGAAAGAATTCCGCCAACAAGCGATCCGTGCGAAGCGTGATGTCTTCGACTTCGTGGCTGTATGGCCCATAGGCGTGGCCGACCAGATCGTTTGCCGAAAAACTCACCGTCAGCAAATCCGTCACGTCATCTGCGCCCAGTTGTTCATTTTCAATGGCGGCTTTGGCCAAAGCCGCCAGCAATTCATTGGCAAACGGCGAGGCTTCGAATTGGTTGTAAAACTTCGAGCCGGGTTTTTCTTCACCGCCCGTGAGCGCGTACGGGAATTTGTTTTCTTTGCGCTCATACGGCGCGTCATCTGTGCCGTTGCGTTGATAGGCGGTTTCGGGCAACAGCTTTTCCCATTTTTTGCCAAACCACTGATCAGCGCGTTGCGTCTGGTTGAAGGTTTTCATCCAGGCCGGCAATTCCTCGAAATAATACGTGCTGGTTACGAAATTCCCTGTCGCAGCGTCATACCAATATGCGCCGTTTGGGCGTTTGCCTGCGGGCAGGATGGCCGAGCGGTCTTTGTAGGAAATGCCGATGACTTTTGCCTGCCCGTTGCTGCGCAAGCGCAATTCATCGCCTAGCGTCGAAGCCAGCAAACGATGCGGCGACATGCCGCTGGCGTTTTGCCGCCCGCCGACCAGTTTGGTTTTGGAGTCAGAAACGCTGGTCACGCGCGCGCCACTTTCACGGTCATACCAATCATTGCCGACAATGCCCGTCAGCGCAGGAGGCGCGCCCGTCATGAATGTCGCGTGTCCGCACGCGGTATACGTCGGCGTGTGAATGTAATTAGCGTTGGTAAAAACCGCACCGCCGTTGAGCAGACGTTTGAAACCGCCTTCGACGAACAAGTCATCGAAACGCGTCAAATAATCATAACGAAATTGGTCAATCACAATGCCCACGACCAAACGCGGTCTGGCATCGGATGCCGCGCGCGTGATCGTGCGGCGTTGTTGTGCGGTCACCGAGGTCAGAGAAGAAAACGCGGAAAAGACGAGCAGCAAGCAAAGGGAAGACGCTCCCAGCCGCCGCAGCCGACAAAGATTCATGACTGCTCCTTCGGGTGTAGTTGGGTTTTCGTGTGAATGTTCTATGTCAACGAAGCGCAAGCATAATTCGCGGCCTTAGCGAACACAATCCAACGTCGCGCCACCGCTGCGCTGTTCTCTGATCGCATTGCGACAGCCAATGAAGCCGCGCTGCAACGCCAGCAAAAATCCCTGCAAGACATTTTTGCGCGTGGCGTTCAATCGTCGGTCAGCATTGAGTACAAACCATCGGCAGTGCTCGCTTGGCCAATAGCTCAAGCCCCCTGACAAACACGCTGGGACAATTTGCGCGTCTTCCATAGGCACAGCCTGTAAGGGATAGGTGTGTGCGCAAACGCCCAACACAAAGATCGGAACAAAGGCTCGCCAGCAGGAGTCAAACACACCGCTTTACGACATAGCAGCGTTCTCAGCATCCTCAGCCAACTATGGGGATGGCCGGATCGCTTTCAACACAGGTCAAACACGAGGAGGTAACAATGAGTAGACGTGCGTTGATTATTGCGTTCGCGTTTCTGGCCGCAGCGATTTCAGGAACCGCGTTTTTGTACGCGCAATCCCTGCGCCCAAACAAACCGCCACAAACCAACAACATCACCGGCAAACAACAATTAAGCGGCCCGTATACGCATCAGAATCTGACGATCTTTTTGATTCACGGTACAGATCAAAATACGGACAAACCGCCGCTGACGTTACAAGAAGCGATGGCGCAGAAGAAAGTCATCGTGCACGAGACCGGCAGCGTCAACGAGCTCTCGATTCAAAACCGCTCTGCCGAGGAGGTTTTTGTGCAGGCGGGCGACATTGTCAAAGGCGGCCAGCAAGACCGCGTGCTGGCGTTGGATTTGATTTTGCCGCCGAAATCGGGGCGCATTTCAATTGAGGCGTTCTGTGTCGAGCACAGCCGCTGGAGCCAGCGCGGCAACGAAGCCGTGGCGGCATTCAGCGCCTCTGACAAAATGCTGGCAACCAAAGGACTGAAACTGGCTGCCCGCAATTCGTTGTCGCAATCTGAAGTCTGGGAAAATGTTTCGCTGGCCCAGGAAAAACTGGCCCGGAATTTTGTCGCCGCCAAAGAACCGCCGCGCCCCGTCAGCGGTAACCCCGTCGCAATGGCAACGCCAATTCCTCCTCCGACAAGAGCGAATCCGCCGAGCAACCCTGAACCTCACCATGTGCAACGAGTCAGCGGTGGTGTGCTGTTCACACCCAACGCCGGACTAACACTGGGAGAACAGCAAGGATTGACCTCGGTCACTTCGCGTGTGTCGCCAACCAGTTTGCAACTGACACTGGAAAACAAAAACGTGCAGGAATCGGCGCAGCAATACCTCAACAAACTGTCATCAATTGTGCAGGGAAAATCTGATGTGATCGGATTTGTATTTGCCATCAACGGCGAGTTCAACAGCGCGGATGTATATTCGTCTGCCGCGCTTTTCAAAAAACTCTGGCCGAAGTTGCTGGACGCCAGCGCTGTCGAAGCCTTTGCCGAATACGAAGCGAACAGAGCATTCGCCCCTGTCACGAAGGCTGAAGCCAGTGCGTTTTTGCGTGAGGCGGAAAGCGGCAAGCGCGATGTTAAATCCATTGCGCCCCGCACAATGCTGATCAAGCGCGAAACCAGGCAAAATCTTTTGTTTGAAACACGCGACCGGCAGCGCGGCGACGGCTGGTTACATCGCAACTACCTTGCGAAATAACTCTGGCGAAAAAACGCCTCGCACAGTGCAGTCTCACATTCACGTTAGTCGCAAAAGGAAAAGGCAGCCAGTGTTGGCTGCCTTTTCCTTTTGCAACTGATGATACTGCCAAATCAGAGTTATCCGGCTTTGGCATTGGTTTGTGCGATACGGCTCTTGCGTACACCGTACAGGAAATAGATCAGGAAGCCGAGCCCCATCCAGACGATCAACCGAATCCAGGTATCGCCCGGCAATTGCGCCATCAGATACACAGAGAAGATCGCGCCCAACGGAGCCGTCACCCAAACCAACGGCGTTTTGAACGGACGTTCAATGTTCGGGTCGGTCACGCGCAAGACCATCACGCCGACGCAAACCAGCGCAAACGCGAAGAGCGTACCGATGCTGACCAGTTCACCGACCAGATCAATCGGAGCCAAACCAGCCGCCACCATCACGATCATACCGGTCACGATCGTAATCAGATAGGGCGTACGGAAGCGCGGATGCACTTTCGAAACGAAATCGGGCAACAACCCGTCTTTCGACATCGAAAAAAACACGCGCGATTGGCCCAGCAACATTACCAGAATCACCGAGCTCAAGCCGGCGATAGCCCCCATTTTGACCAACGGTGAAAGCCAGTTCATCCCGATGGCGTCAATGCCGACCGCGATCGGATCAGGCACGTTCAGAGTGTTGTATTTCACAACTCCTGTCAGTACGAAGGCGACCAACACGTAAAGCACTGTGCAAAGCGCCAGCGAACCGAGAATGCCTTTGGGCATGTCTTTTTGCGGGTTTTTGGCTTCTTGCGCGGCGGTCGAAACAGCGTCAAAACCAATATAAGCGAAAAACACCTTGGCCGCGCCGGCCATAATACCGTCCCAGCCAAATTGCTTCGGTCCGATGTTCGGCGGAATGTATGAACCACCCGGATTGGCATCGGTGACCCAGTTGGCCGTGTTGACATAGCTAATGCCCGCCACGATGAAAATGATGACGATGCCGACTTTCAGCGCGACGACGACGGCGTTGGCCTTAGCCGATTCTTCAATACCAACCACAAGCAGCATGGTCACCAGCAAAATGATGATCATGGCCGGCAAATTCACCACCGCGCCCGGAATCTTGGTTACCGCGCCCGTTGCGATATCGTACTTATACGGCGCAGCCGCAAAGGCTTCGGGAATGTGAACTCCCAGCGTTTTCCCCAGGAAGCTGACAACGTATCCAGACCAACCGACGGCCACTGTGACAGCGCCCAGCGCGTATTCCAGCACCAAGTCCCAGCCGATGATCCAGGCCACAAACTCGCCCATCGTGGCATATGAATAAGCGTACGCACTGCCTGCGATGGGAACGGTCGAAGCCATCTCGGCATAACACAACCCCGCCAACGCGCAGGTAATGCCCGCCATCACAAACGACAGCGTCACGGCAGGACCGGCGTGCAACGCCGCCGTCGTGCCCGTCAACACGAAAATGCCCGCGCCGATAATGGCGCCAATCCCTAAGGCGGTCAGGTTGATTGCGGACAACGAACGTTTCAGGGTGTGTTCGCCCGCTTCTGCCGCCTCGGCTTTCAGCGCAGCGATAGACTTTCTGACAAACAAATTTGCCATTCAGAGCCTCCTGTTTTTTTGGAATGCGGAATACAGAGCGCGGAACGCGGAATGACCTGTGACTCGTGAAACTCGGCACCAGAGTTTCGCTATCGCGCAACGAACTCTGCTGCTCCCACTTCCGCTTTCCACTTGGAAAAGTTGCGTAACTCTAAACGCAAGGCCTGAGAGCGTCAATAGCGCGTCAGATTGCGCTGTTGCCGTCTGGCAGAATCCCGCGTTTGCGTGCTTGCGTGCGCCAGATGAAATACACCGGCACACCGGTCAACACGATTGCGACTCCGGGCCAGGTCGTCGCCGTTTGATAAACGAACAGCACGACCAGAATCACCGCTGCGCCCAAAATGTACAGCGCCGGAATCACCGGATAACCAACGGCTTTGTACGGACGTTCTGCTTGCGGCTGTTTGATGCGCAACACGTAAATGCCCGCGATTGTCAGAATGTAGAAAATCAGCGCGGCAGAAATGACATAGGTCAGCAAATCGCCATACAGGTTGCCGTAAGAACCATCCGCGCGAATCGTCCGGGGCAGGACATAAAACGCTGACCACAGCCCTTGAATGACCAAGCCCCAGGCAGGCACGGCATTTTGGTTTAACTCACCCGCCGCTTTGAAAAACAATCCATCGCGCGCCATCGCGTAATAGGCGCGCGCGCCCGCCAAAATCAGCCCGTTGTTACAACCAAACGTCGAAATCATGATCGCCACGGCCATCAACTGCGCACCGATGCCAGGAAAGACCACTTCCGCCGTGGCCGAAGCCACGCGGTCGCTGGACACGGTTTGCATCGTTTCAAATGGCAACGCGGTCAGATAGGCGACATTCGCCAACAGGTACAAGGCAATCACCAACCCTGTTCCCAACGCCAGCGAAAGAGGAATGTTGCGGCGCGGGTCTTTGACTTCGCCAGCGGTGAAGGTGATGTTGTTCCAGGCGTCGGCAGAAAACAGCGAGTTCGTTTGCGCCACGCAAAGTGCGATAAATAGTCCAAACGAAGTCGCAGCCGTCAGCCCCTGTCCGACGTCTTGCAAGGTGCCGCGCACTGCCCACATATTGCCAAAGTTTGCGTTTGCCGCAATCGCCTGATAACCGACCGTCACGCCAAGCGCAATCAGTACAATCAGCGCGCCGGTTTTGGTCACGGTGAAAACATTCTGGATGAGTTTGCCCAGTTTTAGACCGCGCGTGTTCATCCAGGTCAGCAGCGCGATCAGCAAAACGCCAACCAACTGCGCCGTCGAAAGCGAGATGGCGTAACTGGAACTCAAGTGGATGGGTTTGATCAGGTAATTCGTTTCAGAAATTGTCGGCCACAAAATCCCCAGATAGCGCGCAAAGCCAACCGCCACGGCGGCAATCGTTCCCGTCTGAATCACGAGAAACAACGTCCAGCCATACAAAAAGCCCCACAGCGGCGAAAAAGCTTCACGCAAGTAAACGTATTGCCCACCCGCTTTGGGCATCATCGCGGCCAGTTCGCCATAGCTGAGCGCGCCAACCAGCGTCAAAAATCCTGTCACCAACCAGGCGACAAACAGCCAACCCGGCGAACCGACTTGTCGGGCCATATCCGCCGAAACGATGAAAATGCCCGATCCGATCATCGCGCCTGCCACGATCATCGTCGAATCGAATAGACCTAGCCCTCGAACGAAACGTTCATCTTGCGCCATACAAATTGTGCGATTGCGATCAGGAGAGAAATCGAGCCGAGTTACGCCAGACGTGTAAGCAACCAGATGGCCGTTTTGCATTGCTTACCGACCAAAAGCGCGCAACCTCATGACCAAGAAAAAAGCGGGCGATTCGAACTTGCGAACCGCCCGCTGTTGCGAAACCTTATCGAACCGGTACGACCGGAGCCGCCGGTGTCGGTGATGGAACTGTTCCAGCCGGCCCGGCAGACTGCTCTTGTGCCGTCGGCTTACTGAAGATGCGTTCGCCCAGATGGACAAAGTCGTTGACGAACACAAAGCCCATCAAGAGCAAGACCATCACAAACCCAACCTGTTGTACGCGCTCACGAACATTCATCGTCAGCGACAAGCCGATCAAGCCAAACAGGGCTTCGACCAGAATCATCAAAATCACGCCGCCATCGAGCACCGGGATCGGCAACAGATTAAAGACGCCCAGATTCAAACTGAGCATGCCCATCAACTCAATGGTGCCCATCCAACCAGCCGCTTCGTATGTGTCAGCCGTCTGTTCGGCAATGCGCACCGGACCACCCAGTGTGTTGCGCGCCGAACGTTGGCCGAAAATGACCTGGCGCAAGGCAACGCCCGTCGCGCGCAAAATGCGCCAGTTGTAATCCCAACCATAGTTGAGCGCTGTTATCAGCGAAGACGTTTTGACAAACCGCGTCAGGTCTGGCCGGAACCCCATGCGGTATTCGTTTTCCTGTATCACGGGCGTAACGGACAATTCCAGGGGCTGATTGTTACGAATGACTTTGACCGACAGAGCCTGGCCATTGCTATTGTTCAGCATCTCTTTGAAATGCTGGTACGAAGTGATTTCAGCGCCATTAACGGCAACCAGTTTATCGCCGGCTTGAATGCCCGCTTGTGCGGCAGGCAAACCCGGTTGCACGCGCGCAACTCCAACCCCCGCCAGATACGGCTCGATGCCAATCGTGCCGATCTGTTCATTGCCGACCGTGCGTGATTGCAATTTGACCACCGGGTGCAAGGTTTGCCCGTTTCGCTCAACCGTCAACGGCAGGTCTTCGTTCGGACGCAGCGTGATTTCAAGCTGGAAATCATTCCACTTGGCATTCTTATGATTGCCAAAGGCAACAATGTGGTCACCGGGCTGCAATCCGGCTTGTTCGGCCGAAGAGCCAGGCAAGACGCGCCCAACGACAATTTGTTCTGCGGTAAAGATACTGTCGCGAAAACCGACCAGAATGGCGATGGTGGGAATCAATAAGGCTGTGACAATGTTAAAGACAGGACCAGCCACAGCAACCAGCAAGCGCTTCCATTTCGGGTGGGAGAGGAATTCGTCAATCGAGCCTTCGCTTTTGCCCTGAATCATTTCCATGTTCTCGCCACGGAATTTGACATATCCGCCCAGCGGAATCGCGCTCAACCGATAATCCGTCTCACCAATCCTGAATCCCAGCAAACGCGGGCCAAATCCAACCGAAAATGTCTCAACGGCAATTCCCAGCATTTTGGCGACGATAAAATGACCGAACTCGTGAATCACGATCATCGCGCACAGAATTAAGACAAACGCTACGTAACCCATATCTACTCCCCCTCGCTTAGCAAACCGTAACTGTCTGGCTTGCCGGACTATTTGTCATCACTCTCACATCAACTCAAGCAACTAAGTTCAGAGCTTGGGCAGTGTATGTCACGTCTGGCAGGCTGTCAAAAGTGCGACTTGGTGCAAAAACCTGTGCCGAAACGAGATGTTGCCAGCTCAAGCGCGACTGCCGACCGCCGCCAAGCCATTGATTTGCTGTGTGACCCAATCGCGCGCCCAGCGATCGGCGGCCAGTACCACGTCCAAGTTGCTGGCGGGTTCTGCGGTATGCGCGTCACAGGCAGCACCGATCAATCGGGGAATATCGCCCAATCTGATTTTTTCTTCCAAAAACGCCGCGACGGCGACTTCGTTGGCAGCATTCAACACTGCGGGCAACGTGCCGCCCGTGCGCAACGCGCGATAGGCCAACCCTACGCAAGGGAATTTCTCGGTGTCGGGCGGGAAAAATTCGAGCTTGCTGAGCGTCATCAAATCCAGGGGCGGCAATTGCGAAACACGCCGCGCGGGATACGTCAGCGCGTATTGAATCGCGTGACGCATATCGGTCACGCCCAATTGGGCAATAAACGAACCGTCAATCAGTTCGATCATTGAATGCACGACCGATTGCGGATGTACAACAATGTCAATCTCATCCGCCGAGCAATTGAACAGCCAATGCGCTTCGATGACTTCCAACCCTTTGTTCATCAACGTGGCGGAATCAATCGTGATTTTCGCGCCCATGCGCCAGGTCGGATGTTTCAACGCTTGTGCGGGAGTCGCGTTTTCGATGTCGTCTTTGCTGGCCAGACGAAACGGACCGCCCGAAGCGGTCAGGATCAAGCGTTTAAGCTCCTGTCGCTGTTCGCCGCGCAAACATTGATGCAAGGCATTGTGTTCGCTGTCGACGGGCAACAGCTCCGCGCCGGATTTTTCTGCCGCACGCGTCATCAATTCTCCAGCCACAACCAATGTCTCTTTGTTGGCCAGAGCCACGCGTCGCCCCATTTCGAGCGCGCGATAGGTGGGCAACAACCCCAGCGCGCCCACCACGGCCCCAATGACGATTTCCGCGCCGTCCACGGTTGCGACTTCGCTCAACCCATCCACGCCCACGCTGATCCTGGGCAATGGGGCAACGCCGCGAACGCGTAACAACTGTCGCAATTTTTCGGCGCTCGCTTCATCCGCCACCGAAACAACGCGCGGACGATGCCGATCAATCTGTTCGGCCAGCACTTCTACGTTTGCGCCCGCACCGAGCGCCGCCACGCCGAATTCACCGGGAAACGCTTCGACCACGCGCAGCGTGTTGCAACCAATCGAGCCTGTGGAACCTAAAATCGCAATTTGTTTCATAGGCTATGAATCATGCCCGCCCAGACGGCGCAAACGCAATTGCCGGTAAGAGGCAGCTTAGCGCAGAAAGATTTCGTAAAAGTAATACAGCAGCGGCGCATTGAAGAGCATGCTATCGAGCCGGTCGAGCAAGCCGCCGTGGCCGGGAATCAGTTTGCCCGCGTCTTTCGCCTTGGCGCCGCGTTTGAGCATGGATTCGCACAGGTCGCCGGTAATCCCAAGCACGCCCATCACCAACGCCAGCGGAATCGCGTGTATCACCTGCAATTCCGGGAAAAATGTGTAATGCGCGATCAGCGCGGCAATGACGTTTCCGGCCAAACCGCCGATGGCGCCTTCGACGGTTTTGCCCGGACTGACCTTGGGCGCGAGCTTGCGTTTGCCCAAGGTGCGCCCGGTGTAATACGCGCCGGTGTCGCCCGCAAACACAACAATGAAAAACAACGTCAGCAATTTGGCGGGCAATTGCGGAATCGAACTTTCGATCACGCGAATCGCGATGATGTATCCACCCAGCACCGCGACATACAACACGCCAAAGGTTTTGACCGCCGCGCTCGGCAACATCTCGCTGAAATCGTCTTCGCTGGCGCGCGTGAAAAGCTGTATCAGCATTTCGACAATCACGAGCACCGCGATCACGACCACGATCAATTCGTGCTGATGAACATAAAACGCCGTCAGAATCGCCAGCGCAGCCAGCATTCCCTGGATCAACCCGCCTTGTTTGGCGAGGGCGTAATACTCATACAAGCCAAGCAAGATGCCAGCGCCTGCCAGCGCGACAAACCAATACGGCGCTCCCAGCCAGAGAGCGCTGAACAAAATGGGAAGAAAAACGATTGCAGTAAGGACACGAGCCATGAGGAATTGGGTGCAAAGGCAGGAAGCAGCAAGTCAGGCAAGTTTGGCCGGTGACAACTTCGGCCCAACGGCGTCCGTCTCGCAACCTCCTATCAGGAAGCGTTGACGACGGCGAGGCGCGCATTTTCGCTCAACCCGCCAAAGCGGCGCTCGCGTTTCTGATAATCAATGACGGCGGCAAACAGGTCGGGCCGACGAAAATCCGGCCACAGCGTATCGGTCACGTAAATCTCGGCGTAGGCAATCTGCCAAAGCAAAAAGTTGCTGATGCGCATTTCGCCGCTGGTGCGGATCAGTAAATCAGGATCGGGCAATTCTGCGGTGTATAAATGACGTGTGAGTTCTTGTTCGGTGACGGTTTCGGGCGCGCGGCCTTCGCGCTGGCACTTTTCCAGCAACTTGCGAAACGCGTCTACCAGTTCGACGCGTCCGCCATAGTTCAAAGCAACATTCAGCACCATGCCGGTGTTTTGCGCCGTTTTGCGAATGGCCGAACGCAACTCAAATTGCACTGATTCATCCAGTTCGCTGGTGCGCCCGATGGTCTGAAACCGTATGTTGTTGCGATGGATGTTTTCCAGCTCTTTGCGCAGATACTCTTTCAAAAACGTCATCAGCGCTTCGATTTCAAAAGGCGGGCGCTTCCAGTTTTCGACTGAAAAGGCATAGAGCGTCAGCGCTTCCAGCCCTAACCGCGCACAAGTATCCACGGTAGAGCGCACGGCTTCGACGCCTGCGCGATGCCCGGCAATGCGCGGCATCAAACGTTTTTTGGCCCAGCGCCCGTTGCCATCCATAATGACTGCAACGTGACGCGGCAACCGCGCCAAATCAATTTGATTCAGCAACTGTTCGTCGCGCGAACCGGGTTCAATGATTCCGACAAAATCTTTGTGCATTGTGTTTCCGCCACGGCAGGGAAGATCTTCGGTGTTGGCGCTCAAACGGCGCAACGCCTGCTCACGAGATTCCGCTCAACTCCACAAAAGTCCGTCTCAGACGAATTTCGACTGTGTCTTCCAGTGTTCCTTGTCGCTCTTTTGTGTGGGAGGCAGTTTCTTGAATTCTGCATGAATACCCGCGCTCGACCGGCGCAGCATACTAATATTCGACTTTTATCAGCGTCAACCCTCGCGCCGGAGCCGGAGCCCCAACCAGCGTGCGGTCCCGACTTGCCAAAAGCGTCGACAATGAACCGGCTTTGAGCCGTCCGCGATTTGCTTCAAGCAAAGCTGCGACCATCGTGCGCACCTGATACCGTAGGAATCCGTCGCCCACAAACCACAGCGTCAACAACGGCCCATCCTGCTCGACGCGTATGTCGGTAACGGTACGGATGCGCGTTTTGACTTCGCAATCGGCCACGGTCAGCGCCGTGAAATCGTGCGTTCCTAACAGCGTCTTGCTGTCTGACACCAACCGCGCAACATCCAGCGCCCACGGATAATGCCAAGCGTAACGCGCCCAGAAAGGCGACATCACTTCGTCGGTGTAAAGTTGATACCGATAGGTTTTGCCTTGCGTATCGAACCGGGCATGAAACTCTGCGCCCGCGAGCGCGGCATCCAATACGCGAATATCTTCGGGCAGGTTGCCGTTCAACGCCTTGCGTAACGCTACGCCGTCCCATTCTTTTGCCAGCCGGAACGAAACCACCTGGCCCGCAGCGTGCACGCCTGTATCTGTGCGCCCGGCGGCAACACTCGTCACCGGCTCGCCCGCCAATTTCGCCAGCACATCTTGCAGCACGCCCTGAATGGTCGGCTGCCCGATTTGCCACTGCCAGCCAAAATAATTTGTCCCGTCGTATGCCAGCGTAATGCGATAGTTCATGACCGTCATCAAAGACGCGCGCGATGCTATGCCGCAGCCACACTCTCGTCAAGCACTTTTCCGCATAAAGCACAAAAAACCACCCAACAATTCAGGCCTGCCCGTTTCGTGTCTGGACGTGTCCTTGCCTTGCTGAATTTCCGCCGCCGCCTTCGCGACTTGTAACCGAATAGCGGCGAACTACTTGCCGCCACCCGGGCGGCTGCCGGGTTTAATCGCGGCTGAACCTTCGCGGCACATCGGACAATCGTCCGGCTGGTAAGTCGGCACTTCAAGCGTTGCCAACGCGTGACGCGGCACACCCAAATCCACCGCGCCGCCGCTGCGATCAATCAGCGAGCCTGCTCCTACGGCCACGCCTCCGAGCGAAGTGACAACATCCATAACTTCGCGCGTCGAACCGCCGGTGGTCACAACGTCTTCGACCACAAAACAGCGTTCACCGGGTTTGATGGCAAACCCGCGCCGCAACGTCATCACCTTTTCCTGACGTTCGGTAAATAGTGCCCGCACGCCAAGCGCGCGTGCGACTTCGTGCGCGACGATGACGCCGCCCAGCGCGGGAGCCACCACCAGATCAATCTGGCCAATGCGCGAATCGCTTTTGGCTTTGGCAGCCAGCGCCGCACAGAGCGTTTCGGCAACCGGCGGATGTTGCAGCACCAGCGCGCATTGCAAATAGCGATTGCTGTGCAATCCGGAAGTCAGTTGAAAGTGGCCTTTGAGCAAAGCGTCATTGGCTTCGAATGTTTGCAAAACTTCTTCAGTCGTCATGATCCAATTCAGTCAAATAAGAAAATGTGATTTCAGATGAATGCCGCCGTTCCTAAATCGTAACAGCCGTCAGCAGAACACGCGACGCTTAAACATTCCGATGAATCTTGGCGTCCTGACTTTGTCGTGTACCAACGTCGCGTGTTCTGATTTAGCGCGCAGCCGATTTTGCGCCACGGCGGCGTTTTGCTGTCGGCCATTCCCACAGCAGTGTTACAATCGCGGCGCTTTAACAACCGCAACCAAACCCAAGACGTACAACGAAACAATCAAAGTTTGATGAGTTGCCACCAGCTTGCTGACGTGTGCAACAAGGCTTTTTATGTCAGAAAAACTCAACCTTATAGAACACATCTCGTCCAAACAGAAAAAACAAGGCTACGTCACCCAGATGTTCGAGACGATTGCCCCGCGCTATGACTTCATTACGGTCTTTCTCTCTTACGGCATGGACGGCGGTTGGAAGCGCAAACTGATCGATATGCTCAGCCCCAAAGGCAATGAACTCGCCCTGGATTTGGCTTGCGGCACAGGCGACATCACCTTTTCGCTCGGCGAACGTTTGCCAGCGGGCAAAGCCTTTGGGCTGGACATCACCCAGGGCATGCTCATCCTCGCCGAAGAAAAACGCCGCGAGAAAAATGCCGCCAACGTGTTCTTTCACCGCGCCGACATCATGACCATGCCGTTTGCCGATGCGTCGTTTGATTGCGTCACCTGCGGTTATGCGCTGCGCAATGTGCCGGATGTCGAACTGGCGCTAGCCGAAATCAACCGCGTGCTCAAACCCGGCGGACGCTTTCTCTCGCTGGATTTCGCCCATCCGAAAAATCGCATTTACCGCTGGTTGTATTTGAACTATTTGATCGTCGTTGGCTCGCTGACCGGCATTTTGTTGCACGGCGACGCCGATGTGTATCGCTATATCCCGGAAAGCCTGAAACGCTATCCCGGCCAACACGGCGTCGAAGACCTGATGAAACGCACGGGATTCAGCCAAACCGGTTGTATCGAATTTGGCGGCGGCATTATGGCGATCAATTACGGCACCAAACCGCAATAAACCGCCGCCGCGACAATGCAACCCGGCTTAGACTTCGAATTTTTTCACGACCAGCGCGGAGTTTTTCGAACCGAAGCCGATGCAATTGCACAGCGCCGTGCGGATGTCCGCCGGTCGCGCGGCATTCGGCACGTAATCCAGATCGCATTCGGGATCGGCTTCATCCAGATTGATCGTCGGCGGCAAAAAGCCCAGATTGATGCCGCCGATGGTCGCCATTAAGCCCGCCGCGCCCGAAGCGCCTTGCGGATGGCCGATCATGGATTTTGTCGCGCTCATCGGCACTTTGTAGGCCAAATCGCCAAAGGCGTTTTTGACCGCGCGCGTTTCAATGCGGTCGTTCAGCTTTGTCGAAGTGCCGTGCAAATTGATGTAGTCAATTTCTTCCGGCGCGACGCCCGCGTCCTTCATCGCCAACGCCATCGCCCGCGCGGGCTCAATGCCGCTTTCATCCAGTTGCACGCGGTGATGCGCATCGCAGGTTGAACCGTATCCGACGATCTCAGCATAGATTTGCGCACCGCGATTCAGCGCGTGTTCCATTTCTTCCAACACGAACAAATAACCGCCTTCGCCGATGACAAATCCGTCGCGGTCTTTGCTAAACGGACGCGACCCGCGTTCTGGTTCGTGGTTCCACGACGGCGTCATCACCTTGAGCATGCAAAATCCGAGCATGAAACTGTGCGCGAGCGGCGCGTCTACGCCGCCGGTCAAAACGGTGTTGATGCGGCCCAGCGCAATGTTTTGCACGGCGTAATTCATCGCATCGGTCGAAGACGTACAGCCGGTGGAAATCAAATGACTGAAGCCTTTGATGCCAAACGGCATCGAAAGCTCGCTGGGCAACGAACCGGGCGTCGCCGTCGGCACCGTATAAATGCTGGCGCGCTTGGCTTCGTTGCCGAAATAGTAGCGATACTGTTTTTCGATAAAACTGAGCGACGCCCCGCCGCTGCCCAGCACAATGCCGATGTCGCGTTTTTCTTCGAGCGACATTTCGCGCGGATTCAATTTCGCATCGGCAAACGCCAGCTCTGCCGCCGCAATGGCATAAGCCACCGCGTGCGAAACATGTTGCCGGTCTTTGGGCGAAATGAAATCGTCCGAATTGAAGTCTTTGACTTCAGCCGCGATTTGCACCGGCAGGTCGTCCGGTTCAAAGCGCGTGATGCGGGCGACTCCGCTGCGGCCTTGCCGTAGCGCGTGCCAATATTGTTCTTTGCCTAGGCCGATGGGGCTAACGCAGCCTATGCCGGTGACGACAACGCGCCGCAGCATTTTGGGAGCTTTCATATTTTGTTCTCGCTTGATGAGTAGAAGTGTGATTGCGGGCTACAGCTTACCGTGATTCGGCGGATTCGCCAAATTTTCTGGCCAGAATTACGCGGGAAGATGACAAACTTGCTTGCGGTTTAATGTACGCACATTTGACAGTTTGCCAAAAGGCAATAGTGGCTTGTGGCTGTGACTGCGGGCTTTTTCATCCGGTGCCCCTCTCCGAAGAATTTCTGAGATCACAGGCTAAATGTTTTTCTAGAAACCGGCCACAGAAAATTTCGCGGCTTTGCCGCCCGATGTGCGGAAGGCCTATGGCCTTCCGGGAACGTCATTCAACTCTTTTCGGGTCTTCGACCTGGCAGGGCGTAGCCCTGAAGGAAATAGAACGCGACTTTCGGCAAGTCAAAGACTTGCCGCACATCAGGCGACAAAGCCGCAAAGAAACCGCGCAGCGAAATGGTCGGTCGTTACGGCGCGATGGTTGGCAAATTCGCTCTGCTGAGCTGATCGTTCAAGGTTTTGAGGTCTTTGCTTTTCAACTCATTCCAGCGCGTTTGCAAATCGTTGAAGGCGCGTTGCTGGTCTTCGACGGCTTTCAAGGCCTGCGTGGTCGGTTTGGCGTCTACGCCGTCAATCAGGTTCATCAGCGACAGGAAGCCGTTCGCCAAACCGGCAAACCCCGGTTCGCGGTTGCTGACGCCGAAAAAGTCCAGCCCGCCGGTGCGGCCTTCCAGGGCAGCGGCTTTTTTGTCGAGTTCATCGGCCGCGTTTGCCAAACCGGCCAAAGTGTTTTTGGCGGCCTGCTCG
>JAEUQO010000429.1 GCA_016789605.1 Acidobacteriota bacterium
CGCGAATGGTTTTATTTCGACCAGCAGCGCAAACCGATTTATCCCTTGTACGTGGCGGACTGCGAGCTTCACACGCGCCTGTTCGCCTACAACTACGTGGACGCCCGCCAGGATTTGCAGGGCGCGCTGACAAGAATCCTGGAGGATCTGCGGCGGGACTTTTCATTGCCTGAGCCGATCACGGAAGCCGACAAGGTCAGCGTCTTTGAAACGGTCGCAAGCGAATCGCATTCCTTGCCGGAAAACCTGCAAGCCCTGCAGCGGGCAATCAGCGGAACCGAAGGCGATGTCGTGCTGTCGGTTGCAGAGGCGGTGGCCATCCGCGATCACCAACCCGCCGACCTGGCGGAATATCGTCTGGGGCGAATTGCGGAATGGTCGCTGCCCAAATTTCAGATCAACAAACGCTTCGTCAACCTGACCTTGCTGCTGGACAAGGGCGAACACGAAACGCAACGGTGGCAGCGCCCCGCCGACTCGGAAAGCTATCGCTTCAACGATCTGCGCGATGTGCTGGCGAAAACCAGGGAGCATCCGGCATTGGTGCTGCTGGGAGCGCCGGGCAGCGGCAAATCCACCCTGCTGCGCCGCCTGCAACTGGATCACAGCATTGACTGCCTGCGCGACGGCGCGGAACCGGTCAGCGTTTTCGTGCCCTTGAACAGTTACCGGGCGCACGCCAAAGGCGAATTGCCAGAGCCGGGCGAATGGCTGAACCAGTACTGGAAATTGAAATATCCGCAACTGCCGCCGCTCGAATCCTTGTTGCAGGATGGGCGCGCGCTGCTGCTGCTCGATGCGCTCAACGAAATGCCGCACAAAAGCACCGCCGATTATCAACGGCTGGTCGGGCTGTGGCGGGATTTCGTGCAGGACGTTTGCGGCAAAGGCAACCGGGTCATCTTTTCGTGCCGCAGTCTGGATTACAGCGCCAGCCTGAGCAGCAAGGAATTGCGCGTGCCACAGGTCGAAGTCCAGCCGATGACCGCCGAGCAGGCGCGCGCCTTCCTGACGGTCTACCAGCCTGCTCATCAAGAGCGCATCTGGCACGAGATCAACGGCACGCGGGAATTCACGTTTTATCAAACGCCGTATTTCCTGAAATTGCTGTGCGAACAGGTGAACGCGGGCGGTGACATTCCGAAAGGCCGCGCCGGGTTGTTTACCGGCTTTGTCCGGCAATCGCTGAAACGTGAACTCAACGGCGAATTGTTTCAACTGGCCGCCGGATTGCTCAGCGAAGCCGATCACGAAAAGCTCAGCCTGAACCGCTGGCGCAATGAATTTGAATTGCCGGAACGGGGAATGCTGTTTCCGAAACTCAGCGAGCTGGCCTTCACCATGCAGCAAAAGGGCCTGGAAACCGAAGGCGCGCAGGTGCGGATAGATTTTGATGACGCCTGTGACCTGCTGGCCGACGGACAGCCGGGAGCTTTGGCCGAAGCCCTGCTCAAAGCGGGCATTGCGCTGAATGTGCTGGACAAGGATGTCGCGCAATACGAAATCCTCTTTTTCCACCAACTGTTGCAGGAATATTTTGCCGCGCGGCGCTTGGCCAAAGCGCCAAATCCGGCGCTGGTTCACGTCGAATGGCAGGCGGACAAGGTCAGTGAGCCTTTGGCAGAAACGCTGGCCAAACTGGCCGATGGCGATCCGCTGCCGCCGCTGGCGCAGACGGGCTGGGAAGAAACGACGTTGACCGCCGCGCCGATGGCCAAAGATTCGACGACCTTCGTTCGCGATTTAATCGAACCCAATTTGCCGCTGGCCGCGCGTTGTGCCGCCGCGCCCGAAGTCCAGGTCAGCCCGGAACTCAAACGCGATTTACAGCAACGGTTGATCGAACGCACGCAAGACCAGCGCGCCGATGTGCGCGCACGCATCGCTGCCGGAGAAGCTCTCGGCTTGCTGGGCGATCCGCGCTTTGAACGTCGCAGCGGCGAGTATGGCGATTATCTGCTGCCTCCGCTGGTCACGATTCCCGGCGGCGAATACACCATTGGCGTCAACAAGAGCGATTACGACGATGAAAAGCCAGCAGGTGCGGTTGAGCTTGCCGAGTTTCAGATTGGCCAGTTCCCGGTGACGAATGCCGAATACAAACTGTTTATGGAAGCAGGCGGTTACGAAGACGAGCGCTGGTGGGATACGCCGGAAGCGCAAGCCTGGTTGAGCGGAGAAGGCGCAGCCGAAGGGCAGAAACAAGGATGGCGTGATTTTCGGGAGCGGCTATTGGCTCTGACCGATGAAGACATTCGTGGTTTGGTCAAAGAGAATCGCATTACAACCAAACAGGCTGAAGACTGGATCACAATTCGGAATTGGACGGAAGAGGAGTTTGAGGGACAACTCGAAGAGAAGTATCCGGCAGGCAAGCGTTATCATGAGCCGGAGGTTTGGAGCGACGCACGATTCAACAATCCGGCTCAGCCTGTGGTCGGTGTGACGTGGTTTGAAGCGCGGGCGTATTGCAACTGGTTGACGGCGAATGCAGCCAACGGATTGATTTATCGTCTGCCGACCGAGGCCGAATTTGAAGCGGCGGCGCGCGGCAAAAAAGGGCGACAATTTCCTTACGGCAAGAAGTTCGATTCGGCGAAGTGCAACACGTTTGAAAGTCATATTCGCCGCACGACTCCGGTGGGAGTCTTTGACAATAGC
>JAEUQO010000447.1 GCA_016789605.1 Acidobacteriota bacterium
TCCCTTGACGAGACCTAAGTCTTTATTGCTGTCGTTATTGGGCGTATACAAAGTTGTTTCAACCCTGTCTCCGTTCTTGGGGACAATCGCCTTGAAATTAGCGTCACCCGGTTTGTTGACGCCAAAAATCTTGCCGTTACCGACGACTGGGCTGACCTGTGGTGTGGCGGCTTCAGCCGAAGTCGGAAGCCCAATCTTAGAGGTAGCGCAAAAGGCGAGCGCAATGATGGAAAGAGCGAAAAAGAGTGTTTTCATAATCTTGTGAATCTCCTTATTGTTTTGGTTGTGAATCGAGAGGGGCATCCGATGAAGGCTTGCCACAATTCCCAATAAGAACCGATGAAATTCATTCATTGGCTCTCCGCACTCCACACTGAAAATTACTGATTTGATTCGTTGCAGCAGCTTGTTTTCGCCGCCGAAGCAAGATTTTCTTGCTCTACTAGGTAAGGGGGGAAAAGTTGGCCAAATCACTAACTGCCTGAAAAAAATTTTTCATCGGTTTGAGAATTTTCTGATTTTGCGGCTTTGTGTTAGCCTTCAGCCGCTTGGCGCACTCTGCCAAGCACCTCATCACATCAATCTGGTGGAACCATGACCCCCCCAACGATCACCCAATTATTGGTGGCCTGGAATCAGGGAGACCAGAGCGCCCTTGAACAACTGACACCGCTGGTCTACCGCGAATTGCACCGGCTGGCGCACGACTATCTCAAAGGCGAACGGCAGGGCCACATCTTGCAAACCACGGCGCTGGTCAACGAAGCCTTTGTGCGGCTGCTCGACTGGAAGCAGGTCGAGTGGCAAGATCGCGCGCATTTCTTTGGCGTATCGGCGACGTTAATGCGCCACATTCTGGTGCAATTTGCCCGCGAACAGCAGGCGAGCAAACGCGGCGGCGGGCAGGCAATTCAAGTCTCGCTGTCGGAAGCCGCCAATGTCGTTGGGCCGAATAATCCAGACTTGGTGGCCTTGGACGATGCGCTGAACGAACTGGAAAAGCTGAATTCGCGCCAAGCCCGCGTCATCGAATTGAGGTTTTTCGGCGGTCTGAGCATGGAAGAAATTGCCGAAGTCATACAGGTCTCACTCGGCACGGTAAGCCGCGATTGGCGCATTGCTCAAGCCTGGCTGCAACTGCAATTGAGTGCCTCCCAATGACACCTGCGCTATGACACCGGAACGCTATGAACTAATCGGCGAACTTTTCGATCAGGCGTTGGACCTTGCGCCTGGCGAACAAAGCGCCTTTTTGCTTCGGGCTTGCGGGCCGGATAACGAGTTGCGCGAGGTGGTCGAAAAGATGCTGGCGCAACACCGCGCGGACAATGAATTTCTCGCACGGCCAGCCCTGAACGTCGCCGCAACGCTGCTGGCGCAACATCCAGACGCTTCGCGGGCGCAGGTCTCGCTGGCGGGGCAAACGTTCAGCCACTACAAAATCCTCGCGCAACTTGGCACAGGCGGCATGGGCGAAGTCTGGCTGGCGGAAGATACGCAGCTGAGTCGCAAGGTCGCGCTGAAACTGTTGCCGGACAAATTCGCCAGTGAGCCTGAACGCTCACGCCGCTTTGAAAGAGAAGCCAAAGCTGCGAGCGCCACCAACCATCCGAACATCGTCGCAATTTACGAAATCGGAAAATCGGACGCGACCTATTACATCGCACAGGAATACGTCGAAGGCGAAACGCTGCGCAGCCGCATCAGTCAGGGCCCCATTCCGCTGCTCGAAGCGCTGAACATTGCGTATCAAATCGCCAACGCGCTGGCCGCAGCTAATGCCGCAGGCATCCTTCACCGGGATATCAAGCCGGAAAACGTCATGCTGCGGCCTGATGGATTTGTGAAGGTGCTGGATTTTGGCTTGGCGCGCATTCAGCCGGTCGAAACAGATTCCGACAGCTTTTCTGAAGCGAAGACGATTTCAAAAAACACTGCGTCAGGTGTGATTCTGGGCACGGTCAGTTACATGTCGCCCGAACAAACACGCGGCGAAAAACTGGATGCGCGCAGCGATCAGTGGAGCCTGGGCGTAGTGCTTTATGAAATGCTGACTGGGCGTCGCCCGTTTCACGGCAACAGCATGCCGGAAATTTTCGTCGCCATTCTGGAACGCCAGCCAGCGCCCCTGACCGAATCCCTGGCCAATCTGCCTGCGCAATTGAATCAAATCCTGGACAAGTTGCTGGCCAAAAACGCGGAACAACGTTACCCGTCATCCGCTCAATTGGCCGATGACCTGAAACGAGTTCACCACCGTTTGGAACTCGACGCCGAACGCGAGTCTGGCGCTGATTGGCGTGCTGGGCAGGATCATTCGCCCGCGCCAACATCGTTCGGGGCATCATCCAGCCAGGCGGGCAGCCAGGCGGGCAGCCAGGCGGGCAGCTTGGCGAAAATGTTTCGGCAGGTGCAAAACCACAAAGTTCGTTTTGCGATCATCGTCCTGATTCTTTTGGCGCTCATCTCGTCTGCCGCCTATCTGTTTCTTCGCGCTCCTGCCGGAAATGGGGCCATTGATTCGATCGCGGTTCTCCCCTTCCAAAACCTCAGCGGGAAAAAAGAGTTGACCTATCTGTCCGACGGTCTCAGCCAAAGCTTGATTGACCGCCTTTCAGAATTGCCGCAACTGAAGGTGATTTCGCGCAATTCCAGCTTTAAGTTTCGGGATGAAAATGTTGACGTGCGCAGCGTGGCTGCTCAATTGGGCGTGCGCGCCGTTTTAACCGGCAGCGTCACACAGATTGGCGAAGACATTGTGATTCGGTTTGACCTGACTGATGCAATCAACGACCGGCATGTAACCGGAGGCCAATACCAACGAAAACCCGGCAATGTCATTGGCGTACAGCATGAGATCACACAGGCAGCTTCCGAGAAACTGCGTGTGAAACTCTCTACCTCTCAATCCCAGAGACTTGCCGAAAACAACACCGAAAACTCCGAAGCATATCGTTATTACCTGAACGGACTGGTTGAGCTGAACGGCCCGCAAGACGTTCGCGGCAAAGCGCTTGAATATTTTCAACAGGCTGTCGCGCTCGATCCGGATTTTGCCGCAGCCCACGCCGAAATCGCGTGGGTTTACTGGACGCGGGCGAACGGTAGCGGCAATCCAAACGAACTGATGCCCAAAGCAAAAGAGGCGACAGACCGAGCCTTGGCATTAGACCCGAACCTGGCGAAGGCTCATGCCCAACTGGCCATGATAAAGGAATATGAATTCGACTGGTCAGGTGCGGAGAGAGAATACTTGCGAGCAATTGACCTCAGCCCCAATCTCGATTTTGCGCATATAAATTATGCTTTCTTTCTTTCGATCATTGGGCGTCATGACGATGCTCTGGTGGCGCTCGAACAGCGAAAAATTCGTGATCCGATCAATCAGCGTTTGGCACTGCTTCAGAAAGGGATGATCCTTGCGCAGGCAAGAAAGTTTGACGACGCGCTTAGAACACTTCAGGAAGCGCAAGCTGTGGAACCGGCCAATGAAGTGCCGCCGTTTTTTTTAGGATATATCTATGCTGGAAAGGGTTTGTACAACGAGGCCGCCGGGTATTTAAGGAAGTCGGTCGCCCTGCTCGGTGGAGAAAAGAAA
>JAEUQO010000460.1 GCA_016789605.1 Acidobacteriota bacterium
CGGCGGCAGTTTCAAACGCGACGGCAGAAAGAGTTTCGGCGGATTGCTGCCGCAATTCCTGCAACGCGTGATCGCGCACACACTCACCGACGCGCAGCAATCGCCGCCGGACTTCTTCACGGTCGTACATCAATTTGGTACCCGCTGGGTTAGCTGCTGATAAATTTTTCGTATTGACCTTGGGCTGTCATGCGCTGCGCCATGGCTTCCCCCAACGCTTGCAATCCTTTGGCGGGACGCACCATCACCTCAAAGTCTTCGATTTGACCAGCGGCGTTGAAACGAATCAGGTCAATGCCTTTTAGCTGTATGTCGCCGATGTGAGCGCTGAATTCCAGCCCCCAGGTGGCGCCGTCGGTCATTTCGCGGTGATAGACGAAGTCTTCAAAAACCTGACTGGCCGCCGTCAGCACAATCTGCAACACCTCTTTGCCGGGTTTCGGCTTCCACAAAAACGGCGAGCGAAAGACGACATTGTCGGCCAGCAAATCAGCCAGCGTGGTCATATCTTGCGTGGCGATGCATTGATGCCAACGCGCTAATGCGGCGCTGATATTTTCGTTTACGGTCACAGTTATTTTCCTTTGAAAACGGGCCGCCGTTTTTCGGCAAACGCGCGCATTGCTTCGGCGGCGTCTTCGGATTGCAAACAAATCTGAATGGAGCTGAGTTCCCGACGCAGTTGCGACACCAAATCGGTGTCGAGCGAATTGACCAACAACCGTTTAGCCAGCGTCAATCCAATCGGAGGCCCGGCGGCCAACTGTTGCGCATAGGCCTGAACCTGCGCGGCAAAATCCGCCGCAGGCAAGACGCGGCTGGCCAAACCGATGCGTTCGGCTTCTTCGGCGGCAATGTCTCGCGCAGTCAAAATCAAATCGGCGGCGCGCGATTGCCCAACCAGGCGCGGCAAAAAATAGCTGACGCCTGCGTCAGGACACAGCCCGATGCGCATATAGCCGGTGCTGAGCACGGCGGCATCGCTCATCAAACGAACGTCCGCTGCCAGGGTCAAACCGCAGCCCGCGCCAATGGCCGGTCCGTTGATGGCGGCGATCACCGGTTTGTCGCAAGTCGTCAGCGCCAACACCCAGCGCCCCACCCATTCCAGATCATCAAGCGCGGCGTGTCGCGAAGTCGTTTTTTTCGCGCGCGAGGCCTGAATGTTTTCAGGCGACAATTCCAGGCCCGCGCAAAAACCGCGCCCGGCTCCGGTGATCACAACAACGCGCACCGCGTCATCGCGCGAAGCTTCCGTTATGGCCAACGGCAGTTCTTCTGCCAACCGCTGGTTCACGGCATTGAGCTTTTCCGGGCGGTTGAGCGTGATGGTATGCACGCCCGCCGCAGAAGTTTCGGTCAATACGTGTTCGTATGAAGCTGCCATTGCTGAACTCCTTTTGCGCTCCTCTTTCGCGCCTATGGTTTTTTGAAGGCGCCCTCAAATTTCAAGCGAAACTCTTTCAGCGACGCCGGATAGCTGGTGCTCAAACGCAACACCAGCGGTTCTTCGCGCGTCAACATAACTTCGGCGGATTTCTTTTCCTTCGCGCCCGTGGAAGACACCGCGAAGCGGTTGGCGTTGTCGTTAAAGAGCAACGGTTTGGCCAATTCGTCAAAAAGCTCCGCCGTCACGGTTGCGCCGTTGCCTTCCACTTCCAGCGCCAGCCGCAGCGCGCCGGGCCCGGCCTGCAATCGGTAATAAGCTTCTTTGGCCGGATTGCGTCCGTTGATGTCGTTGTCGGTCAGCGCGTCGGGCGTGTCGCGCGGCGCAAACAGGGGGGCCAGAGCTTCAGCTTGCGCCGCGTCGGCGTTGCCTGCGGCGGGCAACGCGCCCGCCAGTTTCAAACGATAGGCGCGCAAACTTTGCGGATAGCTGGTGTGAATGCGCAACACGATTTTTTGCTGCCGCACCAACACCAGTTGCGCCTGCCCTTGTTCGTTCAATTCCGTCGAAGCCACCGAAAAGCGCGTCGCCGAATCGCTGAATTGCAGCGGCTGCGCGTCTTCATCAAACGGTTCAACTTCCACCGTCGAACCCGCCCCGATCACGTTCAAGGTCAAATTGATTTCGCCCGGCCCGGCAGTCAGCGCGTAATACGTCGTTTTTTTGCTGTTCTGGCCGCCATAGAGCGTGTGCGACGGCAATGCCAACGGACGATCACGGTCGGCAAACAAAGCCGCCAGCGGCGACGCATTTGCCGCATCCAGCGCGGGCAATTTAGCCGGGCCTTCGATGCGCAAGCGGAAAGCTTCCAGGCTTTGCGGATACGCGGTTTTGACGCGCACTTGCACGGGCTGTTCCCTGTCCAGCAATAAGCGCGCGCTGCCCTGTTCGTTTTCGCCGGTCGAAGCGACGGAAAACGAGGTGCGATTGCCAGTGAGATTGAGCGGCTGTTGATTGCCATCCAGCAATTCCACCGTGATGGTCGAACCTGCGCCAATGACATTCAGCGTAAATTTCAGCTCACCGGGCAAAGCCGTGAATGAATACAACCGCTCTTCCTGTTCGCCGCGCGCCAGCACTTCGCGCGCAGCAAGCGGCGTCGCATTGCCGGGCGTCGGCGTTGGCGTCGGCGAACCGGTGGCGATCCCGCCTGCCGGATTCTGTTCTCGCGGCCAAAACGCCACCGCAGCGAGCACTGCCAGCAACACTGCGCCGAACACAATCGCCAGCCAAACTCTGGTGCGGCTTTTTTGCGGCGGCTGAGCAAACTGAAATTCGACCTCTGGCGGATGCTCTGTGCGCGCGCGCGGCATCGTCAGGTCGGGCGCGTCGCTTTGCGCGGTTGCGACGGCAAGACGTTGTTCCTGCGTTTTGGGCACGGGTGGAATCGGCGCGGTTGCGCCCGGCGTTTCTGCGGGCGTCGCTGCCAGCAAGGCGCTGGCAGCCTGTCGTAAAGCGGCGCGCAGTTTCGCCGCATTCGCCGGACGCCGATTACGATCTTGCGCCAGGGCTTGCTGCAAAACGTCTGACACCGGCACAGGCACGCGCGGATTCAATTCGTGCGCCGGGCGCAACGGATCGGGCTGACTTTCGACCAAGGCTGTCGCGCGCGTGACGGCGTCAGGCGGCACAACGCCCGTCAGCAAGTGATAGAACGTGGCTGCCGCGCTATACAAATCGCTGCGCGGTTCGGTGCCGGTACCCTGAATCTGTTCGAGCGGCGCATAATTGAGCGTATAGCCGCGCACGCTGCGGTTGTATTGTGAAGTCGTCAGCGCCTCTTCTTTCGCCAGGCCGAAATCGAGCAAAACGATTTCGCCGCGTTCGTTCAGCTTCAGGTTTTGCGGTTTGATGTCCCGATGAATGATTGGCGGACGTTGCGCGTGCAAATATTCCAGCGCGCCCAGCAGTTGATCAGCCCAGGCCAGCACGTCGCGCACCGGAATCGGACGGCCAAAAATTTCCAGCAGACGCGACAAATCATCCCCGCGAATGAACTCCATCACCAAAAACTGCCCGTCGTTTTCGGCAAAATGGTCAATGACCTTGGGCAGCGCCTGATGACGCAATGTCGCCAGCAAACTGGCCTCGCGGTGAAACGCCTGCCGAAAAGCTTCGTCGGTGAAAAAGGTCTCTTTGAGCGCCACCGTCGTATTCAATCGTTGATCGCGCGCTTCATAGACAGCGCCCATACCGCCTTGCGCCAGCAGGCGGATGATCAGATACCGGTTTTGCAGAAGGGTGTTGGATGTAAGCATAGAACCAATATGACAATCGGTTGAAAGAGCGCCAAGCCAGCTTGAAATCAGACCGGACAGAAGAGCGAACGGATAGCTTGTCATCGCTGTGTGGGCTTGGCAACATAGCTTTACGTGATCTCAAACATCGTGCAAGGGAAATGGTTATGAAAAAGCTCGTGCGTTGCATCTTTTTGCTGCTTTTGCCGCTGTGGCTGCCACTCTGGCTGTGTGCTGTTGCCAGACAAGCGGCGTTTGCCCAGACGCCGCCCGCACAGGATTATCTGGTGTATGTCTTGTCCGAATCCGCTGACAAAATCAGTCTGCTAAGGTTTGGGCCGCAAGGAGCCAAACTCGAGCGCGCATTGACCACCGGCGCAATGGAGCCGGACATTGACGGCCCCCACGGCATCGCTGTCACGCCAGACAAACAACATTACTTCGTTTCGTTAGGACACGGGCGACCATTCGGCACGGTGTGGAAATACGCCGCCAAGGATGATCAGGTGCTGGGCAAAGTCACGCTCGGTTTGTTTCCCGCTACGATGGACGTTTCGCCGGACGGCAGCTTTTTGTATGTCGTCAATTTCAATTTGCACGGCGACATGGTGCCGTCATCGGTGTCGGTCGTGCTCGCCGATGAAATGCTGGAAATCAAACGCATCGAAACCTGCACGATGCCGCACGGGTCGCGCTTCAATCCGCAAGGCACCAAACATTATTCCGCCTGCATGATGGATGACATGCTGGTCGAAATTGACACCCAAACGCTCAAAGTCGCGCGTCATTTCATGCTGACCAAAGGCAAAGAAGCGGGCATGCGCGGTTCACCCGCCGCGATGAAACACGGCGCCCATCACGACAGCGGCGGGCATGGGTTGGAAGCGCCCAAACCCGGCGACGTGACCTGTTCGCCGACCTGGGCGCAACCATCCGCCGATGGATCGTCAGTGTTTGTCGCGTGTAACAAATCATCCGAGATTGTCGAAATTGATGCGCAAACCTGGCAGCTCAAACGGCGCATTCCGGCAGGTCCCGGCGTCTATAACCTGGCCGTCACCAAAGACGGCAAACTGATCGCCACCAATAAACGCGGGCCGTCGGTTTCGATTTACGACGTCAAGACAGGCAAAGAACTGGCGCAATTGCCGACCAAACGCAAAGTCGTGCACGGCGCAGTCGTATCGCCCGACAATCGCTATGCGTTTATTTCGGTCGAAGGCATCGGCAGCGAACCCGGCACGGTCGAGGTAATTGATCTGACGGCGCTAAAGACGGTGGCCACCATCGAAGTGGCGCAACAAGCGGCAGGAATTGATTTCTGGAAAATCGAACCGAGCAAACGCTAAATCAGAACACGCGACATTGGTACACCACAAAGTCAGGACGCCATTCTTCCTCGGAATGTTTCAGCGTCACGAGTTCTGCTGACGGCTGTCACGATTTAGACACTGACGCGGGCAATGGCGTCCAGCACCTGAGTGACCGTGATGGAGCGAATGCATTCCGGTTCGTCGAACGCTTCGCATTTGTACATCGCGCACGGATTGCAAGCGAAGGGATTTTGCACGACTTCCGCCTGTTTGCTCCACGGTCGCCAACGCACTGAACTGGCTGGCCCGAACAATACGACCGACGGCGTTTTCACCGCCGCCGCAATATGCGCGGGCCCGCTGTCGTTTCCGGCAAACAGCTTTGCCCCGGCAATCACCGCCACCAACTCTCCAATGCTGAGCGAACTCAAACTGGCGAGCGGCAATTTCGTCGCGGCTTGCACGGCAGCCAACTGCGCGCGTTGCTCTTCGGTCGGCGCACCGGTCAAGACAATCTGCAATCCTTGGGCGGAGAGCTGTTCCGCCACCTGAGCAAATCGTTCCGGCAACCAACGTTTGGTATAAAACTCATTGGTCGGCGCCAGCACCGCATACTCTTTTTCCGGCGCGATTCCGGCGGCGCGCAATTTCTCGTGTGCGCTGACACGATGCGTCTCAGCCACAAACAACTGCGTCGGCCCGGCTTCTTCGCCCGGCAATCCCAACCATTTGAATTGCCCGAACTGGTATTCGACGGTGTGCATTTCCGCGCGGCCCAGGATTTCTTCGGCAGGCGGAATGCGCAAATTGTAGGCGTAACCGTTGCGAAAGTGACTGGCTCCCACGCGGTGCTTGGCTCCGCTGGCAAAAGTGAGCTGCGCGCTGGTCGGCCCGCCGTGCAAATTGATGACGGCGCAGAATTTCTGCTGGCGAATTTCCTTAATCACTTCCAGCCGTGCGCCCAGCGAACTGCGTTTGTCTTTGGCCGCGCGCGTCAACGGAATCGCCTGCATATCCGGATCGGCAACAAACAGATCGGCATAGATTGCTTCGACCAGGGTCGTGATCTGCAAATCGGGCCGAAAGCGTTTCAGCGCACGCAAATTCGCGGTGTCGAGCACAGCTTCGCCCAAATTGCGCAGCCGGATGAACAGCACACGCGCATCCGTCGGGAGTTGCTGGAAAAGTGGGGCAGGCATGACGCTTGGTGTTGCGAGGAAAGCGAAATTTACTCAGTCACGAATTGGTATCTGGTCATTCGCGTGTCGGCTCGCTCATTTTTCCTCGATGGTCGCTTCATCAACCAGCATGACGGGGATTTCGTCGCGAATCGGATAGACACGATGACAACTGACACATTTCAATCCGCTGCCGTCGGCCTTCAATTCCACCTTGGATTTGCACGCCGGACAGCGCAGGATTTCCAGAAAGTCGGGACTGATACTCATAAGTAGATTTTTTGTCGAGAGTTTTGTTCGTTTGGGTGTTGTTGTTCTAACGCGAAAAGCGAAGGCATTCTAGTGACGCGCGGAAAGGCTGTCAAACTTCGACTTTCCGCGCCAACCCATTGCTTGACCTCGCCGGAAGCCGCTCTTATGATGCCGTTTCGCTGTTTTTATCGGTGTAATCCCCGGTGTTTGCACCGCGATCCCGCAAACGTCCATGACTTCAAAATATATCCCCGCAACCTGACCGGTTACGGCTCATCTGCGCAAGGAGTACGCATTCAGCTATGTCTACGGAAACGGCCAAGAAAATCTGGCACAACGGCAACTTCATTGATTGGAACGACGCCCAAATTCACGTCATGTCGCACGTGATTCATTATGGTTCGGCGCTGTTTGAAGGCATTCGTTGTTACGCGACGTCGCAAGGCCCGGCGGTGTTCCGCCTGCGCGAACACATCGAACGCCTGCACGATTCCTGCCACGTATACCGCATGCCGCTCGCCTTCAGCGTCGAGCAATTGATCGAAGCCTGTCTCGAAACAATTCGCGTCAACAACTTCAAGGAATGCTACCTGCGTCCGGTGGTATTTCGCGGCTACGGCGCATTTGGCGTCAACCCGCTGAACAATCCGGTCGAAGCCTATATCGCCAGTTGGGTGTGGGGAAAATATCTGGGCGCTGAAGCCATCGAAGAAGGCGTAGATGTGTGCGTCGCCAGTTGGTCGCGCATGCACAACAACACCCTGCCCCCGACCGCCAAAGCCGCTGCCAATTACATGAATTCGCAGTTGATCAAGATGGAGGCCATCACCAACGGTTATTCCGAAGGCATTGCGCTCGATACCGGCGGCAACGTCAGCGAAGGCAGTGGCGAAAACATCTTTATCGTGCGCGACGGCAAAATTTATACGCCGCCGCTTTCCAGCGCCGTGTTGACTGGCATCACGCGCGATTCGGCCATGCAACTGGCGCGCTTGTTGGGTTACGAAGTCGTCGAAGCCGTCATCCCGCGCGCGACGTTGTATACGGCTGACGAAATCTTTTTCACCGGCACCGCCGCCGAAATCACGCCCGTACGCACGATTGATCGCATCAAGATCGGCGAAGGCAAACGCGGCCCCATCACCGCCGCGCTGCAAAAAGAATTCTTTGCCAT
>JAEUQO010000476.1 GCA_016789605.1 Acidobacteriota bacterium
ACACTGGAAAATTCTGCGCGCCGCGCGTTGGGCGTCATCAGCCAATCATTTGTATGGGCGCAACATCACGTCATCAGAAACCTGGACGTGGTTACACTCGCCATCGTTTCGCGCCACGCCGCTCGATGCCAAAGCCGAAGCAGATCTACATTTCCTGCAAGGCATCAATCAGTTGATCGGCCACGGTTGGCCGTACACACCGGAAAGTGTGGCCTATCCCGGTTGGCGGTTGTATGCCGCCGCCGTCTTCAACGAAAAGAATCCCTGGTGGATCGCGATGCCCGATCTGGCGCAATACCTGCAACGCATCAGCTTCATGATGCGGCAAGGCGCGCCCGCCAATGACGTGGCGTTCTATCTGCCCAATAGCGACGCCTGGGCCGGATTCGTCAGTCCCAAAGTTCATTACCTGATCGAAGCGCTCAAGGATCGCATCGGCGAAGACGCTGTCGCACAAGTGCTCGAAGCGGGCTTCAACCTGGATTTCTTTGACGATGAGGTGTTGCGTGAACGCGGCAAGGCTGAGACGGGCGCGCTCGCCTTGGGGCCGAACAAATACAAGGCTGTGATTTTGCCGAACGTCGAGCGCCTGCCACTCGACACACTGCAAAAACTGGTGGCGTTTGCCAAACAAGGCGGCGTTGTCATCGCGATGCGGCGCAAACCTGCCAGCTTGCCTGGCCGCCAAACCATCGAAGCCGAACGCACACAGTTCGCTTCCCTGACCCAACAACTTTTCGACGCGGAAAAACCGTTGGCCCATTTCGTCGCAGAAGACAAACAACTCGGTCAGGCATTGGCGGCGCGCCTAACGCCTGACGTCAAACTTGTGCCCGCGACTCCCGGCGTCGGGTTCATCCATCGCCGCACCGCTGAAGCCGACATCTATTTTTTGGCCAATTCGACCAACAGCCGCCAAAACGTCACCGCCACATTTCGCGTGACATCAGGACAAGCGGAAATCTGGAATCCGATGGATGGCAGTGCCCGCGCGATTCAGGCAGAGCTTTCCGCGCAAGGCGCATCTTTGCCGCTGCAATTTGAACCGTACGAATCGCGCCTGCTGGTCTTCACGCGCAGGCAATTGCCCGTCGCGCGCGCATCACAACCAGCAACTTCGCCTGCGCCGCTCGACATCAGCCGTGACTGGCGAGTCACCATCGGCCAAGCCAGCAAAACAGTTGCGCAGTTGCATTCGTGGACGGATGACACCGAAACGAGGTTTTACTCTGGCACGGCCAGCTACGAAAAAGAAATCACGTTGCCAGAGCAACTGCTGAAACCAGGCCAGACTGTTGTGTTGCATTTTGGCGAAGGCCAGGCCATCCCCGTGCAAGCGCGCAAAAACGGTATGCGCGCCTGGTTCGACGGCCCGATTCGCGAAGCGGCGGTTGTTTACGTCAACGGACAGCGCGCCGGGGCAGTTTGGTGTCCGCCCTATTCACTTGACGTGACCAAATGGTTGACGCCGGGCGTCAATCGTTTGCGTATCGTCGTCGGCAACACAGCAATCAATCATCTGGCCGGGCAACCGTTGCCAGATTACAAACTGCTTCATCAACGTTACGGAGAGCGCTTTCAGCCGCAGGACATGGAAAACCTGCAACCGTTGCCTTCCGGGTTGTTGGGGCCAATCCGTTTACAGGTGCAGTAACTTTTTTTCTCAGCGCGCAAACAAAATGCATTTGCGCTGCGTCTTGACGAAGTGGACGGACTTTCCTTGGGTCCGTTTCTGCAAACAAGTTTCAGAGCGGGAGAACCACACCAGCGACAACGTCAGGAGTTTGGGTAATCCTTGACTCGACATCCGACCCGCTCGCTGGGTTCTCCGCTTCTGAAATTTGCTTTTCTACGCACTACGTCTTGGGGCTTTGCTGGGACCGATCAACTGAGAGGCTTTGTGGAAGAGAGGCCGGTCATCGAACAATTTCTGGCCACCAGGACGGAAGAGGCGTTTTGCGCACTGTTTGAAGTCGTCGCGGTGCGGGCGCAGCGGTATTTCCGTCTGCGCGGATTGGATGCCGCCACAGCCGAAGAATTAACGCAGAACGTTCTGTTGAAAGTCTATCGTCAGGCAGGCGAGTTGCGCGAACCAGAGCGGTTTTATGGCTGGCTGTTTGCCATCGCTCGCAACGAAATGATCAGTTACTGGCGCGGCACGCAAGCCCGCATCGAAACCGTTGGCTTTGATGCCTTGCCACCGTCAGCGTCAGAATCGCTCATCGCCGAAAACGACGCGTTGTCTGCGTTGCGGCTGACCGAATGGTTGCAAGCGCTTGATCCTGCCGAACGCGATCTCGTGCTGCTGCGCTTTGTCGAAGGCCTAAGTTATGAAGAGCTGAGCGAAGCGCTTAGCCTGCCGCTGGGCACCGTCAAATGGCGTATCTTTCAGGCGCGCAAAAAAATGGCACAAGTCTTTCAGCGTATGCGCCCGCGCGATACGCAAACAGAACGACAACGACTGAATTAACGAATTACAGATACGATTTAGCTTTGCTGGAATGAAACAATATGAAGCACGGAATTTCAGAAGAGGATTGGCAGGATTATCTGGATGGTGTCGCGCGACCGGAAGTGCGCGAGCGCATTGATGCCCACCTGCCCGGTTGTCTGAGCTGCTGGGAGTTTTACGAACAAATGACCGCCAGCGTGGCCGATTTGCGCCGGGCGGGTGAAGAAGCGCTGCGCGTGGTGACGCTGAGCGATCCGCAATTGCATCGCATGTTGCGCAATGTGTTCCAGGAATTGCGCCAGGAAACCAGCGCAGAAGAACTACAAACCGAAGTGCAAGAACGCCTCGACGTATTGCAAACCGTCATGGCTCCCTATTGCGGCCCGCAAGCGGCGGTGCGCGTGATGGAAAGAGCGGCGCAACATTCACCGGCGCTTTCGCTGGCCGATGTGACGACTGAAAATTGGGAGCCTTTCCTGGAACGGCTGACCAAACTTGCCGCCGCGCTTTGCGGCGACACCTTTGCCCGGTTGATCTGGGAGCGCGGCCAACTGGCCAGCGCACGCTAACCACACGCTATGATGAGGCTGTCAGCACAAATCACCCCAAAACTCGTCGCCGCTGGAATGGTGAGCGAGTTGCTGATCTTGTCGGCCTTGTATTGGCCGGTCGCATTTGGCGTGTCGCCACGGTTCACCGTCACTGAAGGCATAGTCATGACCGTGGCGGGAATTATTGCCTATGGCATCGCAACCATCCTGAGCTTTGAAGTCGCTGCCGAATATCGCCAGGCACGCTGGGCGCGACTGGCCTGGCAACTATTGGCCGTGAGCTTTGCATTTTCCCTGATCAAACGAACCATCGGCAGCCCGCTGTTTGAATTCATCCAGGTCGGTTATCGCAGCAGCCCCTTGCGCGGATTGCTGGATAACCTGTTGCTCATTCCAGCCAATCTTTGTCTGGTTGCCGGTTTGTTAGCGATGTGGTGGGCAATGCATCGGCTGGGGCTGGGATTCAAAATCGAACGGCGCGATTATGTCGCGATGGCTGCCGTGGCGGCGTTGTTTGTGACATTGCTCATCACACGCGAAAGCTTGTCGCAAGGCCAATCGCCGTTTCTGCTGAGCCGCGTGTTACAACCCGCCGCCCTGGGTTTGCTCGGCATCGGTTCCGCGTTTGGCGTAGTGCTGCACCGATACGCGGTGCAAATGGGTGATGGAAGACTGGCCGCTGTCATGCGCTGGCTGATGCTCTTTGTCGTGCTGCGCGGAGCCTTGGTTCTGTTGCGCAGCGCCTTAAGCCCGAAACTTCCCTTATTGCTCGATACACCCACCCGGCTGGAAGAATGGGTGATCGAAGTATTGTGGCAAGCCGTACACTGGACGGCGGCGCTGGCGGTTGCCTGCCGCGCCCAACTTACCGTCACGGCTGCCCGCGATTTACAAGCGTTGCAAGAACCACGCGCCGCCAAGACACAGGCCGTGGCAATTTAGGTATGTTGCGTCGGCAAT
>JAEUQO010000045.1 GCA_016789605.1 Acidobacteriota bacterium
GCGACGGGCGCAAAGTGAAGCAGGTGTCGGGCGGCTATCCGCTCTTTTACCTGTGGTCGTCAGTGCTGGGTGAACCAGTCGTGGAACTGGATGGTTCAGGCGGCGTCTATCGCGCTTATGTGCTCAGCAGCGGCGGCCAGATGATCGCGGTGCAGAGTTACGATGGAGGATTTTACTGGCTGCACACTGATCATCTGGGCAATGGCCGCAAGCTGACCAATTCCAGCGGTACGGTCGTTTACCGAGCCGAATTCGACCCGCACGGGCAGATGCTCTACGAATGGCAATCCAGCGGCCAGACCTACCTGAACAGCCACAAGTTCACGGGCTACGAACGCGATTGGGCGACGAACCTAAACTACGCCAAGGCGCGGACATACAACCACAACCGCGCAAGGTTCATGCAACCCGATCCGCTGGGCTTGGCTGCGGCGGATTTGGCAGACCCGCAGAGCCTGAACCGGTACAGCTATGTGGGCAATGATCCGGCGAACTTTGTTGATCCGAGCGGCTTACTGAGAATAATCATTTGGGGAGTGGCTTGTGTTGAGAGTGGCGGCACACGTACTTGCGAATACTATGTCCAAGAAATAATAGATTTCGGGGGAGGGTTTGGCTTACTAGGATGGGGCTATGGCGGTAGCGGGCAAGGTGGTGACGTTAAGCCAATATCACCTATCCCATTGAAGGATATAGTAGATGAAGCCAAACAGGCGCTCAAAGACCCTAACGGAGATTGTGCTAAACTATTCAACAAAGGAAATGGTTCATCAAAATTAGGAGAGCTTGACAAGGCCAACAAGATAAAACTTGGGAATGCAAAAGTAACCACTTCGAATGGGCAAACAATGGAAATGAAAACCCATAACGGTTTTGCCGGCTTATATCAAGGGGGGCAGATAACTATAAGCCAGTATAGTAGCTATTACACTGGCACATACCAAGGAAAAGACTCTAAAGGAAATGAGGTAACAAAAGGAATGTACGAAAAAGGTAGCCGATTTTACGGTTACACCCCAACTCAAGCTTTGGCTGCTATCCTCATACACGAAGTGGCTCATGCGACTGGAGATTTTCCACCTGAAAGCGGTGCGAACGTAATTTCAGAGAGCATCATCAACACAAACACTGTATTAACTGCTTGTTTTCCGAAATCTAACAAGTAAAAATACAAAGGAGGCTTAAGATGTTCCACAAGATAAAGCGGCCTGCATTAGCTATCATGTCACTAGTGGTGTTAACTCTAGTTGCACCAGACATAAGTGTCGCCTATTTGGTTAGCATCCAAGACCCCGTGTTACCAAAAGATGAAATACGAGTAAGATGGGTAGAGAAAAAATTCCCTAATTGGCCGGTTAGCGTTCTAATCCCTGCTGATAGTCTAATTTTTACAGGACAATTACCTAAAGATGAAAAACACGATGATTTTACCTTTGATTCTTCTATTGGTGTATACGGCATTGCATTTTATGACGCCTTAGTTCAATCAGCAGTGAAAAGAGAAATCAAAGCTATGATTGATAATCCCTACCCTAATAGAGGACGTCCTGCTGAAGTGAAAAATATAAGCCTGAATGGATACGCTGGATGGGAGTACAGATACGTTATTAGTCAGCCAGGAGCGAAAGAGTCATACGCTATATATGTTAGGCAATGGCTTATTGGCGAGAAATTTTACAGCCTGATAGCCACAACAGGTAAGCCTAATATGGACGAGAAAAACACCGTTATAAAATTTCTTGACTCATTTAAGCTCATAAAATGAGGCCGACGCGCTGAAACAGGTCAGCTACACCGTGGGCGCCTGGTCCAAGAGCGTCAATTACGAGTACAACTACGCGGGCGCGCCGACCAAAGTCGGCAGCAATCTGCGCACCGGTGACACGACCAACAACGTTGCCACGGCGTTCGACTTCCGCGCCTGGGGGGCTTTGCAAAAAGCCGATTACGCCAATGGGCGGCGGCTGGCGCTGGGTTACAATCAACTGCGTAGCCAGTTGACCAATCTGAAGCTGCAAAAGACCGACAACTCCGATGTCGTCAGCAACATCAGCTACGATTATTACAATGGCGGCGGAGGCAGCGGCGGCAACAATGGCCGAGTCCGCTACATAACTGACCATCTGGACGGGAACTATTCGGTGGATGTGGGTTATGACGATCACAACCGGCTGACCAGCTACGGCAGTTATCGCAGCTACACGTATGACGCCTGGAACAATCTGCTCTCCGTCTCAAGCTCCAACGGCGTCGGCGAAGCGCCGAATTACACGCTGACGTACACGACGAATGCGAGCGGCGCTCCTTCGACTAATCGCATCAACAATTCCGGCTACACCTATGACAACGCGGGCAACGTCACCAACGATGGAAGCCTCGCTTACGCCTATGACGCGGCGGGTCGCTTGAAGACTGCTGGAACCA
>JAEUQO010000067.1 GCA_016789605.1 Acidobacteriota bacterium
ACAACTTCTTTGTGCCGAAGGCACAGCGGAAATTAGCCGGTGGTGAAGCGCAGCGCAACCACCGGATGGAAGCGGTCAATCACTCGCATCCCGGTAGGAGCGCCGGACAAGCAATGTCAGTCCGGCGCTCCTGCCAGAGCGCATATCTTTACCCTGCCTGTCCCTGCGATTTCACCGCAGGCTAATTTCCGCCGCGCTGCCAGCGCGAAAATCTGTCAATTGAAGACTCAACACTTCAGTCGCGTAACATCAGTTACCTTTTAAGTTTTCCAGCTCTGTTTTGAGAGTGGCTTCTAATTCTTTGATCTTCTTGTAAATCAAGCACCGCTGACCTTTTACGTCAAACTTAAGTTCTGATTCGTCTCTGCATATAAGAACCGTCGGACGGCCACAGCCCCATGCATATCCTACTTCGAGATACACGTTGGGGTTGGCTGCAGAGAGATCGGCAATCACAAGATGGGCACTGGCAATACGCTTCTTCACCCATTCCATTACATCGCCAGTAAAACTGGATAAATCTGCTCTTTCACACAAAAGGCCTGCTGCATTGACCGCGCCCTGAATCCCATAGTGAAACACATCGTCCATTTCCTCTGCGAAGGGCATGGCGACAAACACGTGGTTTTTGGTCTCAGATGCGTAGCCTGCATTTTCTAACCGCTCCTGAGTTTTACTCCCCAACTGCTTTACTTGGCCATCCTGTCCAATTTCGATAAGCCCGTCAGGGATCAAACTGTTTAGCTTATGAAGAAGTCGGTTAGCTCTGCTTACACTTCTCTCCACTATGGTAATTTTCTGTAGATGTTCGGGATAATTGCCACTTTTTATCGCGTCAAGTAGGCCTGCAATTTCTGATTCAAATGCCTCCATTTCATCAAGCCCATATCCGGGGCCGTGCAAGGTCAGACAGACGTGTTGAGTTTTGGGTGCAGCTATTGCTAAAGAATCAAGAACTTTTCGGGAGAAGTCTCGAATCTCCTGGTAGCCAAACTCATAAAGCTTGCTTACTCCGATAAACAATACCGACTTTGCGGCAACCTTATTGTTTGTCGGCAATAGGCGGAAGCCAAACAGTTCAGGAAGTAGTGATGCAGTATCGCTTTCTTCATCGAATAAACGCCTCGCAACAGCTGCGTCTGCTCCGTAGAATGCCTGTGCATACTTCAAGGCCAACACATCTGCTTCAATACTCCGAGCATCTCCATTTTCTATTTCAACGCTTATTTGAGTCTGTCTGCGAATCATGCAAATACCTCTAAGTTTTGACTGAGGAGCCAATTTTCTGCCCGGCGGGCTCACGCTGTCGCGACTTCAGCAACTTGGGTTGTTTGCTCTGTAGGTTTGAATTCGAGCGCGTCGTCCTGAATTGCGCCAAAGCGGATCATCAGCGTGTCGAAAAAGTAGTTTTGATACAGCCGCCAGGGAAGTTTGGAACCTTGACGGGGAAAGCGCTCCAGCGCGCGCTGAACGTAGCCGGAGGTGAGATCAAGCAGTGGCATGTCTGTGACGGACGAATCTTTCAAGTGGGCGGTCACTTGCCGGTAACCGTGTTTGTCCATGTAATTCAACAACCGGCACACATACGCCGACAGCAAATCGGCTTTCAACGTCCACGACGCGTTGGTGTACCCAAACACAAACGAAAGATTGGGAACCCCGGTCAGCATCGCACCTTTGTAGGTTACGCATTGGTTGGTCGGTACTGTATTGCCATCCACTGCGACTGAAATACCTCCCAGCGCGACCAGCTCCAACCCCGTCGCGGTGACGATGAGGTCGGCGTCCAGGTGTTCGCCGGATTTCAGTTTGAGGCCCGTCGGCGTGAAGCTTTCGATCTGGTCGGTCACGATGGAGGCGCGCTTTTCGCGCAAGGCCACGAACATATCACTGTCGGGCACCAGACACATTCGTTGATCCCACGGATTGTAGGGCGGCGTGAAATGCCGATCTACGTCGAAATCCGGGCCCAGTTCTTTGCGCACGCGGTCTTTGATGATGCGTTTGACCAGCTCTGGGCGTCGTTGCGACAACTGATAAATCAGCATGCCGAACAACGTGTTTTTCAATCGCGTCAGCGTATACACCACGCTTTCGGGAAAGAGGCGGCGCAAGGTGTTGGCGACAATGTCTGACGACGGCAACGACACCATATAGGTCGGCGACCGTTGCAACATCGTGACGTGAGCGGCGGTTTCCGCCATCGCCGGAACCAGCGTCACGGCTGTTGCGCCGCTGCCAATGACCACCACGCGTTTGCCTCGGTAATCCAAATCTTCGGGCCACTTTTGCGGATGAATGATTTTGCCCTGAAATTGCGCGACGCCGGGAAAGTCTGGCGTGTATCCGGCGTCATAGCTGTAATACCCGCTGCACATAATCAGGAAGTTGCACGTGTAGAGCGACATTTCGCCGGTTTCGCTGTGTCGGCTTTCAACCGTCCATTGTGCAGTTTGACTCGACCACGACGCCTTCACGGCTTTTTGATTGAAGCGGATTTTTTTCTCAACGCCATATTCAGCAGCAGTTTCGCGAATGTAGCTAAGAATCGCCGGGCCGTCGGCAATGGCTTTGGCGTCTCGCCACGGTTTGAATTTATAGCCCAGCGTATACATATCCGAGTCTGAACGAATGCCCGGGTAGCGAAATAAATCCCAGGTGCCGCCGATTGACGAGCGGCCTTCCAGAATCGCGTAGCTTTTGGATGGACATTCGGTTTGTAAGTGGCACGCCGCGCCAATGCCGGATAGCCCTGCGCCGATGATCAATACGTCAACGTAATTCGAGCCGTGATTTGCCATAAAGAGCCTTTGTCTGATTGCCGCTTATCAGGAGGGAAAGCGGCAATCAGTTGGGTCAGAGAGCCTATTGGGAAATTCGGCGACCAGTTGGGATTTGGTCAAACTGCTATTGTTATGAGCAGAAACCATACCTAACCAATTGCACCGATGAGCAGTGTGATCTGCTCGCACAACGGGTTCCACCGCCGCGGTTACGTGGGCGAAAGCTGGCGGTGGATTTATGCAAAGATTTCAGCGCGTTGAACTACATCAATCGCACCGGGTGCCGGTGACAGCTCTCGCCTTGCGATTTCCGGCACAGACACGGTTGGCCCGGACACGGAGTTGCTGTTTCAGAGCGCTGTCACAAACACGCTCTGCGTGCCCTTGCCTACAGTCGCAAAATACGGTGAGAGCGCGACGCAAGTCTTAAAAGTAGTTTGAAAGTTTTTTGAATTGTCGAAACTGTTCAAATACTTAAAGTTCGCGCCGTAGCAGTGATGCCGCAAGCCCGACAAAGACGAGCGGCGTGGCAATTTTGCTTGCTCTTTTCCCAAGTTGTGACCGGACGCCAAAAGCGAGTTAACCGGTTGTTAGCGCGTTCAACGACCCGATAACGCGCTTGCCCGCTCTCGTGCGTGTGTCATTCACGCGCCTGGTCGAACGTCAGTTGAACAACTCTTTCAGCCGAATGCTGACCGGTTGTGCCGCATCCGTCGTTTTCAGGAACGACACCAGATCGAGCAATTGTTTGAGCGAAAGCTTCGTGCCGTAATCCGCAGGCATCGCCGACGTTTTGAGCGTTTCCGTTTTGCTGATGTCTGTCTTCAAAAACGCGCGCGAAATTGGCGGCAACGTGGAAACGTCAAACAAGCGAATCATCGTTTCGTCTTCGTCGCGTTTGACGCCGACATAACGCTGCCCGTCTTTGGTTGTCAGTGCCAGCGAGACAAAGTTTTCGCTGATGGTTGTATGCGGCGAAACGATTCCTTGCAGGATTTCGCGCGGCGGACGGTTGGCGAGCGCCGTCAGGTCAGGGCCGACTTTGCCGCCTTTGCCGTTGAAGGTGTGACAAACGCGGCAGCTATCTGTTTTGGCCAGATCGAAAAACAGATCGCGTCCGGCGACCGCATCGCCCTGCAAATCTATTTCGGAGCTCACAGCCAGTTTGGGTTTGGGCGTTTCGGTGGCAACGGCTTTGGGCGCAGCTTTGGGCGCTTCGGGTTTGGGGGCATCGCCGCGCAAATGCGGATCGAGCTGCTCATTGTTTTGGGCAGGCGCGCTGCCTTTCGGCGCAAGCGTTTGCACATAAGCCACGACATTGGCGATTTGTTCCGCCGTCAGGTTCGTTTTGAACCCAGGCATGGTCGTATCGGGAACGCCATCCGTGATGACTTTGGTCAGATAGCCCACGCTAAATTTGCGGTCGCGCAGTTTGGGGCCGCCGCCGCCGATGCCTTCTGCGCCGTGGCAATAACCCATGCTGCACGAACCCGAGAAAATGCGTCGGCCATTTTGTATGGCTGCGGCGTTGTTTGGCTGTTGTGCCGATGTCAACGCCGCTGAAAGCCAAACTGCTGCGCCAGCCAAAAGCGAAATTGAGAGTTTTCGTCTGAGAACGATCGTCTTACTTTCCATTGGCGCTCGCTCCTTTTTCCGGCAAGGCAAAGACCACCAACGTCGAAGCGCGTTCCGGCAGTTTGCCCGCGGACTCTGGCCAGATCACCGACGTCAAGCCGCCGACCAGCGATCCCATGCCGGTCGGAATCGCCACGTATTGCCGTCCATTGACGGAATAGCTGATGGGCGAGCCGCTGATGCCTGCGCCGGTGTTGTAGGACCATAGCTTTTCGCCCGTACGCGCATCCAGGGCAAACGCATTGCCCAGCACATCGCCGCTGAATACCAAATCGCCGCCCGTCGCCAGCAACGACGCGACATTCATATAGGTCGTGTTGTAGCGCCATTTGCGTTCGCCGGTCAGCGGATCAAACGCGTTGATGTGTCCATAAGCGGGTTTGTCTTTGGGCGGCACGAATTCCATGCCGCCGCCAAACAAGGGCTGGCCTTCTTTGATTTCCAGTTTTTCGGGTTTGATGATGTTGCAGATTTCCCAGCCCACGTTGAACCACAAACTCAGGCGCGGATGATAGGCCGAATGATCCCAGTTGCGGCCTCCGGCGGCGCTGGGGCAGACAAAGGTTTGCTTGTCTGGCGGCACGGGCTGCATTTGCACGGGGCGGCCATTTTTATCAACGCCTTTTAGCCAAGTCAGGACGTCTACGTGCGGATAGGCGTTGATGTATTTGCCTGTTGTGCGATCCAGCACCCAGGTCATTCCGCCTTTGTTGGGATGGACGAGCAGCTTTTGTTTTTTGCCGTCTTTCTCGTAATCCACCAGGACGCACTCATAGGCGGAATCGAAGTCGTACATATCGTGCGGAACTTCCTGGTAGTACCACTTCAGTTTGCCTGTGTCGGCATCAAGCGCAATGATCGAATTGGAATAGAGGTTATCGCCGGGGCGAAATTCATCGTAAAAATCTGATGACGGATTGCCCACACCCCAATAGACCAGATTCAGGTCCGGGTCATACGAACCCGTCAGCCAGGTGGGAGCGCCGCCATATTTGAGCATCTTCGGATCCCAGGTTTCAGAACCGGGTTCGCCCGGCCCGGGGATGGTGTAAAAGCGCCAGACCTGTTTGCCTGTTTTGATGTCAAAGGCGTTGAGGTAACCGCGATGTGCGTGTTCACCGCCCGTCACGCCAGCGATGACTTTATCTTTTACGATCAACGGCGGCGACGTAATGTTGCATCCGCACTGGCGCACATCTTCGACTTCGACGTCCCAGATTTCGCGGCCCGTTTTCATGTCGAGCGCCACGACGTGATTGTCCACCGTGCCGAAAAAAACTCTGCCGTATCCAATGGCCAATCCACGCGCGCCAGGCTGATACGGAATGGACATCTGTGGCAGTTTGTAAAAGTACTTCCAGATGACTTCGCCTGTGACGGCGTTGATGGCAAAGACGCGATTCATCGGCCCCATCAAATACATCACTCCGTCCATCACGATGGGCGTGGCATTCAACCCGCCGCGCAATTCGCCGGTATTGAACAACCAGACCGGCGTCAGTTGTTTGACGTTTTGCCGGTTGATTTGATCCAGCGCGCTAAACCGGTGGGCCGAATAATTGCCGCCATAACTCAGCCAGTTTTGCGGCTCCTTATCCGAATTGAGCAAACGCGTCCAGGATGGTTCCTGGGCTGACGCTGCGGTTACTGCGGCTGCCACAAAGACGAACGAGAGAAGAGAGAAGAGCTGAAGCTTTGACCGGTGAGAGACCGGGCCGAAACGCCAAATCATCGCTTTGGTCCTTTCCTTGAGGGAACTGATTTTGTCGAACGAGTAATTGTTATTGCCGGAAGCGCCGTTACTTTACTCGTCAGCCTGACGTTTGACAATTCGCACTGCGCCTCACACGCGGGCTGTAGATGAAAGGCACAATGTGTTGTCACCAATCGTCTACAGGATGGTCAAAACTACATCTACGTTTGTGGACAGCACGTCGCTAATGAACCGGGCCAACTCTTTTAAGAATAGAATATCTTCAATGATTTCTTCGTTTAGCTGTCGCTGTTGGCATCGCTTTGACGGCTGGCACAGTCGTTGCTCTATCTTCGGGCGTTGAAAGAATGAAGCAGGAATGAACAGTGCTCCCGGTACAGTTCACCTCACTAGAATTGAGAATCGGGTCTGATTATGTGGCAAAAGATTTTGACAGAGTTTATCAATGATGAGGCCGGTCAGAGCGTGGTCGAATATTCGCTCTTGTTGACCTTGATCGGCGCTTCGACGGTGTTGGTCATGACGATGATGGGGCTGAGCATCAGCCGGATGTTGGGAAGGGATACCGTGACCGTGGATAACTATACGCACTGGGCGTACGAGAAATCGAAGACGAAGTCTGAGTAGTACGTTGTGTGTAAGAAAGTTTTGCTGGGTTTGTTTCGTTTGTTCTTTGAGAGGCGCAGCGCGGCGACAGAGACATAACTAAAAGCCCGACGCGCGCACGAGAGATTTCAAGTTTGGGAACGTCCCCACACGTTCGGGATACGTTCTCTTATCAGCTCTCGCGCTACACATTGAGGACCGCACTCTGATACGTTTATTGACCGCAACCTCCTTGACCTGTCCCACCTTTGAATTCTGCTATTGGTCCCACCAACTTTTCTCAATGTGTAGCCGAGAGTTCGCAGCCATACGTACTTACTATTTCAAAAGAGTTTCCTGCGAAACCAGGCGAGGTAAGACGGGGCCAAACAGCATGACCTGAACTTCCTTGCGTCTTTCCTCGCGTGGTTTCGCGGGAAAATTACGACGACCAACCTTTCACTGTTACTCCAATCCGTTATTGATTTTGTTCCGCCACCTCGGCTGATGCGCTGGCGTGTTTCGTCCAGGTGAACCGATGTTTCAGTTTGCGCAGCAGCAACCATGCCGGCAGCAAGATCAACCCGCCAATCGGCAACATCACCAACACAACATGAATCAACCCCAAAACGATGGCGACCGCATCGTCCACGCCGTCGCCAAATGCCGTTTTGACGCTTTGCCAGAAACCGCCCGTGGTTGCGGCAACCAGCGGCGCAGCCGTTTGTAACGTCATCGTGATGGTTGAAAACGCGGCTTGATTTTCCAGAAAGCGGCGGCGGCCTTCGAGACGTTCGATCTCTGTGCGCACCTCGGTGATTTGGGTTTGCACTTCGAGCGCCTCAGACACTTTGCGCGCCTGTTTCATGATTTCCAGAAATTGCATTTCCAGTGCGCGTTTGGTGCGCAGCCGTGCTTCCAGGTCAATGTATTCTTCGGTGACATCCTGACCGGTAATCTTTTCACGCAAAATGCGCCCGCCGCTGGCGCGAATTTCTGCGAGCGCGGCACCAAATTGTGCTGCCGGAACGCGCACCGTCAGACTCACAACAGTAGCAGGAGCGCTCGGCGTAACGGTTTGGTTTTGTTTCGCTTCGGTTGAGACAACAAAGCCGCCGAATTTTTCGGCAATGGTAGAAATTTTTTGCTGGCTTTGTTGCGGCTCATCAGCTTCGATGATCAATTCGGCGTTACGAATGATCTTCCGCTCGTTGGCTTGTATGGGAGCGGTTGCCTGGGCTGTGTTGGTTGCCGATAGTGATTCGGCAGTAGGATCAGCGTTAGCGACATAGCTAAAAAACGCTGATTTGTCCGCCGGTGCAGATGAGACAGCAATACTTTGATTGGCTGCCGCGAGTTTTTCGTTGTATGTTTTCTTGCAGTTGCTGAGGGCGAGCAATGCAATGATGAGAACAATTGTTCTGACAAGTTTCATCATAGTCTCCCTGATTTAGCTGAGATTTCAGATTGGCTGTTTAAGCAAACAACCGCTGACGTTAATTCGAACGGATAACCGAAAACGTCTTGCAGTTTTTCTGACTGAAGGGCAAATGACCGCCGATACTTTACTAGAGCGTAGGCAATTGGCCAGTACGGCAGGCGGGTGTCGGTCGAGTTTGGTTTAGTACAACGAGCTTCTGTCAGTGTGAAGTGGCTTTTTCAGGTTTGCCTTTGCGCGTGTTTTGCAACAACTGTTTCATCTGTGCTTGCTGCTGTGCGTATTTCGCTTGTCCTGCCAGATTGTGCAATTCCTTGGGATCGCGGATTTCGTCATAGAGTTCCACGCCTTGTTGGCCTTCGTCCCATTCGGTGTAGCGCCAGCGTTCGGTACGAATGGTGTAACCCATGAACGTTTTGTCTCCGCTGCCGCGTCTGACTTGTGTCAGGGCGGGTTTCGCCCACGGCGCGCGCGGATTTTTGAGCAATGGCGCGAGGCTGCGACCTGCCAGATTTTGCGGCGCGCCGCTCAACTGGCAAAGCTCTGCCAGGGTCGGATAAATGTCCACGAATTCAACTATGCGCGGCGAGGCTTGATTGCGGGTGACGCCGGGACCGGCAACGAGCAACGGATTGCGCGCCACGCCTTCAAACAATGTCATCTTGTGCCATTGTCCGTGTTGACCGAGCAGATAGCCGTGATCGCTCCAAAACACGACGATGGTGTTTTCTGTCAGCTTCAATCTGTCCAAGGCTTCCAGCAAGCGACCGACGTTGGCATCGAGAAAGCTGATCGCAGCGTAATACGCGCGAATGGATTCGCGCTGGGCTTGCTCGTTGACGCCCCAATGCGTTTCCTTGACGTACAACGAAGCGGGCAGCAAGCGGCTCAATTCGTCTTGCGTTACGACCGGCGCGGGGATTTTTTCGAGCGGGTACAGATCGAAATATTTTTGCGGCGCGATATACGGGCAATGCGGGCGATAAAAACCTGCGGCGATAAAAAACGGGCGGCCTTGTTGCGCTTCGAGCAGCTTGATGGTTTCGAGTGCGACTTTGCCGTCGGTGTGCTCTTCGTCGCTGGCGGGCGAAGCGTAATACGACAGCGAACTGCCCAGACCGCGTTTGGGCGTGAAGTTGGTCAACAGCTTTTCTTCGTCTTTGTCTACGCCTTTCGGATTGACGACCTGATTCCACGATTGCGGGTCATCCAGGCCGTCCGTGCCGATTTGACCGGGGTTGCCATAATGGTAAATCTTGCCCACGCGCGCGGCGAAATAGCCATTGCGCATAAACAATTGCGGCAATGTGACAACGTCGGGCAAGGTGCTGCGAAAATGCTTTTGCAGGTCGTAAACCTGCGTCGTATCCGGGCGTAGCCCCGTCAGTAACGATGTGCGGCTGGGACTGCACAACGGAAACTGATTGTATGCACGATCAAACCGCACTCCGCGCGCCGCCAGCCGATCCAGATTCGGCGTTTTAACCAAATGATGCCCGTAAGAACCCAGGTCATTGTTCAAATCGTCGGCTGCTATGAACAGCACATTCAATGGCTTTGGCGCGGCTGGATTTCGTTTGGCTGTCTGCGCCGTTGTTTGAGCCCCGTTGGCAAACAGTAATGCGGCGAGCAACAGGCCAAACAGCCACAAGCGAAAAAGTGCGTGGAGCATGGTTCCTCACTGGAGTTTGTTGTGATGGAAATTCGGTGAACGTACAACCAGAAGCGGCATTCATTCTGGGTGAAACAAAGAAGAGGTGCAAGTACGCGCGAATCAGAGTGCGGTGAGGCTGTAAAGGCGAGGAAGTTGACGCGGAACGAGGTAGATACTGCCGGACACTCATTCCCCGTCGTGGTTTTCACTCGTTCGGCACAAAGGCTCGGCACCAAACGCCTGAAAAGCTTCCTGCACTTTCTAGTGTGAAAGGCCAAAAAACATTACGAGAAAATTTCAAACCTTCGTGCAAAGCGCACGATTACTTTTTGCTGATTAGCAAAAACGCCTGTTCGAGAAAGCGGCTCTCTCCGGTTGAGGAAATACCTTTCACATCCAGCACGTACGTTTCGCCCGTTTGTAAGCGATTGGCGGGCAAGCTCGTTATGACACCGAGGCCCAGGCGCGTTGTTTGTCGAGACAGGTTTTGCTGCTGCCAGATGCGTTCGCCGTCGGTTGTTTTCAGCACCAGTTCGTAGCGTTGGTCGCTGGTTTCGCTGAGCGCAATCTGTGCTTGTACAGTTTCGGCTTGCGCGGGAAGCGTGACCGTCACTTTTTCTGCCGTATCGCGCGTGCCTGGCAGGGCAAACGCGACAACGTATATTGGCTTGCTCACGGTCATTTGCGGCTTGTCTGCTAGAGCCGCAGGCGCTTGCGGCGCAGGCAGGGAATTGTCTGCTGCCTGAATTGGCTGATTCGATAGCGCAGGTGACGGCGAAACAGAAACGGCCGTTTGTGCGATGTCAGATTGAATTTGTGTTTGCTGTTGCGACCAAAACCACCAACCACAGACGGCCAGTGCCAGCAGCACCGCCGTTGCGCCGATCAAGCGCGGAAAGCTGGGCAGGGTGAACCACCCAGTTTTTTTCGTTGTTGGAACGCCGACAGAGCTTGTCTTGGCTGTCGTGGGCAGCAATTGGTCAACATACGACAGTAAGTCCCTGGTGGCGAGAAACTTCTTTTGCCGCCGTTCGCTGGCCAAAAAATAATCTTCAAATGCTTGCTGCTGATGCGCAGGCAATTCCCGCCGCAAATACGCGTGGATGAGTTCGTCTTCTAACGCCAACAGTTGCTCATGGTAGTTTGGATCAGAAAAATAGCGATTTTCGATCGGTTCTGCTTCCTCGGCGGAAGTCATACCAAGCAAATAATTTATCAGTCGCTGTTCTTCGGGGTCTATGCTTTGCTTTGCCATACTCTCTCCTGCAACCGGGCGCACAGTTATCTTTGGCCCTTAGTCATTCGCGGGTGAAACGAACGGGTTGCTGTTTACATGTTGTCAAACGGATTTTCCTTCATAGAGTGAGAAATGTCCCAATTCATTACTGAGATATTCGGAATTTGTGGCGCAGCGGTTGAACCGTTTCGGCGCATTATGGTTTGGCGTTGAAACAGTCTCGCACACAGATTTCGAGTCTGGCTTTGAGGCGGTGCAGACGCACGCGCAAACTGTTAAGTGTAATGCCGAGTGATTTTGCCAATTCCAACCGATGGTCAATTTTGGCGGCGCGCTCGCCCTGGTAATAGCTGATCAACAAGGCGCGATTTTCTGCTGACAGGCGTTCCAGACAACGTTCCAGACAATCGAATTTGCGTTCGCGTTCGACGAGCGCTTCTTTGTCAGAAACCGGAGCCGCAATGCCCAGCAAGGCGTCCAGGTCAGGCGCGCGCCGGTTTTGTTTCGGTTTGACTTCGAGCACCAACAGACGCGCAACGCCCAAACAATAGATTTGTGCGTTGCGAATCTCTTCGCCCTCTTCCAGTCGGCGCGCCAGACGATTGAATGTCTCATCCGCCAGCTCTTCCGGGTCAGCGCAGCCGCGCCAGTCGAAAAAGGTCACCAGCGTATTTCGCAATTGCTCATAGGTTTCTCCGGCTTGTTCGCGGTCTGAAGAAAACGCCGCAAGCAATCGGTCAAAAGCCATAGGCCCAAGCGCCCAGCCCACTTTGCGCCGAGAAGAGACACCGATTCTGGACTCTCGCTCATCTTTCACCGTGCAACCTCCGCATTCCTGATTGGTCGCATTGCCACACAGACACGCTATTTATTGTGGAAAACGAACTGTCTGAAAAGAAGTCCTGTCAAACTTCAGTCGTGGGGGCGGAAGCGTTTGCTGGGCAGAAGCGCAAACGCTGGGCTGAGCATAACGAAATTATCGCGCCAAGGCCAAATCAATCATCGTGTTGAAGTCAAAAAACTCTTGTGCTACTTTACGCCCGCTTTCGTACGAAAGCGCCATCCACATTCCTTGAAGATTTGCGGGAGTAATTCAGTGGTAGAATGCCAGCTTCCCAAGCTGGACGTCGCGGGTTCGAGTCCCGTCTCCCGCTTGTAACACAGAGAGACAGAAAAGCCGCAGCAGGCAGAGGTGCTTGCTGCGGCTTTTGTCTTTTCGCTTGGCGAATGCCGCTTACAGGCCTTTGGCGGCGATGAATTTGATCAGATCGCGAACGCGGCAGGAGTAGCCCCATTCGTTGTCGTACCACGACAGGATTTTGACCAGGTTTCCGCCGAGGACTTTGGTGTATTCGGCGTCCACGATGGACGAATTCGAGTTGCCGCGAAAGTCGCTGGAAACCAGCGGCGCGGTTTCAAAGCCCAGGATGCCTTTCAACGGGCCGTTGGCAGCTTCTTTGAGCGCGTTGTTGACTTCTTCGGTGGTGGTTTCTTTGCCGAGTTCCATCACCACGTCAACGACCGAAACGTTCGGGGTTGGCACGCGCACGGCGATGCCGTCGAATTTGCCTTTGAGTTCGGGCAGCACCAACGAGACGGCTTTGGCCGCACCGGTCGAAGTCGGGATCATCGAAAGAGCGCCCGCGCGCGCGCGGCGCAAATCTTTGTGCGGGAAGTCGAGAATGACCTGATCGTTCGTGTATGAGTGAATCGTGGTCATTTGCGCTTTCTTGATGCCGAAGTTGTCGTTGATGACTTTGGCGACGGGCGCGAGGCAGTTTGTGGTGCAAGACGCGTTTGACAACACGTGGTGATTGGCCGGGTCATACGAGTTTTCGTTGACGCCCATCACGATGGTCAGGTCTTCACCTTTGGCCGGCGCGCTGATGATGACTTTCTTGACGGAACCGCGCAAATGCGCCGCTGCTTTTTCTTTATCGGTAAAACGTCCGGTGGATTCAACCACGATTTCAGCGCCGACTTCTTCCCAGGGAATCAGCTTCGGGTCTTTTTCGGCAAACACGCGGAAGGTGTCGCCCGCGACGGTGATGGTGTTTTCGGTGTGGGTGACTTCCTGTTCGAGGTTGCCCAAAATCGAATCGTATTTGAGCAAGTGCGCGAGCGTTTTGGTATCGGTCAGGTCATTGACCGCCACAATATCGAAATCTTTGTCTCCCAGCGCTGACCGCAGCACATTGCGTCCAATGCGGCCAAAGCCATTAATGCCAACTTTGATAGCCATTTCGCTTCTCCTGTCTTAAGGTTTGGGGTTGGGATTGCTGCATTCAAGCGACAGACAGTCTGAAACGGTGTCTGGCTTGAAGTCGAGCAAAGTAACGTAGCCAACCAAAGACTGTCAACCGATTGAGGCTCAATAGCTGATCGGTTGCTGGCTGGGCGCGGCAATTCGCGCGCTTGTCTTTCCGCGCCAGATTCCTACAATACGGCCTTTATCGAAGACCGAAAATCATTTGTCATCTTTATGCTCCGACCCCTCATGCACCATCTGGAACGGCGTCTGCACGCCCGGGATGTGGCGGCGCGCAAACCGCAGCCGTTTGACTGGGGCCTGGAATTTCTAGGCCAACAGGCAAATGGAAGTGATCCGCTTGCCGCGCTGCGTCAGTTTAACGAAGGCGTGTTGTCCGACAGTCATCTGTTTTATACGCCGCCACCCAGCCGGCAAGCAGACTTTGCCTGTGACGGATTTTGGCTGACGTTTCCCAGCGGCTTAACGACGCCCTACGAAAAGAACAATCTGGTTCACGCGCGTTACTTTCCGGCGGAAGCGCGGCGCGCGGCGGTCATCGTTTCGCCGCAATGGAATGCTCAGGAAGATTCGCACATCGCGCTTTGCCACGGATTGAACCGGTTTGGCATTTCCGCGTTGCGGCTGAGTTTGCCCTATCACGACCGGCGGCGTCTGGACGGATTTACGCGCGCCGATTACATGGTCAGCGCGAACATCGGGCGGACAATTCAATCTGTACGGCAGGCGGTGCTGGATATTCGCCGCGCGACAGATTGGTTGGTGGCGCAAGGATATGAGCGCGTTGGCGTGCTCGGCACCAGCATCGGTTCGTGCGTGTCGTGGCTGGCTTTCATCCACGACGAACGGTTGGCGACCGGTGTTTTCAACATGGTTTCCAGTTGGTTTGGCGATGTGGTCTGGCGTGCGATTACCACGTCGCACATTCGCCAGACGCTGGAGCAGGAAGTAACCGCCGAACAATTGCGCGAAGCCTGGCGCGTAATCAGCCCCAGCGCTTTGGCGGCAGAGAGGTTGCCGCAAGTACGTCGTCCGGCGCGGCTGATTTCGGCAAGATATGATTTGTCGTTTTTACCTGACTTGTCTCAGATTTTCTTTGACGATTGTGACCGGTATGGCGTGCCGGTCGAGAAGAAGCTGTTACCCTGTGGCCATTACACCATTGGCCAAACGCCGTTCAAATACATGGATGCTTTCCATATCGTGAACTACTTCCGCCGCTTTTGGCGCTGAAGCGCAGTCACGCTGAGAAGGCACAGGAAGGACACCTCAATTGACCAAGACTGGCAGCGTTTCATACGCCGCAGGTCTCGTTGTCTGTCTATTGTTGCTGAGTTCGGGCAGTTCCTCTATCTATGCCCAACAACGCGATAATCCACAACGAGATTCGCAATTTTGGCCTGACACACAACTCGCCATCAACATTCGTCCGCAATGGAAGCTGATCCTCTTTGGCACGGTTCGGCTGGGGCGCAACGATACCGCGTTTGTGAATGAACAGGTCGGTGTCGGAGTCAATCGCGCTTTGGGCAAACATTTCAGCAGCGGATTGTTTTACCGCTACATCAATGCTGAGCCGACGCCGGGGCGTCAATCGCGTGAACATCGCATCGGGTATGAAGTGACGGCGCGTCGTGAATTGGGATGGGGTTGGCTGGTGCAAGATCGCAATCGCATCGAATGGCGCGATATCAACACGCGGGTTTCGTGGCGTTACCGAAACCGGCTGCAATTTGAGCGGCCGCTGGCCATCAGTGAACACAAGCTGACGCCTTACGTTGCCTGCGAACCGATGTATGACACACGTCATCGCACGTGGAGTCGCACGCAATGCTATGTCGGTTCGCGCATTCCGTTGAACAAACACGTGACGTTTGACGGCTTTTACATGCGGCAATGGGACGCACGCGCCAATCCCGGGTTTTTACATGTGTTTGGAGCCTATTGGCGGCTGGAGTATTAACGGCTGTTTTCGGTCGTCGTGGTTTAGCTGACTGCCCACAACTCTGTTTGCGCGCCTGTGATCAGCATTTGTCGCGCTCCGTTGATAACGGCGCGCAACGGATTGCGCGCGGCATGCACATCCAGGCTGGTTTCTTCGGCCAGCAACTTGGCCAGCCCCGGCAAGCAGGCGCCGCCACCGGTCAGGTGTAACCCACTTTCAATAATTTCGCAGCCGATTTCAGGCGGCAAATCCTTCACTGCATCACGGACGGCGCTGACAATGGTATCCAGCACCGGAGTCATCGCGGCAACGACTTCGTGGCCGTGGACGTAAACACGACGTTGCAACCCGGTTTGGCAATCAGCGCCCGCGACCGCAAACGGAGACGAGAATTGCGGCGAACGAACTGCGCCGACGCGCCAGGTCAGCCGCTCGGCTTCGCGATGGTATGGTTCGATGCCGTGTTCTTGGGCGACGGATTGGCAAACCGCTGTCACCAGATTGCTGCACGCGATGCGAACGGCAGATGTGGCGACCAAAGAGCCCGAACGGATCACGGCGATGTCTGTCACACCATCGCCGATATCAACGATCATCTGGGCGTAAATAGACGAGACATCCATGCCGATGCCAATGGCGGCAGCGAGCGGTTCAGGAGCCAAGGCGACTGCCGAAGCGCCTGCGCGTCGGGTGGCTTCGATCAAGGCGGCGCGCTCTTCGTCACAGGCGTCAGTGGGCGCACAGGCCAGCACGCGCGGACGCCGCAAACCAAACCAGCGCGCACGTTTGAGCAACGGTTTGATCAACGCCGATGCTGCGTCAACATCCGCGACAACGCCTTCGCGCATGGGCGAAATCAGTTCGGATTGGGTTTGGTCGGGAGATAGTTGCGTGGCGCCACTGCCAACGGCTTCGATGGTGCCGTCATCGGGACGGACTTTGATCATGGACGGTTCATCGGCGATCAGTCCATGTCCAGATGCGTACAGGCGTATGTTGGCAGTGCCAAGATCAATGGCAATATCTGGGGCAGTAAAAACACTGCGAAAATTTGAGAGAACGGACAACGACATTGGGTTACTTCCTTATGGGGCACCAGATACCGGCGACAGCATAGCACACTTGGGGCACATTATTAGCCAGGCTATCTGCGCGTAGAGCGTTCGTATTCGCTCTTCAACAAATCCATCATTTCTCCGCGACGGTCGTACAGGCGTTTTAGCGGGCGCGGTTCGTGTTTGGCCAGCGCATAGGCCGTGATCAACGGCAAGGCTACCGTCGAATCCACATAACAAACGACTGTGCCCGGCAATTGATCGGGGTCAATCTTGCCCCAACTGACGGCTTCGCTGGGGGTTGCGCCGCTCAACCCGCCGGTGTCAGGCCGTGCATCGGTGATTTGCAGGAAGAAATCGTGGCCCTTTTCTTCGATGCCCAGGACTTCCTGAATTTGCGGTTCGGTTTGCAGCGCAAAGTTTTTCGGACTGCCACCGCCGCAAATGAAAATCGCGGATTTGCCGCCGCCGCGTTTGGCCGACAGCACAATCGCAGCCGTTTCGTTTACATCCGCTGACGGATTCAACCGCAACTTGCCGCCTTGCAACTCCATCGCGGCGACGTTCATGCCGATAGAACTGTCACCCGGCGAAGAGGTGTAAACCGGCACGCCATAGGTATAGGCCGCCGACAGCACGGATTGATTTTTCAGCCCCAACACGCGTTCCCGCTCGGCAATGTATTTGCCGCACAGGTAATGAAATTCGGCGGTGGACATCTCGCGCTGAAATTCTTCGGCGCGGATGACTTCGCGAAAGAACGCGTCGGTCGAAAGCAACACGTCGTAATCAAAGAAGATGTCGTAAATGCGCACGACGCCTTCTTCGCGCAAGATTACATCGCTAATTTGATGATTGCCGCGATGCAGGGACAAACCGATGCCGAAATGCGCATCGTGATACAAGTTGGCGCCGGTCGAAATGATCCAGTCTACAAAACCGGCTTCGAGCAACGGAATGATCGTGGAAATTCCCAGACCTGCGGGCGTCAGCGCGCCCGTCAACGTCAGGCCGACCGTGACGTCTTCGCCTAGCATACGGTCCGCGAAAAGTTGCGCACCTTCGCGCAACCGCGCCGCGTTATACGCTTGAAAGGTCGTTTCAATTACTTGTACCAGGGAAGTGTCTTTGGTAATCGGCGTCGGAGCAATGCGTTTACCTTGCAGGAACTTGCTCTTGTTCATCCACGATCTCCGTTTGCAGGTGAAGTTTGCTGTAGTAAGCGAAAGTGTATGAGGTTATGCGCGGAAACTCAACCAAAGACGAGGCTTGGCGGCGTTTCTGGCGTCGGGCTGTGCTATACTCGCCCCGGCTTTAACCCCACATTAATCATTAACCCCCGATCAACCATCAGCAGGAGGTGCTGCGTTATCGCCTTCAAGTCGGTGGCGCACAAAAAGCGTATGCGAAAAATCCTTGTTGTGTTTGGGCTGCTCGTTTGTTTGTTTGGCAGCGCGCTGGCTGACACGCTGTATCTGAAAAACGGCAGCGTGCTCAAAGGTAGATTTATCGGATTTGAGAACAATCAATTTGTCTTTGAACTCGACAACGGGCGGCGGCTGAATTTTCGCCCCGCTGAAGTCACGCGTTTGGTGATCGAACGCGAACCGGATCGGCGCGATGATCGCTATCCTGTTCCGCCTCGTGGCGGGTCAGGCGGTTCAGGCAACACGGGTGGAGGCAATACCGGTGGTTCAGGCAATACGGGCGGAGGCAATACCGGCGCAGGCTGGGAATCCCTGCCCGCATTTGACGTGCGGCTGGAGGAAAAGTGGTATCGCACTTCGCTGGAAGTTCGGCGCGGTCAGCGCATACGCGTTGAAGCCAGCGGCACAATTTATCTGGATGGACGCACGCAAAGCGGTCCTGATGGCGTCAACCGTCGCGATCAGGATGCTCCATTGCCGGATGAAAACGATGGCGCACTGATTGCCGCTATTGGGCAAGACCCGAATTCGCCGCCTATTCTGATTGGACGTTCGCGCGAATTTGTCGCCGATGCTGATGGCCCGTTGTATTTCACGGTCAATCACTGGGAAACGCGCGATGCACGCGGACAATATCGCGTCAACGTGTCGATGGATCGCAACAGCGGTTCCCGCCCCACGCAAGGTCGTGAAAAGACCATCACGATTTCTGCCACCCAGCCCTGGACAGACACAGGCATTGATGTCGAACCGGGCATGACCTTTGAATTTCTCGCCGATGGTGAAATCGAAATCGGCAACCGCCGCCGCGCGGGCGCGGATGGTGACCGCGACGCGCAAGTTTCCGGCTCGCGCTATCCCATCCAGGACGAAGGCGTTGGCGCTTTGATCGCCAAGATTCGTTACCGCGACGGACGCGATTCCAATTTCGTTTTTATCGGGGATCGTGGCAATGCACAGGTTGATCAAGGGGAATATGGCCGACTGTTCCTGGGCATCAACGATGACTATTTCCGTGATAACAACGGATCATTCCGCGTGACGATTCGTTGGTAGCAGCCTGGCAACCGGCGAAAGAGAGCGTGGTCAATCCCGCTCTCTTTCGCTGACGCCTGCTTCGAGAATCGTCAGCGTTGCATTCCTGCCATCCAGCCTCGCTTCAACGCCCAGCGGCAACGTCAGATTTCCGCGCACGCTGTGCCCGCTCGGCAAGCCAAACAAAACCGGAATTCCCAAATCCGCAGTCATTTCGGCCAGCACTTCCTGGATTGTGTAGCCCTGTTCCGCGTGCTGCACGCAATCCGCCATTTCACCAAACACAATGCCGCGAACTCCGTCCAGTTTTTCGGCCAGACGCAATTGCTGAAACATTCGATCCAGCGCATACGGTTTCACGCCGATGTCTTCCAAAAACAGAATTGCGCCGCGCGTCTCGAGTTCGTCTGGTGTGCCGAGCATCGCCGTCAGCAACGATAAACAGCCGCCCAGCAAGCGGCCTGCAACCGGCCCTGCACCGGGGTGAAGCACTTCGAGTTGTGAGGCGTGCGGTGCAGGCGCAATGTCACCCAGCGGCGTTGTTTGCATCAACGCAGCAATCAGATTTTGGCGGTCGTAATGTTGCTCACCGCCCGCCAGGTCTTTGGCCGCCATCGGCCCGTGAAATGTGACCCAGCCAAAACGGCGATACAAATACAAATGCAGCGCTGTCAAATCACTGTATCCGATGAAGACTTTCGGATTGGCGCGCAGCGCATTTTCATCCAGCAGGCGCAAAATGCGCATGACGCCATAACCGCCGCGCGCCGCCCAAACGGCTTTGACTTCGGGATCGGTAAACGCCTGCATCAACTCTTCAGTACGGCGCGCATCTGAACCGGCGGTGTAACGCGCCTTGTCCAAAATGTCTGCGCGCTGTCGGACACGAAATCCCAGCCGTTCCAATTCCGCCACGCCGCGCGCCAGATACTCCGCCTTCAAATTGCTGGCAGGCGCAACCACCGCCACCAGATCGCCGGGGCGTAAAACCGCAGGTTTCACAAGTTCAGTCATAATCGGAGTATTGGTTTTCGATTTGCGCCCGTCAATCCAAACCATAACAGCCGTGCCTGGACGGCGGCGGTAAATTTTGCTTGTGGCCAAAAATCCATTGACATTTTTTTGATGGCAGGCTGATAACGTCAGCACACAGTTTCATCCGCGCCGCATCGGCAACAACGAGACAAGATGAATTTACTTTTCAGGAGATTTCCAGTGAACAAGCTTCGCGCGATTGTTTTCAAACCGGCGTTCTGCGCTGCGTTTGCCTTCCTGTTGGTGACGAACCTGACCGCGTTTGCGCAAAGCAGAACCGGACAGGTTCTGGTGCAAGTTCGACCGGATCATCCCGATTGGACATACAAACCAGGCGAGCCCGTCAAATTTCAAATCAACGTGTGGCAAAGCGGCCATCCCGTGCCGGGCGTCCGCGCCAGTTACAAAATCGGCCCTGAGATGTTGCCGCCTACGCTGGAAAAAACCGAAGTCGTGCCACCAACCGGCTTGATTCTCGACGCGGGGACGATGAAAGAAGCGGGCTTTTTGCGTTGCATCGTCACGGTCGAAGTCGACGGCAAGACGTATCGCGGCCTGGCGACAGCGGGCTTTAGCCCTGAAACGCTCAAACCGACGACGGAGGATCCGGCAGATTTCGATACGTTTTGGACGGACGGCAAAAAGGAATTGGCCAAAATTCCGCTGGACGCCAAATTGACGCTGCTGCCTGAATACAGCACTGCTACGGTCAATGTGTATCACGTCAATCTGCAAAACATCGGCGGCGACGGGCGCGGCGTCAGTCGTTTGTACGGCATCTTGTGCGAACCCAAAGCGGAAGGAAAATTCCCCGCCGTGTTGAGCGTGCCGGGCGCGGGTGTGCGGCCGTATCGCGGACTGGTCACGCTGGCCGAAAAAGGCATCATCACTTTTCAAATTGGCATTCACGGCTTGCCCGTGATTCTGGATCAATCAGTGTATGACTCGCTCGGTCGTGGCGGCCTGGCCGGATACATGTTCAACAACCTGGACAATCGGAATACCTACTATTACCGTCGCGTCTATTTGGGGTGTGTGCGCGCCAACGACTTTTTGACCAGTTTGCCGAAATGGAACGGACAGGATTTGGCGGTCACCGGCGGCAGCCAGGGCGGAGCGCTCAGCATCGTCACGGCGGGACTCGATCCGCGCGTCAAAGGTCTGGCGGCGCTTTATCCCGCGCTGAGCGATGTGACCGGCTATTTGCACAATCGCGCAGGCGGTTGGCCGCATATGTTCCGGGCCACCGGCCCGGATTCGCATCGTACGAAGGAAAAGATCGAAACGTCGAAGTATTACGACGTGGTCAATTTTGCGCGGCGCGTCAAAGTACCGGGCATTTACACCTGGGGATTCAACGACGAAACCTGTCCGCCGACTTCGATGTATGCGGCATACAATGTCATTCCCGGCAAAAAAGAATTGCTGCTGGCTTTGGAAATGGGACACGCCACGGTTCCAGAACAGACGGATCGTTTGAACCTCTGGCTGGAAAACTTTCTCAAACGCGCGAACTAAACCGATGTCCTGAGCCTTTGCCAACGCATAGGCTTCCGGCACGAGATACAGATCGGAGAGCATCATGAAAAGCAGAGAGAAATTTGATTCCATCAGGTCACACGTTGTGAGTGTGCTGGTCGTTGTCGTCTGGTTGGCTGGCGCCGTTTTTGCCCAGGAATCGCGCGGCACCATCATCGGGCGCGTGGCTGACAGCACTGGCGCAGTGTTACCCGGCGTCAAAGTCGAAATCAATAACACCGCAACCAATGTCACGACGGCGGCGACCACCAACGAAGACGGTCGTTTCAGCGTGCCGTTTTTGTTGCCGGGCGCTTATCGCGTGACCGCCGAAAAAACAGGTTTCAAACGTTTTGTGCAAACCGGCGTCGAAGTCCGCGTTAGCGAAACCGTCGAATTGAATGTCGCGCTGCAGGCGGGCGAATTGAGCGAAGCGGTCGAAATCAGTTCGACCACGCCGTTGCTCGATACTGCCGGGTCTTCGTTAGGGCAGGTGATTGACGAACGCCGCGTGCAGGAATTGCCGCTCTTTGCCGGGAACCCGATGGAGTTGACGTTGATCGCGACGGGCGTGGTGAATTCTACCGATATGCGCTTGCGCAAAGCCGGATTCAACAATGCGCCATCGCAGTTTTCTTCGGACGGCAACGGGCAATTCAATAACGATTTCACGATTGATGGCATCCCGAACAATTTCCCGGTCGGCAACGGGCAATCGCGCGTGGCATTCAGCCCGCCGGTGTATTCGGTCAAGGAATTCAAGATTCAGACTTCTTCGTATGATGCTGCTGTGGGCCGCACGATCGGCGCGCTGACCAACGTCAACACCGCCAGCGGCGGCAACGGATTGCACGGCGAAGTGCATTGGTGGGAACGCAACAGTTTTTTGGATGCGGCCAATTTCTTCAACAACAAAAACAACACCAAGCGCACATCGTATGGCGACCACCGGTTTGGCGCGTCGGCGGGCGGGCCAGTGCGCATTCCGAAAGTGTATAACGGCACTGACAAAACGTTTTGGTACTTTGCCTGGGAAAGCAATCGCTGGAGCGATTCAGGCAGTCTGACGGCGACGGTTCCCACGGCCAAACAGCGGCAGGGCGATTTTTCTGATCTGCTGAAAATCAACGCGACCTATCAGCTTTTCAATCCGTTCACGACGCGGCCCGCCACCACGGCAGGACGGTTTCAACGCGATCCGTTCCCGAATAACGTCATCCCGACCAATTTGCTCAATCCGGTAGCGCTAAAGATTCTCAACTATTACCCGCTGCCGAATCAGACCGGCACCGCTGACGGGCGCAACAACTATTTTCAGGCCTACAAGATTCTCGAAAGCTACGACGTGTATATGGCGCGGTTTGATCACGCCTTCAGCGAACGGCATCGCATGTTTGCGCGCGTGCATTACGACACCTGGACGGAGCGCAAAGGCCTGACCGGCAATACGTTTTTTAGCCGTGACGTGAATGGCATCCAGCTCAATCGCAACAACGCCGGGCTGGCGTTGGACGACGTGTATTCGTTCAGTCCGACGTTTGTCACGAATGTGCGTTACGGCATCACCTATCAAAAATTCCCCGAAAAGCGCTTCAGTCAGGGCACCGATCTGGCGTCGTTGGGCTTTTCGTCAAACCTGATCAGCCAATTGCTAGACCCAACGCTGGCCACTGTGCCGCGCATTCAATTGGGCGGATTCGCCACGCTGTCGCCGTGGGAATCGGGCGACGGCACCAACACCGGTTTGATCCATAGTCTGGCGAATACCAATACCTGGCTGCTCGGCAAACATAACCTGCGATTGGGCGCGGACATTCGTTTTTACCGTTCGTTCGGCAATCGCTTTCAGACCGATATCGCGCCGGATTTCAATTTCGGCACGTCAGCGTCATTTTTGCGCGGACCGCTTGATAACGCTGCCGCCGCGCCGCTGGGACAGGATTTGGCGGCATTCCTGTTGGGCATTCCGGCAGGCTCAATGTCGCGCAGCGCCAGTTTTGCGGCACAAGACAAATTCTTTGGCTTTTTCCTGCAAGACGATTTCAAACTGTCGCGCAAGCTGACGTTGAATCTGGGGCTTCGCTACGAACTGGAAACGCCGATCACCGAACGGTTCAATCGCTTGGTTGCCGGATTCGCGTTTGGGCAAAGCAATCCGCTTGAGGCGGCGGCCAAAGCGGCATACGCCAACAATCCGATTCCTGAACTGGCAGCGGCCAATTTCCGTGTGCAAGGCGGGTTGCAATTCGTCAATCAAGGCGACAACGGACGCAGCCCTTTCAAAGGCGAGAAGAATAATTTCCTGCCGCGGTTCGGGTTGGCCTGGCAGCCGTTTGAAAAACTGGTGGTGCGCGGCGGCTACGGATTGTTTTATGACACGCTGGGCGTCAACACGACCGCACCGATTCAAACCGGTTTCTCGCAAAGCACGCCGATTCAAGCGTCGCTCGACAACGGGCAAACTTACGTGGCGACGTTTGCCAATCCGTTTCCGAATGGGTTGATCCCTGCGCCGGGTTCCAGCGCAGGCTTGTTGACCAACATCGGGCAAAACATTTCCTTCTTCGATCCGAACTTGAAACAGGCATACGCGCAACGCTGGTCGTTGGGCATCCAGTATGAATTGCCGTTTGGATTCATCTTCGATTCGGCCTATGTCGCCAATCGCGGCACACGCATCGCCGTGTCGCGCAATTACAACGCAACGCCAAATCGTTACCTGAGCACGCTGGCCACGCGCGATCAGACGACGATCAACTTTTTGTCGCAGCAATTTCCCAATCCGTTTCGCGGATTGAATTCGATTTTCGGCGCGAATATTTCACGCGAACAACTGCTGCGACCATATCCGCATTTCGGTACGGTCACCGTCGAAGAACCCATTGGCTATTCCTGGTACCACTCATTGCAATCGAAAATCGAAAAGCGGTTTGCACAGGGGCTGACCTTCCAGTTGGCTTATACCTGGTCGAAACAGATGGACGCGACCGAGTTTCTGAACGCGGGCGATGCGTTGCCATATGAAACCATCAGCGGCGGTGACCGCACGCATCGCGTCGCTGCCAGCGGTATTGTCGAATTGCCCTTCGGCAAAGGCCGTAAATTTGCCAACAATTTGTCGCGCTGGGCTGACACTGTTGTTGGCGGGTGGCAGATCGCGTATGTGATGCAACGTCAGTCCGGCCCGCCGATTGGGTTTGGCAATGTGATTTTCACGGGCGACATCAAAAACATCACCTTGCCCAAAGACGCACGTGATGTAGACCGCTGGTTCAACACCGACGCCGGATTCAATAAAAATGCGGCGCAGCAATTGGCCAGCAACCTGCGCACCTTTCCGCTGCGGTTCAATGGCTTGCGCGGCGACGACCAGCAACGCTGGGATTTTTCGCTAAGCAAAAAATTCGCGATCACCGAACGCGTCAACGCCAGTTTTCGCGCGGAAGCTTTCAACGCGTTCAACCACGTCAATTTCAGCACACCCAATACCAGCCCGACAGACACCAACTTCGGACGTATCACCGGTACGCAATCCGCCGCCCGAAGCTGGCAATTCGCGCTGAAAATCACCTACTGACAATTGAGATTCGTCAAGGACGCAAAACTCCGCCGCGCAGCTCTTACGAGCAAGCGCGGCGGAGTTTTGCGCGTCTGCCCACACGACAGGACGTCTTGCAGCCAATCGAAGTTCGCGCATAAGATGCCTTTCTTCGTTTCATACGTTTCAATCTGGTCATACGTTTCAACCTGGAGCCTTGACGCTGCATGAACATCAACGAACGAGTTCGTCAGACGGGCATCATCCCCGTCGTTGCCTTGCCAAAACTGGAACACGCGCTGCCGCTGGCGGAAAGCTTGCTGGAAGGCGGCTTACCCTGTGCGGAAATCACCTTTCGCACGGCGGCTGCCGCTGAGGCGATCGCACAAATCAGCAAGCGATTTCCCGAACTGTTTCTAGGCGCGGGAACGGTGCTGACCACCGAACAGGCGCAACGTGCGCTGGATTGTGGCGCGCAATTTATCGTGTCGCCGGGCACGAATCCGACGACGGTGGATTTTTGTCTGGCCAAAGGCGCGACGATCTTTCCCGGAGTTTGCACGCCGACCGAAGTCGAGATGAATCTGGCCAAAGGCGTGGACGTGCTGAAATTTTTCCCGGCAGAACCGGCGGGCGGCGTCAATTTTCTGAAAGCGATTTGTGCGCCGTATGGACAGGTCAAATTCATTCCGACGGGCGGCATTGATACCAAAAACATCGGACAGTATCTGGCGTTGCCAGCCGTGTTGGCCTGTGGCGGAAGCTGGATGGTCAAACCGGATTTGTTTGAAGCGGGCGATTTCGCTACGGTGAAACGTCTGGCCGCAGAAGCCGTGGCGTTGGTGAGTCAGTACCGCGCGCGGTAGCAAGCGGCTGGAACTGGATTTTAATGAGCGTTCGTTTGACGAAAAAGCAGGAAGAGATTGTGGCGTCGCCGCTGGACGCCAAGCTCTTTTTGCGTGGCAGAGCCGGAACAGGCAAAACCACCGTGGGCGTGTGGCGGTTGCGCCAATTGATCGCAGCGGGCGTTCCGGCGCATTCGATTTTGGTGCTGGTGCCGCAAAAACGGCTGGCGCTGCCGTATTACAACGAAATTCGCAATCCGCGCCGCAAGGGCGGAGCCGAAGCCACCGTTGCCACGCTCGGCAGTTTGTCGCATCAAATCGTCAATCTGTTCTGGCCGTTGTTGGCCAAACAGCTCAACCAGCACGAACCGCTTCGCCGTCCGGCGTTTTTGTCGTCAGAACTGATTCAGTATCTGATGTTCAAATTGCTCGAGCCGCAGATCGCGCAAAACGATTATTTCAACAGCGTGACGATCACGCGCCCGCGTTTGTTCAGCCAACTGGCCGACAATCTGAACAAATCCGCGCTGGTCGGTTTTCCGCATACAACGCTGGCGCAACGGTTGAAGGCCGCTTTGCCCAGCGATCAGGAACAAGCGCACATTTATGACGATGCGCAAACCTGTGTGAACGTCTTTCGCGCATATTGTCTGGAACACCGGCTGCTGGATTTTTCCCTGCAGGTGTCGCAATTCATTCAGCAGTTGTGGCCGCACGATGTGCCGCGCGCTTACCTGACGCGCCGTTACAAACACATCATTGCCGACAATCTCGAAGAGGACACGCCTGTTACCCATCAATTGCTGCGCGAATGGCTGCCCGGTTGTCACTCGGCTTTGTTGATTTATGACGAAGCGGCCAGTTATCGCCGCTTTCTCGGCGCAGATGAAGTCAGTGCCGAATCGTTGCAGGAGCTTTGCACCACGACATACGAGCTCGATGCCACGCGCGTAATGTCGCCTGCGGTGGAATCGTTGCTGGTCGAAATCAGCGAATTGATGACGGGCGAAACGCTGGACGCGCCCAAACGAAAAGGCGAGACAGCGGCGGCGATCAGCTTTACGCCCGCCAGCCGCAGCCGTTTTCACACACAGATGGTGGATTGGGTGGCCGACACCGTGGCCGCGTTGGTGCAGGAAGAAAAGGTCAAGCAAAACCAGATCGTCATTCTCGCGCCGTTGATGAGCGATTCGTTGCGCTTCTCGCTGGTTTCGCGTCTGGAAAGTCGCGGCGTGCCGTCTTACACCTTGCGTCCGTCGCGCCCGTTGCACGCCGAACCCGCCGTGCGCGCCTTGATCACCCTGGCCAAACTCGCGCACTCCCATTGGCAGATTGAACCGCAACATCAGGTGAAAAAGTTCGACGTCGTGCAAATGCTGCTCAGTGCCATGGCCGACCTGGATTTGGCGCGCGCGACCTTGTTGGCTGACATTCGTTTTGTCGGCGGCAAGCTGTTGCCGTTTCGCGAAATCAGCAAAAATCCCGAAATGCGCGCGCGCATCACCGAAGTTTTTGGCGAGCGTTTCGACAAGCTGGTGGGCTGGCTCGACGCGTATCGCGCGGGAACGCCTGAAACCATAGATATCTTTTTCAGCCGCTTGTTTGGCGAAGTGCTTTCGCAAAAAGGTTTCGGCTTTCATTTTTCCAAACGCGCGAATCCGCAAAACGCCTTTGACGAAGCACGCATCGTTGCCAATCTGATTGATTCGTCGCGTTCGTTTCGCCAAACGCTGGATCAGATCGAACCCGACACCGATACCGGACAGGAATATGCGCGGATGGTAGACGCCGGAATTCTGGCCGACCAATACGAGCCGCGCGATTGGAAGAAAAGCCCCGATGCGGTGTTGATTGCGCCTGCCTACACGTTTTTGCTCAGCAACCAGCCGGTGGAATATCAGTTCTGGCTGAACATTGACAGTCAGGCCTGGACGCGTCGGTTGCAACAACCGTTGACGCAACCATACGTCTTAAGCCGGCAATGGCCCGCGGGCAGAATCTGGACGGAAAACGACGAGCAGCAAACTTCGCGCGAAATGCTGTTGCGCGTGGTGACGGGATTGCTGAAACGCTGTCGCAAGAAAATCTTTGTCGGCTACAGCAAATTTGACGAACGCGGCAACGAACGCGAAGGCGATTTGCGGATCATTTTTGATCTCTTGCTGCGCACTCTCAACCAGGAAACCAATATGTAGGGCTGTTTCATTTTCCATTTGTCATATGAGATTTGTCATTTGTTATTGGGCTGCTGGCCGTAATGACAAATGAAAAACGACAACTGGCAAATGGAAAATGACAAATGAATGGCAAGCGCGAATTTTCATCCTCGTCCCAATCAATCCAAAGTGCTGGCGTATTCCGGCGGCAAAATGGGCGTGTCGGCGGTGCCCGGCAGCGGCAAAACCACGACGCTGTCGGCGCTGGCGGCCAAACTCGTGCGCGAAGCCAATTTGCAACGCGGGCAGCAGATTTTGATTGTGACGCTGGTCAATTCGGCGCGGGGCAAGTTTGAACAGTCTGTGCGCAACTTTCTGGGCGAAGGCAATCTGGGCACGCTTTATCGTGTGCGAACGCTGCACGGGTTGGCCAACGATATTGTCAGCGAACGCCCCAGCCTGGTTGGCTTATCCGATGATTTTCAGATTGTGGATGAATTCGAAGCCAAGGCTATTCTGACCGAAGCCGTGGCGGCGTGGTTCAACGCGCATCGTGATTTTGGCGTCGAGGAATATTTCAGCGCCGAACACCAGAACAAAGAGCAATCGCGCCGCGTCTGGCGCGAACGTGCGGCGGACATCGCGCTCGAAGTCATTCAGAAAGCGAAAGACTTTCGCTGGCGGCCCGATGCGTTGCGCGCCGCGCTCAGTGCCGCCACACAAAGTTTGCCGCTGGCTGAAATGTTCACCGAGATTTACGAAAGTTACGAACGCGGGTTGCGTTATCGCGGCGGCGTGGATTTTCAGGATTTGATTCGCTTGGCGCTCGACGTGCTCGAAGCTTCGCCCGATTATCTGGCTACGTTGCGCCAGCGCTGGCCCTACATTCTGGAAGACGAAGCGCAAGACAGCAGCAAATTGCAGGAAGCGATCTTGCGCAAACTGGCGGGCGAAAGCGGAAACTGGGTGCGCGTGGGCGATCCGAATCAGGCGATTTATGAGACCTTCACCACGGCCAACCCTGAGTTTCTGCGCAGCTTTTTGCGCGAGCCGGATGTGACCGCCGTTGAATTGCCTGAAAGCGGACGCAGCGCGCCGCGCATCATTGCCACGGCCAACCGTTTGATCGAATGGTCGCTGAAACATCCCAATGCGAAATTACGCCAGCGCCGCCCGCTGAGCGCGCCATTCATTCAACCGGCGGAAAACAATCCGCCCGACGAAGGCGCAAACGTCAAAATCCTCTGGCAGGATCAGCGCTCTTCGGAAAAAGAACGCGAAGACGTGGCGAAATCCGTGCGCGCCTGGTTGGCCGACAATCCAGACAAAACCGTGGCTTTGTTGTTGCCGACCAACGCCAACGGCGCAAAGATGGGCGAGCTGTTGCAACAACTGAAAATCCCGCACGTCGAAGTCTTGCGTACGACCACTTCCACGCGCGAAGTCGCGCGCACGTTGCATCACATCATTGATTTTTTGGCGCATCCGACTGACACCGCGATGCTGGTAAAAGCTTTCAGCGCCTGGTTGCGCGAAGACGGCGAGGCCACCAAAACCAACGACGCGGTCAATCAGTTGCGCAAACTGAAATACGTTGAGCAGTTTACTGCGCCGCGCGACAAAGACTGGCTGTTGGATTTGCGCGGCAATTCGTCAGCGCCGGAAAAATTCGAGCGGTTGGAAGCCTTCCGCGCGTTGATCCAGCGTTGGCAAGACGCCGCGTTGTTGCCGATTGATCAGTTGCTGCTCACGATCAGCGGAGAGCTGTTCAAAGAACCCGCCGAATTTGCGACCGCCTATAGCATCGCGTTGCATTTGCGCAGCTATGCCGAAGACAACCCCGAACACCGCTTGGCCGATTACGCCGTCGAACTCGGACAAATTGTCCGCAACAATCGCAAGTTCGCGGGGCTGGGCGAAGAAGACGATCAATTCGATCCGACAGGTTTTGTCGGGCAGGCGGTGGTCATCACGCATCACAAGGCGAAGGGGCTGGAATGGGATCGCGTGTATCTGATGTCAGTCAACAATTACGACTTTCCGTCTGGCGATCCGTTCGACAAATACCAAAGCGAAAATTATTTCGCGCGCGACCGTTTGAATCTCAGCGCTGAAGCGTTGGCCCAGTTGCGCGCCTTGGCTGTCAACGAACCGTATCGCGAAGGCGAAGCCAGCGAGCAAGCGCGTCTGGAATACTGTTCTGAACGGTTGCGGCTGTTGTATGTCGGCATCACGCGCGCCAAACGCGAATTGATTATCACCTGGAACACCGGAAAAAGCCTGGATTTGCAGGCGGCCAAACCGCTGCCAGCGCTGGCCGTTGCCTTGGAGGGAGGTGAAGCGAATGCGTCTTCCTGAAGATTTCACCTTCAGCCAAAGCATGTTGCAGGATTTCACGGATTGTCCGCGCCGGTTCGAGCTGCGCTATTTGCTGGACGCGCGCTGGCCCGCACAGGAAACCGCGCAAGCGTTGCTTTACGAAGCCGGTCAGCAAAAAGGACAGGAGTTTCATCATCTGGCGCACCAACACGCACTGGGGGTTCCGGCGGATGTGCTGACAGAAACCATCGCCGATGACGACTTGAAAATCTGGTGGACGCGCTATCTGACCTGGCAAGCGGCGAACTTGCCCGCTGAGCGCTTTCCCGAATTGACGTTGACCGTGCCGCTCGCCGACAGCTTGTTGATGGCGAAATACGATGTGGTGGCAAAACTTGCTGACGGCAGTTTTTTGATCGTGGATTGGAAAACGGGTCGTCCGCAAAAACGCTTGCGGTTGGCTGACCGCATGCAAACGCTGGTGTATCCCGTCGTGTTGGCGCGCGGCGGCGATTGGTTAAACGATGGCCAGCCAATTGCGCCAGAACGAATCCGGCTGGCGTATTGGTTTGCCGAAACTGGCGAAACGGTCGACTTCGAGCTGACTGCTGAAAAGCTGCGCAAGGACGAAGCGCGGCTGACGTCATTATTGCAAAGCATTGCCGCGAGCACCGAGTTTGCGAAAACGGAAAATGAACGTCACTGCTGCTTTTGCCCTTACCGTTCGCTGTGTGAGCGTGGCGAACTTCCCGGCAATCTGGACGAACTGGACGAAGAAGATGGGCCAGACGGTTTGTCGCTGGATTTGGATGAAATCGAAGAGATCAGTTTTTAGCTGGGAGCGCGGGCGTCCCGCCCGCCGTGCTTGAATGCGTTGGCAACTTCCTCAACCTGTGTCCGTTCCTGATGACCTGCGCCATTTTGTCGGCGGGCATCCGCTGATTGCCGAACGCCTGACGCGCATTGGCCTGACTGACCCGACAGCCGCGCAAGCCTTCCTTGATCCCAATTTTTATCAACCGACGTCACCGTTTGCGTTGCCGGATATGACCGCCGCCGTTGAACGGTTAGCCCGCGCCATTCGCCAACACGAAGCCATTTTGATTTGGGGCGATTTTGATGTGGACGGGCAAACTGCGACCACGCTGCTGTTCACGGCGCTGCGCTCACTTGGCGCAAACGTGCAGTATCACGTGCCATTGCGCGACGGCGAAGGCCACGGCATGCACTTGCCAAAGTTGCACGACTGGCTGGCCAAAGGTGTCAATCTCATCATCACGTGTGATACGGGCATCACTTCGCACGAAGCCGTGCGCGTCGCACACGCCGCAGGCGTGGATGTCATCATCACCGATCATCACTTGTTGGGCGACACGTTGCCCGAAGCGCTCGCCGTCATCAATCCGATGCGCTTGCCGCCCGAACACGCCTTGCGCGAATTGCCGGGCGTCGCTGTCGCCTATCAATTGATCGTCGCATTGAACCAGCACCGAAACACAGACGAATTGCTCGATCTGGTCGCGCTCGGCATCGTTGCGGATGTCGCCGAACAGAAAAAAGACACGCGCTATTTGCTGCAACGCGGCTTGGCCCGGATGCGCGTGTCGGCGCGATTGGGATTGCGCGCCTTGCTCGAACTGGCGCGCATCAATCCGCTGACGTTGGATGAATCGGACATCGGCTTTGGACTCGGCCCGCGCCTGAATGCGCAAGGCCGTATGGGAAATGCTGCCGACAGCGTCGAATTGCTTGCGACGGATGATCCGGCGCGCGCCGCTGAATTGGCCAACCAACTGGAAGGCATGAATGCGCGCCGCAAACTGGAATCGCGTTTGGTCGAAGAAAGCGCGCGCCGCTTGCTGGAACGTGACCCTTCGTTGCTGGAATACGCAGCGATTGTGCTGGCGCATCCCGATTGGACCGGCGGCGTGGTCGGCATCGTTGCCAATCGTCTGGCGGATGAATTTCACAAACCGGTGGTGTTGTTATGCGAACAAGGTCCATCCGGGGGAAACATCGCCTTTGGTTCGGCGCGTTCCGTTCCCGGCGTGAATATCACTGACGCGTTGAAAGTTTGTCGCGAAAAACTGCTGAAATTCGGCGGACACGCGATGGCTGCGGGAATGACGTTGCGCCGTGACGACATCTTTGAATTTCGCCGCTTGTTGTCGCGTGCCGTGCGCGAACTGGCGACTGAAACGGCGGCAGAGCCCGTGTTGCCGATTGATGCCATGATCAGGTTGTCCGAAATCAACTTGCCCTTTGAAGCCGATGTGCGCAGGCTCGGCCCGTTTGGCAACGGCAATCCGCCGCTGGCGCTGGCTTCGACGGGGTTGCATCTGGCGCGCAAGAAAAAGCTGGGACGGCAAGGCGAGCATATGGAATTGGTTGTCGCCGATGACGACGGCACACAGCAACGCGTGTTGTGGTGGAACGCCGGAAGCAAAGAATTGCCTGGAGGCAAATTCGATCTTGCGTATCAATTGCGTCTCAGTCGTTTCGGCGAAACGCCCGAACTGGTGCTGGAACCGATTGACCTGCAAACGCGCGAAGGCGAAGCGATAGAAGTCAGTCTGGCGGATGAATACGAGGTTGCGGATTTCAGCCAGGTTGCCGATCCGCACGCCAAGTTGGCCGAAGTCTTGGCCGATGATCCGGCGGCGCTTGTCTGGCGCGAGGCCGACGCTTCGTTGTCGGGCAGCAACCGCCTGGAATTGAAAGAGGCCGCAACGCTGATTGTTTGGACTACGCCGCCGGGGCCAGAGGAATGGCAAGCCGCTTTGGACGTCGTGAAACCGGGCCGGATTGTTGTTTTCAACCAGCGTCCGGCGGAATTGACGATGGAAGCGTTTTTGCAGCGGCTGGGTGGTTTGCTCAAATTCGTGCTCAATGCCAAAGGCGGCGAAACCAGTTTGCGCGAACTGGCTGCCGCAATGGCACAGCGCACTGATGCCGTGCGGTATGGTTTGAGCTGGTTTCAACACAGCGGCCAACTTGAGGTTGAAATCCGCACCAAAGGCCGCGTCAGCGTTGTTCGCAATCTTGCGCACGACCGTCCGGCAGGCAACAGCTCTGAACAGGTTGTGTTTGAAAAACTGTTGCGAACCGTGCTTGCCGAAACGGTCGCGTATCGAAACGCCTGGACGCTGTGACGCCGTCCGTCACAACTTGCGCTCAAGATTTAACGCGCGCACCGCCGCGCCAAGTTCTCCGGTCAATTTGGAAACCTCGGTTTGCAGTTCGCGTTTTTCTTTGGCGATGGCTTCCAGCCGCGTTTCCTGCTCGCCCGCTTTGGCAATGTAGCGCGTGACAAGCTGCTTGGCCTCGTTGGTGTTTTTCAGCGTGGAGATGTTGTCGCGCAACCGTTTTTGATCGTCGCTGATTTCCTCTGCTTCCTGTTCCAGCCGTTCAAGCTGGCCCTGTGCCTTGGCAATTTTCACTTTCAAGTCAATCAGCTTTTCCAGCTCGGCTTTGATGCCGGCGTCAATGTAGTTGCTGGAAACAAACAGCTCCACGTCGCGCGAACTGAGGTCGTAAAGCTGATAGCTGTCCATCAACACCTGTGTTTCGGTGATGGGCAACTCTTTGGTTTCGCGCGGCTCCAGTTCGACGCGGAAGCGGTAATAGCTGGTCGTTTTCGAAGCGGGCGCTTGCGTGTCGTCGGACAGCTTCCAGGCGTCGCGCAGCGGATGTTCGATGTAAACCGTGCGTTTCTTGTCGGTCTGATTGAGCAGCGTGTAGGTCTTCCGTTCGGTGCGGTGGTAATGCGTTTCAAACACGCCTTTGGTCGCGCGCACCAAAAAGACCGGGCGGCGCTCGCTTTTGAATTTCGTCGTTACCAGCGTGCTCAAATCCAGACCGAAGGAAATGAAGCGTTGTTCGCCCGCTTTCAGCCGTTCGATCAAAGCTTCGCCCGCATACGCGTCGCCGTCCAGCACGGTCAGCGAACCGCCTTCCAGTGTCAGTGGCGAAGTGTTTTTCAGCCGGATGCCGGTCATCGGGCGGTCTTTGCGCGTGGCCTCGTTGTAGAGCGAAACGCGCTCGCCTTCCATCTTCGTTTGCAGAATCGGAATCAAGGCCGAACGGTCGCGGCGCACGGTGACCGGCTGGTCAATGCGATATTCAAACAGTTCGCCGACTTCGCCGCCGGTGGCGGCGGTTTCAATGCCCGATTCGCCGCTGGTGATGGCGCTGCTGACACTGGTGGTTGGGCGGGCAAAGCCGGTGGCGTTTTCAGTCGCAAAAAAATTTCTGCCGTTTTGCAGAAGCTGCGGCTCTGACCGAGGTGCAGGCGGAGGCGGAGGCGGAGCATCTGCTCTTCCCGCGCCGACTGCCATTGAGCCGCCGCCAACATTGCCTCCACGGCCTGCGCCGACTCCATAACCAACTCCACTGCCGACGCCGACTTCAGACTCGTAAACCTGCGGATCGAGATTCAAGTCTCCCGGAATTGGAATCACCGGGCGGTAGCGGTAGAGCGGTTTTTGAATTTGCTGAATGAACGAGACTGGCGTGCCCGAAACCAGCGAGAGCGCCACGTTTTCCCAATCCTCTTCGCCGACGTTGTCCACCACGGCCCAGCCTTGAAAGAACGGTTTGCCCGCCGGATCGAGCACCAAGCGATAGGTCGTTTTCCAGATGGGGGCAGCGACGGTGTAACTGACGACCATTTCGCGTTGGGCATTGTCACCTGCTGGGCCTTCGGACGTGATGGTGATGGTTTTGGCGTCGCGGCGGCGGGCAGAAGCCGACGCGTCGGCAAATTGCGCGATGTCCTGCCGCGCGCCTTCGTCCAGCAATTTCACACCGCGCACTTCGGTCAGGTCGAAGCTTTGCAATTCGCCGCTTTCGTTGGCGATCACCAGCGTATGCGTTTTGACTGCCGGTTTGTCTTTTTCAGTCGCGGGGAGCTGGCGTTCGCCGATGGTCAGGATGGAACCGGTGACGGTGCGATTGTTGGCTGTGACGGCAACGCGCGCGCCTTGCAATTGTTCCAGCACGCCGGCCAGTCCGCCGGTGGCATCCGCGCCGGTGGCGGCTTCGATGGAGAAGGGGATTTCGTTCAAGCGCGCGGACGGCGGCGCGGACGAATTGTAGCTGACTGCGCCGACGCGGCCTTTGCCCAGGTCGAGCACCACCAGCGATTTCAGCACATCGTCCACTTGCGATTGTTTGAACGACAGATTGATTTCGGCGCGTCCGCTCACCAGTCCGCGTCGCTCGAAATAGGCCACGCCGTTGCTGTACAAAATTGCGCGCCGCAGCGGCAGCGAATTGGCCTGAGTTGTGCGCGCGACCGGCGTCGGAGATGGAGCTGCCGCCACCACTGGCGGGGCTTGGCGTTTGCTCACGGTTTTGCGAACGATGCGCGATTGCGCCAATGCAACCAGCGAAATGACCAGCGCACAGACGATGGCGCTCACGGCGCGGCTTGAGAGACGAGACAACTGCATAGCGTTCTCCTTCGGGAAATATCATTCGGGGCGTTACATGGAAATGGGCAACTGAAATTGGCATCAACTGAACGCCGAAGCCTGCGATGGCTTGCGCCAGCATTTTCCGGCCAGTGGCTTTGACGCGTTTTGCGCGCGGGAGTTCCCTGTATTGCCTGACTGCAAAACAGCGGGTAGAGTTTGCGGCGCTTGCAATTCATTCCTTACTTCACAGGAGCAAACATGTCTTTACAGATCAGACCGAAAGAAGAATGCCGCTGGGATATGGTGGCGTTGGGCGAAGTCATGCTCAGGCTCGATCCGGGCGATGGGCGCATTCATACCACGCGCCAGTTTCAGGTGTGGGAAGGCGGCGGCGAATACAACGTCGCGCGCGGATTGAAACGCTGCTTTGGCTTGCACACCGCAGTCGTGACGGCTTTCGCCGATAACCCCGTCGGACGGCTGGCGCAGGATTTGATCTATCAAGGCGGCGTGGATCAGTCACACGTCAAATGGGTGAAGTATGACGGCGTAGGCCGCGAGGTGCGCAACGGGCTGAACTTCACCGAACGCGGTTTCGGTGTGCGCGGCGCGGTCGGCTGTTCGGATCGTGGCCACACGGCAACTTCGCAATTGAAGCCGGGCGATATTGATTGGGACAAAATCTTCGGTCAGGAAGGCGCGCGCTGGTTTCATTGCGGCGGCATCTTTTGCGCGCTTTCTGAAACCACGCCGCTCGTCGCGCAAGAAGCGATGGAAGCGGCGAAACGACACGGCACGATCATTAGCTACGATTTGAACTACCGCGATTCGTTGTGGAAGGGAATCGGTGGTCACGCCAAAGCGCGCGAAGTGAATCGCTCGCTGGCTTCGCTGGTGGACGTGATGATCGGCAACGAAGAAGACTTCACCGCCGCGCTCGGCTTTGAAGTCGAAGGCGTGGACGAACACCTGTCCGAACTCGATCCGGCGAACTTCAAAAAGATGATTGCGCGCGCGGTGGCCGAGTATCCGAACTTCAAAGTCGTCGGGACCACCCTGCGCAACGCGAAAACAGCTTCGCTCAATGATTGGGGCGCGATCTGTTACGCCGACGGCGAGTTTTATTCGGCGACCTTGCGCGAAAACCTGGAAATCTATGACCGCGTCGGCGGCGGAGACTCCTTCGCATCGGGATTGATCTACGGCTTTCTGACCGGCAAAGGCGCGCAAGTCGCCGTCGAATACGGCGCGGCACATGGCGCACTGGCGATGACCACGCCGGGCGATACTTCGATGGCGACCTTGAGCGAAGTCGAAAAAGTCATGAAAGGCGGCGGCGCGCGCGTGGCACGCTAAGTAAACGCAGTCAAAAGTGGGACAGCTTTAAGTCTGTTTCTGCTCTGAACACAGACTTAAAGCCCGTCGCTACTGTTTCAATCTCGCTTGCTTCGCTTTAGCGTGCACATCAATGAGCCTGTTTCACCAAGGGGCGGCGGAAAAGTGTAACGATCTTTGCTGAAATTGAAGCCCGGCTGATTCCGAAAATAATTTCTTAAAAAACAGTACCTTGAATAGAAGGTTAATCTTGCAAGCACACAGTCTGGATGGTAGGCTGCGATTGCTTCAGTGATTCCTCTCAAATCAAATTTGTACAGAGAGGAAACACGAATATCTCCTATTTTCGGTAGTAATAACCTTCCTCACGAAGGTCTCACAGTGGCGCCGTGCCGCAGCGTCTGCACGAAGTCTGACGCACTTCATTGCGTACGTTGCCTGAGGTCAATGCTACCGAATGTCAGGTCTTGTATCAGAGTTTAACTGGCCTGTTCAGGTCAGGTTGCGAGGAACAACTTAACAACTTGAAGAGTGCCCGTTTGTTGGCTCCTGCCACAAATTTTTGCTGATAAACGTTGGCTTTCCTTCCATCTCCGGCGACTGAGCAAGTCGTTCATAAACCCCTCACATCGTGGTTTGTGAGCACTTTGAGCGCCGCCTCGTTTACTGGGACAAATAGGCAAAACAATGCGCTGCCTTTGATTTGGAAACGCACCCCTGGCGGGGAAAGTGTGCCTGTGATGAGTGTATCTGACGGCAAGTCTTAGGCGAGCGGGCGGATTGCGGCTTCTCTTTCTTCAACGTAACCAATATGCACACATCGAAACTTCTCCGGTGGCTGAAGTCTGGGTCGGTGTCGACGTCTCGTCGCCTGACTTCCATCGTCTGGTTGAGCTTGCTGGCGATTATCGTCACGACAGGCGTGACAACAGGGCGAGCCTGGTTTAATGCGGCTCCTGAAGCGAAGGCCAGTGTGGCCAAAGCTTTGAGTGGCTTGCGCGGGAAGACACCAGCGCCGGTCGCGGCAGCAGCTGTCGCCACGATTACGGTGAATGACGCAGGAGACGTCGTTGCCAACAACGGCAAATGTACGCTGCGCGAAGCCATCATCGCCGCCAACACCAACATCGCATCAGGCGCAGCCGCAGGCGAGTGTGCGGCTGGCACACCGGGAACTGATCAGATCGTATTCGCCCTTGGAACAGGAACTCCTTCCATCGCGCCGACCTCTCCGCTGCCGACGATTACTGAATCCATCAACATTGTGGGCAATAGCGGCGGCGCGACGCGCGTCGAATTGAACGGTGTCAATGCTGGCGCCGGAGCCAACGGGTTGACAATTACCGCAGGCAACAGCGCGCTTTCGCGGTTGGTGATCAATCGGTTCAGTGGCGACGGTATTTCCTTGCAAGGATCAGGATTCAGCTCCATCAAAGGCTGTTTGATCGGAACCGATGCTGCCGGGTTGGCGCGCCGCGCCAACGGCGTCGGGGTGGCCCTGCGCGGTTCGTCAGACAACGTGATTGGCGGAACAGCCTTGGGTGAACGCAACGTGGTTTCTGGCAACACCGGTGTGGGGATTTTGCTGACGCCTACGGATTCTCCGTTTGTGGCGGCGGCGCGTAACAGCATCGTCAATAACTACATCGGTCTGGACGTCAACGGTCGCGAAGACCTGGGCAACGGTGGATTTGGGATTGATAGCTTCGGCGGCGACAACGCGGTGATCGGCGGCTCCACGACGGCTGAGCGTAACATCATTTCTGGCAATGACGGCGGCGGTATCCGCCTCAAGGCATTCAACGCGGCCAATCCTGGCGGCGGCAATCATATCAAGGGAAATTACATCGGTACTGGTCCAAACGGATTTGATCCGCTGGGCAACGGAATTGCGGGCGGTGGGGGCATTGCCCCAGGCATACTGATTTTTGGTTCGTCGAACAACACGGTTGGCGGGCTGACAACCAGTGAGTCCAACGTCATCCGCTCCAACAACCAAAACGGCGGGATCGTTGTTTATCAGGAAGTCATCGTCAACGGAATGATCATCACGGTGATTCCAGCCAACGGCAATAAACTGCTGGGCAACTCCATGTATGGCAATACGGGGTTGGCGATTGATTTGAATGGCGATGGGGTGACGGCAAATGATTCATCATTTCCTGCGGTTGATACGGATGACGGACCCAACCATTTGCAGAACTTCCCTGTAATTTTGCTTGCGGTCGGGAACTCGACTTCAACCACGATCAGCGGCGGATTGCAGAGCACGCCGAGCAGATTGTTCCGCATCGAATTTTTCCTCAGCCCACAATGTGACGGCAGTGGCGCGGGGGAAGGCCAGATTTTGTTGGGAACCACCAACGTGTTTACGGATGCTCTTGGTGCGGCGACCTTCAGCAAAACCTTTAACGATATTCCCTTGCCCAGAGGACAAGCGGTGACGGCAACTGCGACGTTGCTGGATACGTTCAGCAACCCGGTCGAAACCTCTGAGTTCTCGCCTTGCTATCTGATTCCGGCCAGCGGCGGCGGCAGCGGTTGCACCGCATCGCTCAATCCGCCGCAACAAACCGTCAAAGCTCCCGGCGGCACAGTCACCGTGGGTGTCAACGTTGAGAGTGGTTGCGATTGGACGGCGTCGGGCAACGTAGCCTGGGCGAACATTCAATCTGGCAGCAGCGGTTCGGGCAGTGGCGTGGTTACGATCAACGTTTCCGCCAACAGCGGGCCACAGCGTTTGGCGCAGTTTTCCATTGCGGGCCAGAATTTTTCGCTGGTGCAGGAAGGCCCTTGTTTCGCCTTTCTCACGCCTTCAACGCAAAGCTTCACTTCGGCAGGCGGTTCATCAACCATCGAATTGGGCAATGGGGCAAACTGTGCCTGGACGGTGACGAACAGCAATTCCTGGATCACGGTGACGACCGGGTCCAGCGGTTCCGGGCCGTCTTTCATTGATTACACGGTCGCGCCCAACCCGAATCCGACATTGCGGGTTGGCTTGCTGATGATCGCGGGGCTCACCTTTACCGTCGTACAAGACGCGCCTTGCACGGCGACGCTCACGCCAACGTCACAAACGATTGCGCCAGCGGGCGGCAGCAATTCCATCAACGTTGCGATGGGCGCAGGTTGTAACTGGACGGCGACCACCACCGATCCCTGGATTCAAATTACGTCCGGCGCGGCTGGTTCAGGCAACGGAACCGTCAATTACACTGTGTCGGCCAACAATGGCAGTTTGCGCACCGGCATCATTTTGGTTGCGGGCAAGAGCTTTACCATCACGCAACAAGGAAACTGTTCGCCGACGTTGTCGCCCTCTTCGCAAAATGTGCCCGCCACGGGTGGCAACAATTCGATCACCGTCACCAACGGTGCGGGCTGCGCCTGGACAGCGACGACCAACGACAACTGGATCAATATCACCTCGGGCGCAAATAGCACGGGCAGCGGCACGGTCAATTACTCCGTCGCACCTAACACCGGCGCACAACGGTCGGGTGTGATTGTCGTGGCCGGACAGAATTTTGTAGTGACACAAGCCTCTGCTTGTGTCTTTACGGTGACACCTACTTTCCAGCAGTTTGTGGTGGCGGGCGGTACTGGCAGCGTCAATGTTTCCGGGCCTTCCAATTGCGCGTGGGGGGCGACGACCAATGCTCCCTGGATCATCGTGACCAGCGGCGCCAGCGGTTCAGGCAACGGCACAGTCAATTACACCGTTACCACAAATGGCAGCGGATCACAGCGCACCGGTTCCATCAACGTTGCCGGGCAAACCGTCAACGTCACGCAAGACGGTGGTTGCACCTATAGCATCAATCCGACTTCGCAAAACTATGCGGCGGCGGGCGGCACGGGCACGGTGAACGTTACGACCACCAGTGGCTGTTCCTGGTTGGCCAATAGCAATGTGCCCTGGATCACGATCACATCAGGCGGCAGTCTGACCAGCAGCAGCCCGCAGACTTCAGGTGCGGGACTTGGCAGCACGTCAGGGCCAGGCAAAAACCTGGTCATTAACAGCACCGGAAATGGCGCAGTCAATTACACCGTCAGTCCGAACACGGGACCTGCGCGCGTCGGCACGCTGAATGTGGCGGGCCAGGTTTTCACCGTCACACAAGCCAACGGCTGCCCCATCACGGTCACACCGAACAGCTTGCCTGCGGGCACGTTTGGCTCGGGGTATAACCAACAACTGTCACAATCTGGCGGCAACGGCAACATTAGCTGGAGCGTGGTCGCCGGAGCCTTGCCTGCCGGTCTGAACGTCGGCCCCAACAATGGTCTGTTGAACGGTTCGCCGTTGGCGTCAGGCGTGTTCAATTTCACGGTACGCGCCACCGACGCAGGCGGTTGTTATGGCGAACGCCCCTATACCCTGACGATCAACTGCCCCTCCGTGAGCATCACCCCAACGTCACTGTCGGCAATTACCGCAGGCGCGGCCGTCAATCAGCAATTGCTGCAAACCGGCGCAACCGCGCCGCTTACCTGGACGATTAGCGGCGGCACGTTGCCAAACGGGTTGCAGTTGGATCCCGGCACCGGCTTCTTGTCAGGGGCTGCGGGCGCGCCGGGCGCATACAACTTCACTGTTAGAGTCACTGGCGCTGGCGGTTGTTACGGTGAACGGCAATACACCGGCACGATCGGGCCCGCGCCGACCTGTCCGACGATTACGGTGGGACCGGCGACGATCAACGGCGGACAAATGGGCCTGCCCTATAGCCAGCAATTCACGCGCACGGGCGGCAGCGGTTCGATCACCTGGAGTATCAGCAACGGAACGTTGCCCAATGGCTTGACCCTCGATCCGGGCACCGGGTTGTTGGCAGGCACGCCGAGCTCATCCGGAACTTTCCCGATCACGGTGCGTGCCACCGATAACAACAACTGCGCTGGCGAAACCGCGTATGTGTTGGTCATCGGACTTTGCCCGACGATTTCGATCTCGCCTGCCAGCTTGCCCAGCGGCCTGGTTGGCGCGAATTACAGCCAGCAACTGTCGGCGACGGGCGGGGCAGGGGCGTACGGTTTCACCACGCCGACTGGTCAGTTGCCCAATGGCGTCACGCTTTCGCCGACGGGGTTATTGGCCGGACTGCCGACGGTGGCGGGCGTGTTTAATTTCTCTGTAAAAGCGACGGATCAAAACGGCTGCTCTGCCACATATAGCTACACCGTTACCATTTGCGCGACCATCAGCATTACCCCGGCGAGTTTGCCCAACGGCTTTTTCGGCGTGGATTACGCGCAAACGATGACGGCGGGTGGCGGCACAGGGCCGTATCAATACAGCTTCAACGGCAATTTGCCTCCGGGGCTGACCTTGACCACGGGCGGGCTGTTGTCTGGCCAGCCGAACGTCCCGGGCACATTCAATTTCACTGTGATCGCGACCGATGCGAACGGTTGCACCGGCTCGCGCGCTTACTCCGTGCTCATCAGCGGCAACGGACTGGTGTTCTATCCGCTGCCCAAACCGGGACGCTTGCTTGACACACGCGCTGGAGAAATCGCCTGCGATGCTCCCGGACAGCCCATCACGGGCGGCACCTCGTTGTTGCAATTGGTTGCCGGACGCACCTGCAACGGCATCACCATTCCTGCCAATGCCAAAGCCATCACCGGAAACATCACAACCGTGCAATCCGGCGGCGGTTACCTGACGCTCTATCCCAGTGATGCACAACAGCCGGTCGTCGCCAGCACGTTCTATGGGCCCAACCAACTGGTGAACAACGTCTTCACGGTCGGTCTGGGGGCAGGCGATGGCGGATTCAAAATCTATGCGGTCAACAACACGCACGTGGTGGTAGATGTGACCGGTTATTACGCGCCGCCAGGCCAGGGCGGATTGTTCTTCCACACCCTGCCCACGCCAGTGCGGTTGCTCGAAACGCGTGCGGGTGAACAAGGCTGCTTTACGCCAGGCACACCCATCGCGGCCAATACCAACACTTCGCAAACCGGACGTGGCACGTGCGGCGCGGTGACGATTCCGGCGAATGCCCAGGCTCTGGTTGGCAATGCGACGGTGGTTGCGCCGACTGGCGGCAGCGCGGGCTATCTGACTCTGTGGCCGAGCGGGTCGGCACGACCGCTGGCAGCCAGCGCCATCTATCCGGCAGGTGCTGTGCTCAACACCCCCTTCACGGTTGGGTTGGGCGCTGACGGCAAGTTCATGATTTTCTCAGAACTGAGCACGCATTTGGTGGTGGACGTGCTGGGGTATTACAGCGCTGACCCCGTGGACGTGAACGGCCCCGGATTGCTCTTCAATCCGTTGACGCGGCCGGTTCGCCTGCTCGAAACCCGCGCGCCCTTCAACGGTTGTTACAACCCCGGCGCGCCGCTGGCGGCCAACGGCACGCGTGCGCAACAGGGACGCGGCGTTTGCGATACGGAATTGATCGCCAACGATGCGGCGGCGTTGGTGGGAACGGTGACGGCGATTAACGCCTCGCACCAGGGGTATTTGACCTTCTGGCCGGATGGCGTGGTGCAACCGACCATCGCCACCTCGGTCTATGACATAGGACAAATTTGGAATCGTCACTTTATGACGAAGCTGAGCGCTGCCGGTGTGTTCAACATCTTCACCCAGGCACAGACCAATTTGACGATTGATCTGACCGGGTATTTCGCGCCTTAAAACGGCTTGTGGGGCGGCGGCGCTGCCACAGGAATCAACGGATTGCCGCATTCTTTTAATTGCAAATCAGGGCGGTTTCAGTCGTGACGGGCGACACGGATTGTCCGCAAGCTGGGATTGCAACTTCACAAACAAAACTTTCTATTCAGAAAGGAGTAGCGCAGGAGGAGCCGGAAACAGTGATTTCGCGCGAGACAAATCGTGACCGGCCGCCCGAATGCCTAACAGTGAATTATGACGAGAAAACTCTTTACGGTAATAACAGCAACGACGTTTCTGCTTCTGGTGTGGGCGTTACCGCTGGCGGCACAGGATCGCCAGTTGGGTGACAGACCTTCTCTGGGTGGCCGGGAAGGGCAACGTCAGATGATCAGCATCGCAGAGGCGGAAAAGTTTCAGCGCGATTTGGTGAACGTATACAAAGAGCTCGAAGCGACGCTTAAATTCCTGGCTGACCATAGCGTTGTGCGTGACACCGCCGCGATGAAAGATTACGAATCGGTGAACGCCAATTTGGTGAGTGAGCGGAAGCGCATTGAACAAACTTCTGCGCTCGACCTGGCGGCTGATGCCCAGTTGCAAGAGCAGGCGAAATCGTTCCCGCGCATTGTGGAGATCGCACAGCGGGTGAGAACGGACGCCAAATTCGAAGAAATTCTGCGCAAGGCAGAGCAGTTCAACGTCATCAACGTCGCGCACGCCGCCAAGTCCGGGCCTTATGGCGTCAACGCGCGTGGCGCCGTGGCCGCGCCTTCTTTCATCAGTCCGACGTGCGATTTCGATAATCCCAGAGATTATCCCTCGGGCGCGGACGTGGCCATCGCCAACGGCGTCGCCATTGCCTTGCACACGGCCGCTGACGCATTGCCCGATAGCTTTTCCGTGGCAGGGTTTTCTTTCCCGAACGTGTTCAGAATTGTTTTGGTGATTGCTGCCGGTGTGGCTGATGAAATCACCAATGGATTGACTGGCGCGCAATGGGACGGCGCTTGGTGCGAAGCGACGCGTCTGTTTGTCGAAGATAAACTGTCAAGCGACGAAGGCTTTGTCGCCATCCAGATGACGGACTTTTATCTCAAATTTACTTTGCGCACGGTCAGAGCGGCACTCAGCAGGGCGCAAAGCGACGGCATTCCGGTGAACTGCGGTCCCGCCAGACTGGCAGAAGCGAACGCTTTCTTTGATCCGTTTGACAATTTCATCGGCGCTTCACGGCTGGATGCGTACAAGAAACTCCGCACTGCGTATCAAAACATCGCGGCGGCAGCGTGCGTGCAATAACCTTGCTCGCACGCTCCATGCGTTGTAGCGCCGCTTAAACCGAGTTTGGCGCTGTTGCTTGGCAACGAAGACAAACGCCTTTAGCAAAACCTCCTGCAAAGCGAGGTCAGTCTTTGAAATAGTAGGTTACTGGATGAGTCTCCAGCGTCTACTCGCCTCTCAAAGATTTGGGAATAAGGAGAAAAATGCGAACCACACACACCACGAAAACTCTCCCGCGACGAGTTTTGCTCGTTGGCATCGCGCTGGTCGCGCTTGCCACGCTCGTCTTTGCCAACGCGTCATGGGCACAAGTCACAGCCCGATTGGCTGCCAGTGCGCCCGTCAAAAAACTGTTTTCGGTTGTCCCTGCCAGTTGGCAGGCGGGCGGAAAACAGTCGGTGGCCAAACAACCGTCTGCGCCGCGCGAATTGCAAGCCAGCAGCGCGTCTTTGGCGACGTCCGCGTCGCTGTTTGATGCGCCCCTGAGCAAAATCGCCAGCCCGCCGGACGGCACCGCCGTGGCACGCGGACAGGTGATCACTTACACCCTCACGTTGGCCAATGATGCGGCGGTTGACGAAACTTTCCCCACCAATCGTTTGCGCGTGCGGGATGCGATCCCGGCAAACACCACGTACGAACCCGGTTCGGTCACCATTTTGCAGCAGCCGGGCAATGGTTCCGCGCTCTGGACGTGCAGCTATGACGGCGGCAATAACCGCATCGAATGTCTCACCGCCGAAGGCGGCGACCTGAGAGAGTTCGCGGTGTTCAAGTTTGAATTCAAAGTGCGCGTCAACAACAACGCGCCTTTTGGCACGATCCTGAGCAATCAAGCGCAGTTCTTTAATGAACAGCAATCAGGCGTCGGCACCGTCACCAATAGCTCAAACACAACCAATCACCCCGTCGCAGCGGCAGCCGATCTCGCGCTTTCCAAAGTCGGCACGCCTGCCGTGGTGACCGCTGGCGGAACCTCCAATCCGTTGCCGGGCGCGCCGGGCACCAGCGACATCACCTATGAATTGCAAATCGGCAACAACGGACCGAATGACGGCCAGAACGTAGTGGTCGAAGACCAGATTCCGGCCAACACGGTTGTGGTGTCCAATCCGGCGATTGACACGGCCAGCATCACGGTGAATGGCGCTGCGCAAGCAACGTTTGCCTTTCCCTGTGCGGTAAATGCGTCGGGTTTCATCACCTGCTCGCCGGGCGTGAACACGGCGTTGAATCCGGGCTGGGCTTCGGGCGTGTTGCCCAATGGCTTCCGCGGCACGATTCGCTATCGCGTGCGCGTACAGGCCAGCATTCCGCAAGGCATGTTGGTCGTGAATAACGCGAACATCGCTTCGCGCGCACTGCCGGGCCAACCCAACTCGGTGACGGCTGATCCCAACAGCGCCAACAACGCGGGCGTTCCGACCAGCACGATGGTTGTCGCAGGCTCCAATCTGGCCATTACCAAGATCGTGCAATCGGGCATGACGCCGGCCAGCAATCCGAATCAGACGGGCCCCATCGCGCCGGGGTCGCCGACGGGTCCGGTGGGCACGCCAGGAACGGCAACGACCGGCACGCCGGTGATTCCGGGCACGACGCTGACCTACCGGTTGACGGTGGTCAACAATGGCCCCAGCGACGCCGTCAACGTGCAAGTGGTTGATACCTTGCCGACGAACGTGACCTATGTGTCAGCCAACCAGATCAGCGGCAACGCCACCTTTACCTGTTTCAACACAGGCGGAGCCGTGACCTGTAACGCGCCGCTGCTGCCCGCGCCGCAACCGAACATCGGCAACCAGGCCGTTATTGATATCGTGGTCAAAATTGACCCGGCGACCAAAGCGTCGTTGGTCAATCGCGCGCGCGTGACCGGCACGGCCAATGGGTTGAACACGCCCATCGGCGCGGAAACGCAATTGACGACCCCGGTGCAACCGGTGTCTGACCTGGTGACGACCAAAACCCACACGCCCGAACCGGCGGTTGCCGGTCAGGACATCACCTATACGATCAAAGTGATCAACAACGGTCCCAGCACGGCCGCGATGTTTACCATCACGGATCAATTGCCGACGGGACAGCGCTTCAAGTCGGCAGAAGTGCTCTGGCCGGTGACCTTGCCGGGCATGCCGCCGCCGATGACCTGCACCGTGACGACGCCAGCGGCTCCGTTGCCGGGCGCAGGCGATTTGGTGACTTGCGCTGGTCCCGCGCCCAACGGATTCGCCTTGCAACCGACCGAATTCGTCACGCTGAAATTGATCGCCAGCATTGATCCGTGTACCGATCCGGGCGTTTATCAAAACGTCGCGACGGCGACTTCGATGTCGGCGCTGCCTACGCCTGCGCGCAACGTGGCGATTGATACCGTCACCGTCAAAGTCGTGTCGGATATGGCCATCACCAAGACCGACACGCCCGATCCGGTGATCGCTGGCAACCTGTTGACCTACGTGATGGTTGCCACCAACAACGGGCCGAGCTGTGCGCGCAATGTGATGATCATTGACAACCTGCCGCCCGGCACGGTCTTTATCTCTGCGGTGGCTTCGCCGGGGGCGACGTTGACGACGCCCGCCGTGGGCGCAAACGGACAGGTGATGGCGACCTGGCCCGGTCTGACAACCGTTGGCCAAACACGCACCTTGACCATCGTGGTGCGCGTTTGCCCTGATTACCAACAATCCTTCCTGGCCAATGTCACGCCAGTTCCGCCGCTGGTGCGCGAAATGTGCCAGCCGAACCTGCGCAACATTGCGACGGTCAAATCCGATTCCGAAGAGCCGAATCCGGCCAACAACACGGCGATTGCCGACACCACCGTGCAGGCGCAATCCGAACTGGAAATCATCAAGAGCGGACCGTCTGAAGCGCCATTCAGCACCACCGGAAACGATTCGATCGTGACCTATACGCTGAATTTCCGTAACAACGGGCCGTCGAATTCCCATAACACGATGGTGGTGGATGTGTTGCCCAAAGGCTTCACGCTGGCCACTCCGCCGACGTCCACCGTGCCGGGAACGACGTTTGACATCACAACCAACGGCGGCATCATCACGGTCAAAGCCAATCTGGGCGTGCTCGGCGCTGCCAATCAGTGCGTCACGGCGCGTCCGATCAGCGGCACGATCGTGATTCGGGCCAAAGTGCCGATCAAGCATCCGATCAGCACGGTCGTCAATGAAGCGACCATCAACGGCATGAACTGCCTGCCCGATCCGATTCCGGCCAACAACCGGTCCATCGTCGAAACCCGCATCACCGAACCTGGCGTGGTCGGCATTTCGTATCCCGCCAATTCGCAAGCCAGCGACATCAAGGGCGGATCGGTGTTGTTCTATCCGATCTACACCTCTGACGCGACCAACAGCAACTTGCAAAACGCGCGCATCAACATCACGAACGTGGCGGCGACGGAACGCGTTTGCGTGCACCTGTTCCTGGTGGACGGTGCCAGTTGCGCCGTGTTGGATGCGTTCATTTGTCTGACGCCTGGCCAAACCTCCAGCTTCCTGGCCTCTGACCTCGATCCCGGCAATACGGGCTATCTGGTTGCGCTGGCCGTGGATTGCGAAACGGGCTTGCCGCGCGCATACAACTGTCTGATCGGCGATGAATTCGTGAAGTTCTCGTCCGGTCACCAAGCCAACCTCGGCGCCGAATCAATCGCGGCGGAAATGATGTTCCCCGGCGGCGTAGACCCCAACGTCACGCTGACGACGCTGCGTTTTGACGGAATGAATTACAACCGTTTGCCGCGCATCCTATCGGCAGACAACATTCCCAGTCCGGCAGACGGCAACCAGACGATGATGATCATTGACCGTGTGGGCGGCAATTTCGCCACCACCGGCGCGACCATCGGAAACCTGACCGGCTTGTTGTTTGACGACACCGAAAATTCGTTCAGCTTTACGGCGAATCTCGGTGTGTGTCAGTACCGTACGATTTTGTCCAACAGCTTCCCGCGCACGCCGAGCACGTTTAGCCGTGTGATTCCGGCGGGCCGCAGCGGCTGGATGAAGTTCTGGGCGTTTGAAGACAGCGCCTTGTTCGGTGCGATGATCAACTTCAACGCCACGGCCAATTCAAACGCCTCGGCGTATAACCAGGGACACAACCTGCACGTGTTGCGGCTGACCGAAGCCGCCACGATCGTCGTGCCGGTCTATATCCCGTCTTGTTAGCAAAAAGGGGAACGCACGGCCTAACGCGCCGCCTGCGTTCCCCTCTTCGCGTCTCCATTTTCCCAGGAAACCTTGCAACGTCGGTTTGCAAGTGGACCCCCAAGACTCAAGGCCAGGCTGCCCTGGCCTTTTTTGTTTTTGTTGGCAGCGCGCGCGCAAGCGAAGCTTCTGCCTCACAAAATAGAAAAACCCTCAACCAAAGGATTCGTTCCGTTGGTTGAGGGCTTTGCAGAGTGCGCTTGGTGGCGCAAGCTTAGTCTTCTTCGTCGAGCAGGCCTTTTTCAGCCAGTTCCTGGCAGTTGATGCAATAGCGCACCCAGGGGAGCGCTTCCAGGCGTTTGGGGCTGATTTCGTTGCCGCAGTTGGTGCAGACGCCGTATTCCTCGTCGTCAATTCGTTCGAGGGCCTCTTCGATTTGCGTCAGGATCAACCGGTCATTGGTGGATTGGCTGAACAGCAGTTCTTTGGTGTACGAGTTCGAGGCTTTGTCCGCGGGGTCTTGCGTGGCTTCGGTATCGGCCTCGCGTCCATAATCTTCATTGCGCCCGACGACGCCGAGCAGGGAATCACGTTCGGCCAGGAGGCGGTCACGAAAAGTCTTCAATTTCTTTTTGTCCATCTACTCTTCTCCTCGTACGGAATTCTCACCTGAGCCAGGCGCGCGGGATGCGTGCGTGCCCAGGCATCAGGGCTTGTGGTAAGGCAAGCCCGCCAGCAAAGTGAAAGCCCGATAAATCTGTTCTGTCAGCACGACGCGCGCCAGTTCGTGCGTCAGCGTCATACGTGACAATGACAACTGGAAGTGCGCGCGTTGTTTGACTTCGTTGCTCACGCCGGCAAAACCGCCAATCACCAGCGCCAGGCGTTTGACGCCGCTCAGTTGCTGTTTGCCCAGCAGGTCCGCCAGCTCGGTCGAAGTCAATGCGCGCCCGCGCTCGTCCAGCAAAATGACGAAATCGTCACGTTCGACAGCCGCCAGCAGCTTTTCGCCTTCGGCGGCGATGACGCGTTTTTCGTCGCTGCTGCCAGGCGGTTCTTTCAGTTCACTGACTTCGCACGGCGCAAAGCGCTGGCAACGTTCCAGATATTCTTCAATGAGCGCCGCCGCGTGGCGGTTCTTCGTTTTGCCTATCCAAACGAAGTGCAACTTCATCGGCGTTTACGTCAACGAGACGCGTTCAGCGTCGCGCCACAACCGTTCGAGGTCGTAAAACTGGCGCGCTTCGCCGGTGAAGATGTGAACGACAAACGTGCCGTAATCAATCAGAATCCATTCGCCGTTGTTGTAACCTTCGGTGTGCAAGGGGCGCACCTTGTGCTTTTTCAACTGTTCGGTGATTTCGTCGGCGATGGCCTGGGTTTGGCGCTTAGACGTGCCGGTGCAGATGACGAAATAATCTGTGAATTCCGTCAACGCGATCAGCCGAAGCACCAGAATGTTTTCAGCTTTCTTTTCGTCAGCGCAATGCACCGCCAGCTTAACCTGCGCAAAAATTTCCTGGTCCTGTTCGGACAACACAGGGGCGGAAACGGGCTGTTGATTTTCTTGGGTTGCGACTTCTGTCATTTAAGAATTTCGATACAACTGATATTTCTCGATATACGCGGCCACGGCAGGCGGGACAACATCATCCAGCTTGCGACCTTGGGCGGCCAATTCACGGATGAAGGTGGCTGCCAGGTCTACTTCCACGTAATCGGTCAAATAGATGTGCGGCGTTTGCCAATGCGCTTCCTGGGGAAGCGCGCCGCCACGTAAATCAATCACACGCGTTTGCAATGACGCGTCCAGGTGCGTCGCCGGATGTTCAGCTTCCAAATAGCCGGGGCGCGTAGCGACGATCACCGAATATTCACTCAGAATCCGTTCGTGTGATTTCCACATCGTCACATCGCGAAAGGAGTCTGCGCCCATCAAAAAGAACAAGTGCGCTTGCGGAAATTCAGCTTGCAGCCGTCCGAGCGTTTCGATGGTGTAAGGCCGCGTGGGCGCTTCCAGCTCAATGGTCGAAACGAACATGCGCGGTTGCTGGGCTGTCGCCAGCGTCAGCATTGCCAGGCGTTGGAACGGAGAACTGATTTCCTGTTTGCGTTTATGCGGCGGCACAAACGCGGGGACAAAGAGCAAACGATCCAGTGCGAACGCCTGCATGATGGCAGCGGCCACGTGAAAATGACCGTTGTGCAATGGGTCGAAAGTACCGCCGTATACTCCAATGCGTTGCAACGAATCTTCACTCCCCGCGAACAGCCAAAAGGCGGCGCAAACCGTCTACGCCGTGGCTACCACTGCCTGTTCCGCCTCTTTTTCGGCGGCTTTCAACTGATCCAAGCGGCGCTCTACCGCGCGTAACAGTTCCGGCAAGCCTTTGCCCGAAGCGGCAGAAAGCGTATGGAATTCCAAGCCTTCGTGTTGGCAGAATTCTTCCAACGCAGTCAAACCCGCCGGATCATCAAGCGCGTCCATTTTCGTCGCCACCACGAGCTTGGGTTTGGCCGCGACTTCGGCGCTATAGGCTGCCAATTCGCGCGTGATGGTCTGGTAATCCGCGACCGGGTCTTGCGCCAGACCAGAAACATCTACCAGATGCAACAGCAGCTTGGTTCGCTCGACGTGCCGCAAAAAGCGATCTCCCAGGCCCGCGCCTTCGTGAGCGCCTTCGATCAGACCGGGAATGTCGGCCACGACAAACGTTTTGAACTCGCCCAAATCAACGACCCCCAAATTGGGTTCCAGCGTGGTGAAGGGATAATCGGCAATTTTGGGGCGGGCCGCAGAAATGCGTGAAATCAGGGTGGATTTGCCAGCGTTTGGCAAGCCCACCAGCCCCACATCGGCGATGAGCTTCAATTCCAGGACGAGCCGCCGTTCCTGACCGGGACGGCCTTCTTCGTGATAGCGGGGCGCACGATTGACCGGCGTTGCAAACTGCGCATTGCCACGTCCGCCACGACCGCCTGCTGCCACTAGCACTCGCTGATCCGGTGCAGTGAAATCGTGGATCAATTCGCCGGTTTCTTCATCACTGACGACTGTGCCGACCGGCACTCTGACAATGATGTCTTTGGCGTCCGCGCCGTGGCGTTTGGAACCTTCGCCGTGACGACCGCGCCCGGCGAGATGCTCAGGGTTATAGCGAAAATGGAGCAGCGTATTCAGGCCTTCAGTAGATTCCAGATACACGGAACCTCCGCGCCCGCCATCGCCGCCCGACGGCCCACCGCGCGGCACGAATTTTTCACGACGAAAGGCCACCACGCCGTTTCCGCCGTCGCCGCCTCGCACGTAAATTTTCGCGCGGTCTATAAACATCCTGAGCCGTGCTGCGTGCTGTGGATTGAATCGCTCGCCTGACGAAAATGTCTGGCAGGATTGCGACTCAACCTCTGCGCGTATTCGTTATTCCGCCGGATAAACGCTGATAAAGCGTCCTTTACGGCCACGATCTTCGAATTTCACCAAGCCGGTGATTTTCGCAAAGAGCGTATCATCGCTGCCGATACCAACGTTGGTGCCGGGCTTGAAACGCGTACCGCGTTGACGCACCAGGATGGAACCGCCGCTGACCAATTCGCCACCGAAGCGTTTCACACCCAGGCGTTGCGCGTGAGAATCGCGCCCGTTACGGGAACTGCCTACCCCTTTTTTATGTGCCATGACAAAAACTCCTCAAACGAAATAGCCTGCCGTTGGGCTAGGCGATAGATTCGATCTTGACGGCGGTGTAATTTTGCCGGTGACCTTTGGTGCGCTTGTATTGTTTACGGCGCTTGAACTTGAAAACGATGATTTTCGGGCCGCGTCCGTTCTTGACCACCGTACCCGTGACGACAGCACCGCTCACGGTCGGGGCGCCCAAACGAACGCCATTGCCATCACCAGCCGCCAGAACTTCGTTGAATTCAACGGCATCGCCTTCGTTTTTATCAGCCAGCGTGGGCACGCGAACGACGTCACCTGGGCTGACACGAAACTGTTTTCCGCCTGTGCGGATGATTGCGTAGGACACTGTTGTGATACCTCCGATTTTTTCTACTGCGCGAAAGCCGCAGATTATAGGTGCTGGTTTGAAAATGTGTCAACCAAGTCCCTTTGCAGGGACCCGAAGAAAGAAAAAATCCTGTCGGGGAATATTTCTCTTCCGCGTAACGATACACGGGGTAGGAGCGTAAGCAAATTGACAGAACTGCTGTTGGCAGAAGGGAAACCCGGAAAGGTGGCGGCACAAACCGCCGACTCGTGGAAAGGCAAGAGGATCAACGCGTGATCCAGGGTAGTGCACGGCACTCACAACCGAAACGAGCCGACGAAAAAGAGGCACAAGAGCGATTGGCGGCATTTGAGGCAGAAGCCCTCGGATATGCCAACCAGCTTTTTCGTGTCGCGCTACGGCTTTGCCGTGAACCGGCCCGCGCCGAGGATTTGTTGCAAGAGACGTACTTACAGGCTTGGCGGTCGTTTCCCCGGTTCGAGTTGGGCACGAATTTGCGTGCCTGGCTCTACAAAATTATGTTTAACGTCTATTACAGCGCACAGCGTCGGCAACAGCTCGAAGTTGTGCCAGTCGAAGAGACGATTGCCGAAACCATCGCTTACGATCCGCCGACGCCGCAGCATTTGACCGAAGAAGAAGTATTGCTGGCGCTAGAAAAGCTGCCGCGTGATTTTCAACTTCCGGTCGTGTTGGCGGATGTCGAGGATTTGTCGTATCGCGAAATCGCCGATGTTTTAGCGGTGCCGATTGGCACGGTGATGTCGCGGTTGCATCGCGGGCGCAAGATTTTGCGTATGGAACTGGCCCGGTATGCGCGCGACGCGGGATATCGCATCGCGGATTAAGTCAGGCGAAAGCAAGACACGTTGCTGGCTTTCTGAGTGTGGCAAAACGGCAGGCAATGAATTGAGAGTAAGGACGGACGCGCAGTAATGCAGAAGATGGACTGTCGAAGTTTCAAAGAGATGCTCGATTCGTACCTGTGCCAGGAACTGGCGGTCGAGACCAACCATGCAATGTTGCACCACGCTGAACATTGCAGCAGTTGCCGTTGCGAATTGGGCGCGCGGCGGCAATTACGGGAATCTTTGCGCCGCAGTTGTGCGCAGGAATGCATGAGCGAAGAAGCGCTGGCGCGATTGCGCGCACGGTTGCGCGCAGAATGCCTGGCGGAATGTGGAGAAGGAACAGCAAGTTGGACAGTGAGATGGAGGGAGGTCGTTAAGCAACTGTGGGCACCGAAAGTGTTGTGGCCGTTCGCAGTCACAGCAGCGTTGCTGGTTGTCGGATTGGGCGCATGGCGCTGGTTGTTACAGCCAACAAGTGGCGGACAAACACTCAGTCCGGCGCTTTTTGATGCGGCCACGGAAGATCATTTGTCCTGTGGTGTGAAACATCTCAACGCGTTTCTGGCAGCAGGACCAGCCGCAATCAACCCGGAAAGCCTGGGCAAATATGACCTTGCTTGTGCCCGGTTGCCTCAGGTCGTGGCGCCGGATGTAGCCGGGCTACATTTGTGCGCTGCCCACGTTTGCAACGCCCAAGAGCGACAGTTTGCGCATCTGGTCTATACCAAAGACGCGCAAGTGGTTTCGTTATTAGTGACGGCGCGCGACGCCAAGGCGCTCGGATTGCCAGAAGTGCTTCCCGCAGACGCCGACAACAGCCCGCAATTGGAATTGAATCGCCGACAGGACATTCAATTGGGCGCCTATCAAACCACCAAGCGGGTGGTGATTATTGTGTCAGCGTTGCCCGCGCTGGAAGCCAAAATGCTGAATGAGCGATTGGCGTTGCCGGTCGCCGAATATTTGCGGCGCAGCGAAAGCCAGACCGCATCTGTAATGATCGCTCCGCTGTTGTGGGGCGATTTCCCCATGATCCTAGGAGGAGGAACGGTAAGATGATGTCAGCAGTAACCCATCTGAAACAGGAAGACCAGACGTGGCAATTGAGCATTCCCAATCTGCTGAACTTGCCCCACATCGAAAAAACGTTCTGGCGCGGGATGACGGTTTATGGCGTGGAAGATTCGGCTACGCAACTGTACGTTGTGTTGAAAGGACGCGTGATGGTGCGCCGCTCGTCCGCCGAAGGACAGCAAAAGATTCTATCGCTGCGCTATCGCGGAGATATTTTCGGCGAATTGGCGTTGACCGGCGGTCTTGGCGAAACGCGCCGCAGCGATGAAGCCGTCGCGCTCGATACGACGCGGGTGGCGATCATTCGGCTGGCAGATTTCTGGCAGGCCGCGCGCCGCGATCCCGTGTTGTTACAAAGCACCTTGCAGTATGTAACGCGTCGGCTGGCCGAAGCGCAGCGCCAGATCGAATCGCTGGTGTTTGATCACAACCATCGGCGGTTGGCGCGTGCCCTGGTCGAACTGAGCCAGGAAGCCGCGCGCGCGGGTGAATCCAGCGTTCGCTTAACGCACGAAGAGCTGGCAGAGTTGATCGGTTCTACGCGGGAAGTCGTGACCGGGATGATGATCGAATTTCGCCAACGTGGATTGATTGATTACAAACGCGGCGACATTCGGCCTTCATTGCCGCGCTTGCATCAGTTTCTTGAGGAAGATGCCGGCGTACTAGCCAAATCTGCCTAACGACGCCAACGCAGAATCGCTAAGCAAAAGCGGGAAATCAGCCCTCAGCTGGTTTCCCGCTTTTGCTTTTTGGTCGGCTTTTTTGCCGCGTGCCGCCGACTGTCTGGGCGACTGTCTGGCCAACTGGCTGGTCGGTTGCGGTCGGTTGCCGTTGCAGACTTTCCCGCAACCGGTCACGGCGGTTTCGCGTACCAGCCATTGCCAGCGGCGCGGCTTGCCAGTGATGACCGCCGCCGCTTAGACTGGCGCTCCTTTTTACCGTGCTCAAACCAACAAAATTCAATTGAAGTAAACCCGTGCCGCAAACGACTGGCATTGATTCGTTTGCCGCCCTTCGGAGGAATTCACATGACGAACCGTTATTTCAAGCGGGCAATGACCCCCATTGCCGTGCTGCTGATCTTTTGCCTGACGGTCGGCGCACAAGTCGCTCCGGTAGAAAAAGTTGATCTGGAGATGATGAAAAAGATTCGCGCGGAAGGCCTGGAGCGCTCCCAGATCATGGAAACGCTCAGTTGGCTGACCGACGTTCACGGGCCGCGTTTGACTGGCTCGCCCAAAATGAAAGACGCCAACGAATGGACCAAGAACAAGATGGCCGAATGGGGATTGCAAAATGCCCACCTGGAATCCTGGGGGCCGTTCGGACGCGGCTGGTCATTCGACAAGGTTTCGATCCACGTGACTGAACCGACAGCGTTTCCCGTCATCGGCTATCCCAAAGCCTGGACGCCCGGCACCAATGGCCCGGTCGTCGCCGAAGCCGTGTTTCCCGAAATCAACACCGAAGCCGATTTTGAAAAATACAAAGGCAAACTGAAGGGCGCGATTGTGCTGGCGTCGCCCTTGCGCCCGGTTCCGGCGCAATTTAGCGCGCCTGCCTTGCGCTATACCGACGAAGAATTGTTGAAGATGGCCAACGACGAAGCCGAACAGCGCGGCGCGTTTGGCAATATGACCGACGAACGCCGCCAGCAATTGATGCAGGCGCAACGCATCGCGGCGCAAAAAGCGACGTTCTTCAAAAACGAAGGTGCGGCGGTCGTGGTGGACATTGACCGCGTGGCTGGCAACGTGAATGGCGGCACCGTATTTGTGCAAAGCGGCGGCCCGCGCGACAAAAATGCGCCGCAATCGTTGCCGTCGGTGACCATCGCCGTCGAGCATTACGGACGCATCATGCGCACGTTGCAAAAAGGCCTGAAGGTCAAAATGGAAATTGACATCAAAGCGCAATTTCACGACGAAGACCCGATGGGTTACAACACAATTGCCGAAATTCCTGGCAGCGACAAAAAAGACGAAGTCGTGATGCTCGGCGGCCACCTCGATTCGTGGCACACCGGCACCGGCGCGACGGACAACGCCGCTGGCTGCGCTGTCGCGATGGAAGCCGTGCGCATTCTGAAAGCGCTTGGCGTGCAACCGCGGCGCACGATTCGCGTGGCATTGTGGAGCGGTGAAGAGCAGGGCCTGCTCGGTTCGCGCGCGTATGTCGCCCAGCATTTTGGAGCGCGGCAAGCAGCGCAAGGGCAACCCGCCGCTGGAGCGCGTCCGGGAGGCGGTCCTGGCGGTGGTTTCGGCGGCCCGCAAGGTCCTGTTGTGACCAAACCGGAACACGAAAAATTCTCGGTGTATTTCAACCTCGACAACGGCACGGGCAAGATTCGCGGCGTTTACCTGCAAGGCAACGAAGCCGCGCGCACGGTCTTCCGCGCCTGGCTGGCCCCCTTCAATGATCTGGGAGCTTCGACGATCACGATCCGCAACACGGGCGGCACCGACCACCTGGCGTTTGACGGCGTCGGATTGCCGGGTTTCCAGTTCATTCAGGACGAAATCGAATACGACGCGCGCACGCACCATTCAAACATGGACGTGTATGAACGCATGCAAGCCGACGATATGAAACAAGCGGCCACAATCATGGCGGCGTTCGTTTACAACGCGGCCATGCGCGAAGACAAATTCCCGCGCAAACCGATGCCGGGAACGCAACAAGCGACGCGCTAACGCCTGTTGCAAGTAGCAGAAACGCTGAGCAACAAGGGCGAGTCTTATGGCTCGCCCTTGTTTATTTTGGGGCCGTTATTGAGGGGAGGCGGTCATTTCGCCTGAAGCAATTCCATGTGCTAGCATACGGCACGATTTTGCTAACAAAAATGTTGTCAATTCATCATCAGGAGAAGTAAGGAAGCTATGGCTATTTCGCTCCGTCAAGCCGTCAGCGTCGGCTCGTATATTTTCAAACAGAAGATCAAAAGAAATCAGCGTTACCCGTTGGTGCTGATGTTGGAACCGCTCTTTCGCTGCAATCTGGCGTGTGTCGGTTGCGGCAAGATTCAATATCCGGGCGAGATTCTGAAAAAGAACATGACGCCCGAACAGGCGTTCAAGGCTGTTGACGAGTGCGGCGCGCCGGTCGTCACGATTGCAGGCGGCGAACCGCTGCTGCACCCCGAAATTGAAATCATTACCAACGGAATGATCGCGCGCAGAAAATTCGTTTATCTGTGCACCAATGCCATCCTGCTGGAAAAGAATCTGCACCGGTTTGAACCGTCGCCATATCTGACCTTCAACGTGCATCTGGACGGCATGAAAGAGCGGCACGACCATTCGGTAGACCGCGACGGCATTTTTGATATCGCCATCAGCGCAATCAAAAAAGCCAAAGCCGCAGGCTTCCGCGTCAATACCAACACCACGGTGTTTGAAGGCGAAACCGCCGACGGGTTGCACGAGATGTTCGACATGCTGGCCGAACTTGGTGTGGACGGGATGACGATTGCGCCCGGTTACAGCTATGAAAAAGCGCCGGATCAGGATCATTTCCTGTCGCGGCAGCAAACCAACCAGTTGTTCCGTCAGGTGCTGGCGCCGCTCAGCACGAAACGCGGCAAGAAGTGGGTTTTCAACCAATCGCCGCTTTACCTGAAATTTCTGATGGGCGAAATTGATTACGAGTGCACGCCCTGGGGCAGCCCGAATTACAACATCTTCGGCTGGCAAAAACCCTGTTACATGTTCAGCGATGGTTACGCCCAGACGTTTCAGGAATACATGGAAACCACGGATTGGGATAAATACGGACGCAAGAGCGGCAACTCCAAATGCCAGGATTGCATGATGCATTGCGGCCACGAACCGACGGCGGCCATTGACGCCACCAGCAGCCTGAAAAACATGCTCATCTCCATTCGCGGATTGAGCTAACTCGCGCAAGCGATTCGTTCAGGCATCAGCAACGCACAATGCGCGACGCGGCGCAGAACAGCTCTGACAGGTTCTGCGCCGCGTCTTTTTGCGCCGGACGCTGTTGGGCGCAGTTGCTTGACAGTGTTTGGCGGCAATCACAGAATGCGCCGAAACTCGCGCACAGATTCGGAGTACAACAGGCAATGCAATCCCATCCCGGTCACGAAATCACACAACTTTTGCGCCGTTGGAGCGAAGGCGACCGCGCGGCGCTGGATCAATTGATGCCGGTCGTGCAACAGGAATTGCGCAAACTGGCGGGCGGATATCTGCGCCAGGAACGTCCGGGACATACCTTGCAACCCACGGCGCTGATCAATGAAGCGTACCTGCGGCTGGTCAAACAGGATTTTCCCGAATGGCAAAGCCGTCGGCATTTTTATGGAGTCGCGGCGCAATTGATGCGCCAGATTCTGGTCGAACACGCACGCGCACACGCCGCCGCCAAACGCGGCAGCGGTGACGAGAAATTGCCGCTGGAAGAAGCCTGGGTCTATGCGCAGGAAAAAGCCGCCGAATTGGTGGCGCTCGACGACGCGTTGACGGCGCTGGCAAAGTTGGATGAGCGCAAAGCGCGGCTGATCGAATTGCGTTATTTCGGCGGACTGAGCCTGGCAGAAACCGCCGCGCTGATGGACATCTCGATTGCCACCATCGGGCGCGAAATGCGTTTGGCCCAAGCCTGGTTACACCGCGAGATGAGCCAATGACCCCTGAACGCTGGCAACGTGTCGAAGAACTTTTTCAGACCGTCATCGAACAGCCGAATGCCGCCCGCGAAGCCTATCTGACGCGCGCTTGTGGGGGAGACGAAGAATTACGGCGCGAAGTCCTTTCTTTGTTGGCACACGAAGTCGCCGACACCTTTTTACAAGACCCGATCAAAACGGCAGCCGCTTCGCTGAGCGCGGAACCGCGCGACGAACTGATTGGTCAGCGCATCGGCGCATATCGCGTCACCAGTTTGCTCGGTCGCGGAGGCATGGGCGAGGTTTACGCTGCGGTGCGCGCCGACCAGCAATTTGAACAACAGGTCGCCATCAAAATCATACGGCGCGGCATGGATAGCGAATTCATCCGCGAGCGGTTTTTGCGCGAACGGCAGATTCTGGCGCAATTGGAACATCCGTTCATCGCACGGTTGCTCGACGGCGGAACGACGCCCGACGGTTTGCCCTATTTCGTGATGGAATTTGTCGCGGGCGAACCGATCACTTCGTATTGTCAGCAACGCCAACTCGGCGTGCGCGAAAAGCTGCACCTGTTTCGCCAGGTTTGCGCCGCCGTTCAGCACGCGCACCAGAAACTGGTGGTGCATCGCGATCTGAAACCGGGCAACATTTTGGTCACGTCGGACGGCACACCGAAGCTGTTGGATTTCGGCATTGCCAAGTTGCTTTCCCCCGAAGCCGGGCAGGCGCGCGACACGCGCACAGACACCGCGTTGCGGTTGATGACGCCCGATTACGCCAGCCCCGAACAAGCGCGCGGTTTGCCCGTGACGACCGCGACAGACGTTTATTCGTTGGGCGTCGTGCTGTATGAATTGTTGACCGATTGCCGTCCGCACCAATTCAAAACCTTTGCGCCTGCCGAAATCGAACGCGCCATTTGCGAAACGCTGCCGCTCAGTCCCAGCAACGTCGTTCAGCAAACAGGCCGCCAGACGAAACTCGCCCGGCAACTGCACGGTGATCTGGACAACATTATTTTGATGGCGCTGCGCAAAGAGCCGGAACGCCGCTACACGTCGGTCGAACAGTTGAGCGAAGACGTGCAGCGTTATTTGACCGGAATGCCAGTCGTTGCGCGCGCCGACACGTTTGCTTATCGCGCCAGCAAATTTGTGGGCCGTCACGCGTGGGCAGTGGCGGCGGCAGCGCTTGTCCTGCTCAGTTTGTTGGGCGGTATTGTGGCAACCACGCGCGCGGCGCGCATTGCCCAGGCAGAGCGTTTGCGCGCCGAAGCCAATCTGGCCGAGGCGCGTGCACAAAAAAACGAAGCCGAAGCCCAGCGCACCGAAGCCGAACGACAACGCGCCGAAGCCGAGCGTCAGCGTTCACTGGCCAACGAACAGCGACTGGTCGCCGAAGCGCAAGCGGCAGAGGCCACGCGTCAACGTTCGGTCGCCGAAACGGAACGCGCGCGCGCCGACCGTCGCTTTGCCCAGGTGCGACAATTGGCCAACAAATTCCTGTTTGATTTTCACGACCAGATTCGCGAATTGCCGGGCGCAACTGCCGCGCGCGCTTCACTGGTCAGCACGGCGCTCGAATATCTGGACAGCCTGGCGCAAGAATCCGACGGCGATCCCGCTTTGCAATGGGAACTGGCAATGGCTTATGCGCGCATCGGCGACGTGCAAGGCGCGCCCAATCAGGCGAACCTAGGACAGGCAAAAGCCGCGCTGGAAAGTTACCGCAAGGCGTTGCACATCGAACAAACGTTGATCGCGCGTGCGCCAAATGATGAAAACGTGCGCCGCACGTTGGCCACCACATATTACAAATCCGGCAGCTTGCGGCTGCGTTTGGGAGAGCCATTGGCGGCGCGCAGCGAAATCCAGCAAGGTCTCGCGTTGATTGAAACGCCCGGCAACAGGGCCAGCACGGACCCGGAACTGTATCGGCTGAAATCCCAGGGCCACGCCTTGCTCGGAGACGTGGCTGATTTGCTGGATGCGGACGCTGAAATGCTGCGCCACTTTCGCCAAAATCTGGCCAGCGCTGAGCGCTGGGCCGCGCTGCAACCCAACATACGCGCGCGCCAGGCCGTCGCCAACGGGCATTATCGGCTGGGACGCGCACAGCTCGGCGGCGGTGATTTAGAGGCCGCGCTCGCTTCGTTTGGCGTATCGGTCAGCCAATACGAAACGCTGTTACGGGAAACTCCCACCGACGTTTCTATGCGTCGCAGTCTGGGTGTGATTTATGCCCAATGGGCAAATGTGTTGGGAATGCCGACGGAATTGAATGTCGGGCGTCCGGTCGAAGCCGTGGCGCATTTTCGCAAGGCGCTGGCGATTTATCAGGAACTGGCTGCTGCTGACGCCAAAAACGCGCTGGCGCGGGCAGACATTGCCTGGGTCAGGCGCGAACTGGGGATTTGTCTGCGCGAGGTTAACCCGACAGAGTCCGTTGCGATGCTCAAAGACGCGCTTGCCGCCAGCAGCGGAGGTATGGGACGCGGACCCAATGGCCTGGGCGCGGATTTGTATCTGGAACTGGCCAAGTCACAGTTGCGCGCTGGCGCGACACAGGATGCGCTGCAAAATGCGCGCAAGGCAGAACAATCGTTACAAGGCGCTTCTGCGCTAGACATGGCCAAAGTCGGCATCTACCTGCATTACTTTCACATCAGCCTGGGAAATTTGTTGTTATCGCTGGGGGACGCAAGCGGCGCGTTGACGCACTTACAAATGGCGTTGCCGCTGGCGCAGGCGGCGCTGGCCGAAAAGCCCGCGAACTTGGCGTTGCAACGCGATCTGGCGGATTGTTACGAAGGATTGGGAAGCTATTACGTTGGTTCGGCCAGCGCGGCGCAACTGACCTCTGCGCAGCAAGCCGAGCATTGGCGACAGGCGCGTCACTGGTATCAGAAAAGCCAGCGCGTTTGGCAAACCTGGACCGGCGCAAAAAGCGTGTTTACGCAACGGCGAACCGCGCTGGTCGCACAAGCGCTCGCTCGTTGCGATCAGGCATTGGCGACATTGACGTCCGCCCGTCGCGGTTAGTGTGCGATGCGAATGCTTGCAAAAATAAAAGGCGCTTCAAACGAAGCGCCTTTTTGTTTTCAGTTCTGCTGATGCCCAATGGCTTAATCGCCGTGGCTGGCCTGAGCAGCTTGCGTCGTCGCCGGTGTGCAGAACCGGTCAAAGGCCTGGGCCAATTCGGCGGCAATTTCCTGGGCGTTGCGGCCTTCGATCTGGTAACGCTCCATCAGGTAAACCAGCTTGCCGTTTTGCAGCAGCGCAATGGACGGCGAAGACGGCGGATAGCCTTTGAAATAGCTACGCGCACGTTCGGTGGCTTCGATGTCTGCGCCCGCAAAAACGGTAATGGCGCGATTGGGACGAGTGGCGTGTTGCAACGCCAGGCCGATGCCGGGACGGGCTTTGCCTGCCGCGCAACCGCAAACGGAATTGACCACCACCATCAAGGTGCCGGGCGTTTGTTGAACGGCGGCATCCACTGCGTCAGCGGTGCGCGTTTCTTCAACTCCCAATCTGGTCAGGTCTTCTCGCATGGGTTTAATCAAAAGTTCAGAGTAAGGCATTGTGTTTCCTCCATCAAAGTGAAAAGCCAGATCGGTTCGGGACGAAATCTGGACAACAAGAGGCCAGATGATACGCAGAAGCGATGGCGTTCCACAAGTAGGCGCAGCCTAGATCGTTTTTCAATTCGCTTTACGGATTGGCCACAGAGCCACGGAGGCTCAGAGAAATACTTAGAAACCTCTGTGGCTCTGTGCCTCTGTGGCAAAACCCGTACGCCAAAATGAAATCTGATCTAAATCGTAACAGC
>JAEUQO010000075.1 GCA_016789605.1 Acidobacteriota bacterium
CGCCGGAATCGTAATTCCTTCACACGTAGTTCTGGCCAAAGTCGTGATCGAACCACCCGCCGCAATCGGCGCAGCTACATTGTCACAATTGCCCTGACCTCCGCGCGTGTCGAGCAAGCGAATCGGTTTCGCCAGCGGATAAAACAGCAACCCGCTGCTGCTGATGATCACGCTGTAGCTGCGTTCGCCAAAGCAGCCGTTTTGATCCGTGGCGCGAATGGCAAAGTTGAATGTGCCGGTGTTTGTCGGCAAGCCGGAAAGCTCGCCCGTCGTCGGATTGAGCGACAGCCCATTGGGCAGCGTGCCCGTGCTGCTCCAGGTGACGGCGCCGACGCCGCCCGTTTGCGTGAAGGTTTGCGAATACGCCGTGCCAACAAAGCCGTTGAGCGCAGCAACAGGCGCAATGGCAAGCCCGGCGCAACCGTTATCTTGTGTCACGGTGAAAGTTTGTCCGGCGATAGTGGCCGTGCCTGTGCGTTGCGGTCCAGTATTCGTCGCAACAACAAACTCCGCTGAGCCGTTGCCCATACCACTGAAATTAGTGAGCGTAATCCAGGACGCATTACTTTGCCCTGTCCATTCGCATTCCGTCCCCGTGATCACGCTTATTGTCCCGCTGCCGCCCGCAGATGCAAAATTCTGGCTTGTCGGGTTGAGGAAGAATGAACATCCAGACGCCTGACTTACAGCGACTATTTGCCCGGCAACGGTCATGGTACCTGTGCGTTCTGGCCCCGCATTCGCGGCAACCGAAAACTGCACAGTTCCGTTTCCGTCTCCATTTGCGCCTGATGTCACTGTAACCCAGGGAACGCTGCTCACCGCATCCCACGTACACCCCCCTGTCGTGTTGATACCGATGGAGCCGTTGCCCCCGCTGGCGGAGACGTTGTTACCGGTTGGAGTTGACGTGAATAAACAGCCGCTGCCTTGTGTAACAATGAAATCTTGCCCTGCGATCGTCAGCGTGCTACTGCGAGCGCTGCTGGTGTTGGCTGCGACTGAGAAGCCGACCGCTCCGTTGCCTGAACCGTTGTCACCCGCCGTGATGATGATCCATGCCGCATTGCTCACTGCCGTCCACGCGCAGCCAGTTGTCGCGGTGACATTGACATTGCCGGTCCCGCCGGCCTCCGTGAAAGACTGGCTGACCGGAGCGATCCCGCCATTGGCAAGGGTAACGGTCTCCGTCATCGAGTTGTTGATCGGGTTGTAATCCGGCATTGTCGAACCGACGGTTGCCGTGTTGTCAACGATCGTGCCATTGCCGGTCGAGCAGTTTGCTGTCGCCACAACCGTGACTGTCACTGTCGCGTTAGGGGCCAATGAGGCAAAGGTGACCGTGCGGTTGTTTCCCGCTCCGCCGCACACGCCTCCGCCCGTAGCGGCGCAGGAAACAAACGCCAATGACGCGGGAAGGTTGTCAGTCACGGTGAAGCCCGTGGCTGCGACCAAGCCAAAATTGGTAACGTTGATGGTGTAGGTGATGTCCGTCCCCGCGTTGAATGTGTCTGCCGGGGAAGTCAGGACAATCCCCAAATCGGTGGCCGGGTTGGGATAGCAAGCATCGCCTAATCCGTCGCCGTTGGCGTCCGCCTGATCCGAGTTGGCGAGCAGCGGGCAATTGTCTTGCGCGTTCAGCACGCCGTCGTTATCAGCGTCCAGGCTGCCAAGCCCCAGATTGATGTAATCAGCGGCAGTCAGTTCGGGCAGTGTCTCGCTCGGCGAATTCACTCCATCTTCGATCACGGTTGTTCGAGTTTGAAAATCGGCAAAATCCGGCGAACCGCGGAAGTTATAAACCAGCCTGGACCAGTCGCTCAGACTGACGTGGTTTTCGCCGGGGCTTGGTCCTGACGTCTGTGGAAAATTATTGAGATCAACGGCCACGGAATGCTCAAAGAATCCATCCCGGTTCCAGTCCACCACGCCGGAAGCCGGAACAATGAAAGGCGTTGAGCGCCTGTCGGGGTTGAATAACGCCCAAGCGCCCGCTGGGCCGTTGATGCCGGTGAATTCATCGAGAAAGGATTCGTTCATTCCTGCCACATTTCTTGAGTAGTCCAGCAGGCGATTGAGTCGCCTGAGCATCGGATTCACTCCCAGTGTCATGCCCCCGCCGTTGACCTGGCGGGAATAATTCATCACGCTCAAGTAGTTTGGCTTGAAATGAATGTTATTCGTGCCGCCGTGCAAAAGACCCAGCGTATGCCCCAGTTCGTGCATAAATGTTCCGGCCTGAATGTCGGTGTATTCAGCCAGCGAATTCGTCCCCCACTGAGCGGCTAAACTGTCTGCCCACACTTCAAAGCCGCTATCGAGCGTGACCATAAAATCATTGCCAGCGATTTCTGCCACGCCGGACGATCCCGGCGGATTGCTGTCGTACCTATTGCCTAAGATGCAGTATCGGAAGACCTGGCGGCGCGCGCCGAGTATCGCGTTGCAGTTCGGGTTTGTCCGCTCTGCCCTGGTGCCGAAGTATCCGTCGTTTGTCCCTCCTCCGCAGGGCAAGCCTGGATTGGAGGGATTGTTGCTGCCGTTTTTGAAATCGTTGAAATCATCGTTACTGCCAGGTCCATTGCTGGAAAACCTGATCTGCTCGACGAAGGGCAACAAGTCATCAACAAGGCAATGAAGCGTGATCCCCGTGCTGCCGTCAGGATTCGAGACCGGCGCGGCGGCAAACGCATTCTTCACACTGTCCAGCATATTCGTGCGGGGCCAATTGGCCGTTTTCAGCATCCAGTCGATCTCGACAAAGATGTCTTTGCGCCGCGGGTTGGCGTTGTAAGGCGGCAGGTTGAGCGGAAGGTCAACGACGCCATCGCCGTTGTAATCAATCCCGTTAATCTCCCATGTGTCGTACAAACCATCACCATCACTGTCACCTCCGAAGTCAACGGTGAGCGTGTACATGCTTTCGCGCAAACAGCCATTCTGAGCTGCGGCTCGCACCATAAAGCTAAACGCGCCAGCGGTCGTCGGCGTGCCGGACAGGACGCCGGTCGTTGGATTCAACAACAAACCAGGAGGCGGGCCGTTAAGAGTAATCGCCCAGGTAATCGGACCTGTTCCACCGGTCTGCGTGAACGTCTGGCTGTAGCCGATGTTGACTACGCCATTTGGCAAGCTGGACGGATTGATCGTGATCGTCGGGCAACCAGTAATCGTGACAGAGTACACGCGCCAGCCGAAACAACCGTTGGCATCCGTCGCCTTAATAGTGAAATTGAACGTGCCTGGTGTCGTCGGGAAGCCAGCCAAAACGCCGCTGGAGGGGCCAAGCGTCAATCCTGATGGTAGCGCGCCCGCGCTGACGGCGAACGAATACGGACCAGCTCCGCCGCTGGCCGTGAACGTCTGGCCGTATCCTTGCCCAGTCTGGCCTTGCGGCAACGTCGGCGGATTCACAGTGATCGTGCTTGTGCAAAGCTGATACCTGCCGAAGAAATGGGAAGGATTGAGACCAGCAGTGGCGAAACTGCCTCCAATGTAAACATATCCGGCAGTCGCTCCGATAGCACCTATCGTATTGTCCGTGCCGCTGCCAAGTGCAGACCAATTGCTCCCATTCCATTTCGCGATTCGATTGGCCGGAGTGCCGCCAGCGGTGGTGAAGCAACCGCCGACATAGACGTCACTTCCGTTCACAGCGATGCCAAAGACATTGCAATTGGCTCCGCTGCCGAGCGCTGCCCAACTACTCCCATTCCACTTAGCAATCCTATTAGCAGTTGAGCCTCCGGCAGCGGTGAAACCTCCGCCCACGTACACATCGCTGCCAGTGGAGTAAATGGCAGCGACACTACCATTTACACCACTGCCGAGTGCCGCCCAACTACTCCCGTCCCACTTCGCAATGTTACTGGCCGACACGGCCCCGGCAATGCTGAAGTTGCCGCCCACATAAATATCACTTCCGCTCACCGCGATGGCGGATACACTGCCATTTACGCCGCTGCCGAGCGCTGACCAACCACTCCCATTCCACTTGGCGATATTGTTGACTGGATTGCCACCGGCAGTAGTGAGGCTTCCACCTACATACACATCAACCCCACTCACTGCGATAGCAGAAACTAAACCGTTGACCCCACTGCCTAGTGCTGACCAACTACTCCCATTCCACTTGGCAATGTTGGAAGAGGAGAATCCATTACTGATACTGCAGCAGTTGAAACCAACATAAACATCACTTCCACTCACAGCGATGGCGGTAACGGAGCCTGCAACCCCGCCGCCCAGCGATAACCAACTATTTCCGTCCCATTTTGCAATGTTATTTGCAGAGATGCCTCCGGCGGCGGCAAATAGTCCACCCACATATACATCATTTCCGTCAACTTTGAGCGTGTAGAGGGGGCCTGTAAAGCTATTGCTACTCCCAGTGCCAAACGCCGACCAATTGTTGCCATCCCATTTTGCAATATTGTTTGCAGTTATTCCGCCAGCTTTAGCAAAGGCTCCGCCAGCATAAACCATGCTCCCATGCACTGCTATTGTATCGACTGTGTTATCAATCCCGCTACCAAGCGCTGACCAACTGCTTCCGTTCCACCTGGCAATCCTATTCATAGGTGTACCTTGACTCTGCGTGAAGGCACCGCCCACATAAACATCATTTCCATTCAACGCGATGTCACCAACCCAGCCAATGACCCCACCTCCAAGCGCTGACCAATTACTCCCGTTCCACTTAGCAATCCTGTTCGCAGGCAGACCTCCAGCGGTCGTGAATTGCCCGCCTACGTAGACATCGGTTCCATTTACACTCGTGGCAATGGCCTCTACTGTTCCGCCGATCCCGCTGCCAAGCGCCGACCAACTGCTCCCATTCCATTGGGCAACTCCGGCCGCTGGCGAGCCTCCGGCAGTAGTGAAATATCCGCCCGCATAAACATTGCTCCCGCTCACAGCAACAGCTCTGACGAAACTATTTACCCCGCTACCGAGCGCCGCCCAGTTGCTCCCATTCCATTTAGCAATGTTGTTAGCAGATACGCCCCCAGCGTTAGTGAAACTTCCTCCTACATAAACATCATTTCCGCTAACTTTAATATCCCAGACCAAACCACTGACTCCACTGCCGAGCGCCGACCAACTGCTCCCATTCCATTTTGCAATGGAGTTTACTGGCATGCCCCCGGCGTTCGAGAAGATTCCGCCAACATAAACATCATTACCACTTACTTCGATGGCGCGAACTGTGTTGTTGACCCCAGTACCAAGTGCCGACCAACTGCTCCCATTCCATTTGGCAATGTTATTAACTCGGACACCGGCAATACTAACAAAGTACCCACCCACATAAATATCGGTTCCACTAACTGTTATGGCGCTGACAAATCCACTCACCCCAATTGAGTTGGTGAATTGTGGATCCCAATTCTCATCACCTGGCGCTAATGGCGAGGCTTTTACAAATCGTGGCGCGTCATCTGGCGCGTGCTCCATCTGCCACCCCTTCACATCCAGGCTACCGCTGAAACCGGTCGAGAGATTCAAACTGCCGTCCGGGTTCAGCATCTTTTCCAGCGGTTGCCCGTCAAATCCATTTTTCGAGGTGGAGTTGACCACGATATTGTGAGTGGGGTTTGCATTACTAATCTGAAATGGCAGATAGAGTATGGAGGTCAGTGTCGCCAATGCTCCGAGGGCGGCGATGATCGAAAGACCAACCGTGCGGTGTGTGTGTTTCATAAATCCTCCTCGGCTTTGGGGCCGTGCGAGCGGATAGCTGTTTAGAGACTGGTGGATTGGATTGTTGGCGTGGCGGAACGCAACACGGCGATTATTCCCCTACACCACATTCACGGCAAGTAGAAAATCTCTCAGTTTTGAACTGTGACGGTTGGTTCGGTGTTGAATGGGCAAGCGTCCAATTTCTTGTGATGGCAATCAATACCATTAGGGCTTTTCTTTCGTGGCGCGTCGTACGATACTTTGCGCGTTTTTCGTCACTCCGACATTTTCAACGAGAATTATATGACTTTGCCGCAAGCCTACGTGCCCGCGCACGAGCAGTTGGTGGTCGA
>JAEUQO010000140.1 GCA_016789605.1 Acidobacteriota bacterium
AAAAGTGTGCCCAAAGCTCCCAGTTCACCTTGTCTCAAGCTATTGGTAGGGTTGGGACCGACAGAGATGGTTACGCTTCCATTGCCCACCCCGCTTGCGCCTGACACGATTGTGATCCAGGAATTCGAGTTGGATATTTGCCAGGCGCAGCTTTGCGAACTGACCGTGACCGGAATCGTTGCCTGACCGCCTTCTTGCGGAATGGTGACGGCCGGAAGAATTGTCACCGTACAAGCGGTGCTGCTTTTGCCGACTGCGGCCCAGGCCGCTGCTGTCGCCGTTTCCTCCTGGCTGCCTTTGCCGAACAGGTCTGCTGCGGCTTGCACGGATTCTTCACGGGCGTCGGCAAATTGCGCGGTGGGCGAAAGCGAAATCAGCGCGCGGTAAAAAATCATTTCCGCTTTGTCGCGCCCGATGCCATTGACGGTGATATCGCTGACGGGGTGCGTGCCGCCTTCGGCCAGCAAGAAAAACGCTTTGTTCTGAATGCCGCTATTTTGACTGACCCAGCAGTTGTCATTGCCTGCGACACCGCTGATGGGGGCGCAATCGGTTCCGCCAATCAATTTGCCGTAATGATCAATCGCGGGGTTCGCCAGGCGCTGGATTCCCGCATCACTCGCCGCATCCTGAACCTGATTGCCCGCGCCAAAGATGTCACGAAACGACGCTTTGAGCGCGCCTGATTCGTTGACCGGTTCCAGTTCGGTCAGGCGGTCATTGAATGGTTGTCTGAGAGCAGGCCCGGCAAAGGAATAATGACGAACCGGTCTGCCGCTGAGCGCGTCAATGAAGTACCGGTGTTGTTTCGCCACGGCAGTGTCATTCGCGATGTGCAGATCAACCTGATAAACCAGCGTCGCGCCAATTTTGTCGCCAGGATCGAACAGCCGATTTGGCAAGATCATCAATTCTGCCTGCGGTTCGTTGGCAACTTGTGCTTCGCTATGGAACGCCGCTTTGGCAATTTCGCTTGCTTGCGCCGACGTGACGACAGGCGTTGTCTCAATCTCTAAATCGTCAACCGGGTGCCCGCTCAGATAGCGCACTTCTTTTGTATCGGTGTGCGCGACCAGTTGCGCGCCAAACACCGGCACGCCGCGATACATCTGGGCAAATCGCAGATGGGTGAATCCCAGTTCGTCTTGCGCAGCAGCCAGCAACTTGAACTCTGCCCGCCCATCCGGCGCGCCCGCGTTCTTGCCGTTAGGATGTCGCTCGTGAAGAGAGGGATAGCTGCGTTCCAGGGCTTCCTCGACCCACGATGGACGCGGCTGCGGTTGCGCTTGGCCGATTCCCGAATCGCTCTGCCCAGCCTCTTCATAGCTATTGGTGATCCGGCCTAAGCGCTTTGCTTCTTCCTGGTTTTTCTGCGCACGCCCTGAGACAGGGAAAAGCTGCCAGGCGGCTCCGCACATTACGCACACGGTCAACAAGATTACGAAAAGTCTGTTCGGTTTCATCGCTTCCTCCTAAAGATCAAACGGTTGAACATCGCCACCGCCCTGGATCGAATCGGCAAACCGACGTTACTGAGCGCGTTTGCCGGCAACGCATGTTGTGTGGGTGAGCTTGGTGATGCTTACAGCGCAGAAGCGGCAGACGCCTTTTTCTGTTTGCCTACTGCCTGCTTCGTAGTGGTGTGGCGATGGCGGAAAAAGCATGACCTAAAATTTTTAGACGACTGGCAGCGGGCAGTTTTTTGCTTCGGAGTGGCCTCATTGAGGGCCTGCTGGTGGCAAGAGTAAAAAAGCGCACTGGGAAGAGGCTGGCGAATTCCTTTCCCGTGCGCTTGTCGCTGAGAACGCTTGACGCTTCTGAGTGAAAGAAGCAGGAAAACGTGACTTGTTTTTTTCAGGGATGGTTGTGGGAACAGGTAAGGGCGGTCTTGGACTGGGTGAGAGAATCGTTGCCCGGCAAGTTCACTTTCGTTCGATCTGAAACGAAGACTTGCTGACATCTTCTACTTCGCCTGCTTTGGTAACGCCTCGCAACGTCAGGATGTAGTCACCAGCGGCAAGCTGGCTGGCGGGAATGGTAAGCGTGATGACTTCTTCAGCGTCGCGGACGTTGGATTTCAGTCCTTGTTTCTGCCACACCTCGGCTCCGGCGCCGAAGCTCAAAGACGCTCTATAACTTGGATACCCCTGCCGTCTGATTTTGACCTGCAAGCGGGCGTAATCAACCTCGGGCGCAAGGCTCAAGCGCGGCGTGGTCGTTTGGGTCTCGCTTCGCAACCCGCCTGCAACGAGCACCAGCGAGGCGAACACTGTGCGCGGTTTTTCGGGAACGGATGGTGAGGGGGAAGCAGGAGTCGGTTGAACAGATGGTTGCACAACGACGGAAGGTAGGGGCGAAGGCGTTTCAGTCACTGCCGTATATTGCGTGTCTGTCTCGTCTCGTCGCAGCAAGAAGAACGCCCCTATGCCGATAGATAACAACAACAGCGCGGCTGCTGATGCCAGGCCCAATTGCAGGTTTCCGAGCTGAACCAGGTCCTGCAATTTTTGCCACCACGAAATCTGCTGTGCGGGCCTTTCTGCCAAAGCCGCCGCCTGTTGGTTCAGTTTGTTGTGCAGCGCCTGGGCAAAGCGGGTTCGCGCGCGCCGGTCGGGATGCGCCAGATAATGCGCTTCGAACTGTTGAAGGTCGCGCCCGGTCAACGTGCCGCGCACATAACCGTCTACCAGTTCGGTTTCGACGGCAAGCATTTGCTCGAAACGCTCGTCGTCATTCAGATATTCGTTTTCGAGCGCGGTCTGTTCCGGCTCAGGCAAGGCGCCCAGCAGGTACTGGCGTATTTTCTCTAGTTGTTCCGCAGTCTGTTTCATAAACCTCTCGCCGGAAAGAAAGTCGGCGGTCTACATTCTCAGGTGACCGGTCGGCCAAAAACATGACCTTATTTTTTCCGGACGCAGGATTTTACGCATTGTTCCAGCTTGTCCCGCACGCGTTGCGCCCGTTTGCCGAGTGTGTCGCGCGAAATACCCAGACGGTCAGCCAGGGTCTGACGGCGATCAATCTTGGCGCGTCGCTCATCCCGGTAAAATTCCAGGATCAGGTTGCGATTCTCTGTCGGCAGGTGATTCAGGCAATTGTCTAAACAACCCAGGCGCGGGTCTTCATCCACCTGTTCGTTGGGGGTATAGGAAGGCGGATCAATGTCTTCCAAGGGCGTCAGCTTACGGTCAGGTCCTTTGAAGGATTCCAGCAGCACAAAACGTGCGACTTCGTTGCAGTATCCGGCGAGGTTGAGCACCGCTACGCCTTCGTCGAGCTTTTTGGCTACTCGATTAATGGTTTCATCCACGCGCTCTTCCGGAAATGGTGCGCCACGCCATTCAAAAAAGCGCGTCAGTTTGCGGCGCAGCGCCTCGTACGCTTCGGCGGCCTGCGCCTGATCAGGTCCCAGAGCGGCCAAAAGCTTTTCAAATGCTGTTTCCGTGAGCGTCCAACCCGTCATAACTGTGTGATTTGCTACCTTGCCAACGTACCTTTATTTCCACTCTCCTTGCAGTGTAAACGCTGCCCAGTAAAACGGCGA
>JAEUQO010000456.1 GCA_016789605.1 Acidobacteriota bacterium
GCGCCAGTCCGAACCACGTCGCGCCGCCGAAAAGCAGCAACACCAGCGCGAGCAACCCGGCGTACCACGCCGTCAGCCGGAAGCGCAGCGAACGCACGTTCATGTTTCCTCCTCGTCGCTGATGGCATAACCGACGCCGCGTACCGTGCGCAGCAGTTTGCGTTCGTGCGCTTCGTCCACTTTGGCGCGCAAGTGGCGCACGTACACATCTACGATGTTCGTCGCGCCATCGAAGCTCTGATCCCAAACGTGTTCAATAATCATGGTGCGTGAAAGGACGCGGCCCGCATTGCTCATCAGGTATTCCAGCAGCGCGTATTCCTTGCTCGTCAATTCGATTTTCCGTCCGGCTCGCTTCACCTGTTGCGACAAGCGATCCAGTTCGAGATCGGCAACGCGCAGCACATGCGCGCGCCCGCTCATTTGGGCAGCACCGCGCCGCAATAAGGCTTTGACGCGCACCAGCAATTCGGCAAAGGCGAACGGCTTCGTCAGGTAATCATCCGCACCCAGTTCAAAATGCGTCACCTTGTCGCTGAGCGCATCGCGCGCCGTCAGTACCAGCACGGGAACGTGCGCGTCGCCTAACCGCACGTGCCGCAACACCTCCGTGCCGCTCAGACCCGGCAGCATCAAATCAAGAATGATGAGGTCGTATGTATAAGTCTGCGCCAGTTCCAGCCCGTTGCTGCCATTGGCAGCGACATCCACGGCAAAGCGTTCCGCCGTCAATCCTCTGACGATCAAGCGGGAAACTTTCTCTTCGTCCTCGATCAGCAATATACGCATGGTGAATGTGACCTCCGGCAGGTTAGCGGGTGAACATTAAAGCCAGATGAACGTCGGATGAATTTTTCTTCAGAACGACGAGTCTGTCTATATTCGGTAGGCAATGATGGAATCCATATTCCCCCTGGCAATGGTGGCGGCGGATCAAAGCAGCCTTCGGCTTGGGATCATTCATCAGTGCATCGTGGCACAAACCTGATGACCTGTTCGCCCTGCTCACCGAAGGCGGCTGTCAGGCGCGGCGACTGGGCCGCGCAATTTTCTGGCCGCCTCTCAATGTTCGAGATGCGCTGCGGTGGCGTTCATTAACTGAATGGGCAGGCGCAAGACTCTGGCCGTGGGCCGGAGCCTGGTATGCAATCGGCGGCGCGAAAAAACGCTGACAGAGCATCAAGCCGCATTGACTCGGCGACGCGAAGAGGCCGTAGTTTCACGGTCGGCGGGGTTTCTGCGGCAGCGGGCACAGTTCCGCGCCGGTTTTCAGTTCAGTCCTGACAGATCTCTTGTGGACGAACGGCAATCGCCCAGTACAACGTTCGCGCTCCTGTCTGTCGTTCTTCAATCCGCAGACATTCAAAGCCGCTCTCCCACAGCAGGCGTCTGACCTCATCAGGTCGCCGCAATGCATAGATCGGAGCAGGAAAGTTCTGAAGCGCTTCTTCGTCATAGCGAAATCCCAGCACGAAGCGCCCGCCGACTCGCAGCACACGGCGAATCTCCCGCAACGACCGCAACGGATCAGGCCAGAAATAAATGGTGTGAACTGAGTAGACCTTGTCGAAATGCGCATCGTGGTAAGGCAAAGAGGCGGCGTCCGCCAGCCTCAAATCTGCCTGGCCACCGCGCAGCAAACGGCGGTTATAGCGCGCCGCCATCCGCAGCATCACCGCCGACACGTCCACTCCCGCCACCAGGCCCTGATTGGCTCGTTCTGCCGCGCGAGCAATCGTGTGGCCGTGACCAAAGCCGATTTCCAGCACTGCATCCTTTGGTACGAGTTCCAGCAAATCCAGCGTGATGTCATTCTCCGGCGCTGTTTCGACAGCCATCACGCGCGCCAGCACATGTCCGAAAAAGCCGGAAGGACAGGCGGATTGTCTGGCAATGAATTCTGGTCGGCGCATCGTTCAGGCCTCCTTTATTGTTTCGTGTGATTGTTTGGTAGCGCGTCCAGCGCCTGGCGCTCTGGTTCAGGTGTGAGGCGGGCGCAGCACCGCGCGAATCCCCAAATAATAAGTCAGACAAGCGCCGGCAACTGTTACGGCAAACCCAATGGTCAGAGCATTGACCCCGGCAATACAGCTTTTAGGAATGACAAAACAGTATGCGGCCACCATCGTTTGCACGACGAAACCAATCAGCGGATAAAAGTATCGTAATTTCATTTGCAGGCTTTCCTTTACTTGGAATTTTGTGTGACGCAGTGACACCCCATTTCAAGGACGAGTCCTGCCTCCGCGCGGGCGGGTTGGTAATTTCACTTGGATAAAGCTCCTGACAATCAATTGCACCACCGTCTCGCGCACCGTTTCGTCATCGCCCGGTTGCAAATCGGGATCACTGTATCGGTGACGCGCAAAAAATGTGACTGTTTCCAGCAGGTAGCGCGCAGCCACCGCCGGGTCACGAACGGGCTGAAAATGACCGCTGCCGCTGCGCTGCTTGATGTATCGGGTCAGCCGTTCCAGCAGTTGACGCCGTGTGCGGACAAAAAAGAGAATGAACAAATCTGGCTGGTCAATGGCAGATCGCTCCAGCACAGTAGCCGGTTCGCGCGTATCGTAAATCCGCTGATAAAGTTCCCGCACAATCTCTTCCAGTTCGGCGCCGACATCTGCAACCTGCCGCCGTTTAAGGGCGGTGTCCAGTTTTGCAAGGACGAAGGTGTTTTCAATCTGTTCCTCAATGCGCTTGAGCAATTGCTTGCGCGTCGGCGTGCGAAGCGGCAACCTGGCGGGTAAAGTCGCAGGCTCCTGGCGTCCCCCCTGATCCACCAGCAGGTAAAAAAGCGCCTCCTTGCTCTCGACGTAGTTGTAGAGAGAACCCTGCGCGACACCCATCTCTGCCGCCACATCTGACATGCGGGCGCGACTGAGACCTTTTTGCGCAAAGACGCGCATGGATGCCTGTAACAATCTTTCCAGCAAATCGGTTGAATGAGTTCGCGCCATAATCTCACTAAAATAACTGACTGATTCAGTCATTTATTATCAAATGTGAGAATCGTAACGCAAGACCTTTGCCGGAAGTTCCCTGATTTTTCTGTCAATAATCAGGACGGCTGCACTGGCCCATGCATTATTTGTTTTCAACTCCAGCCATTGAATTGAATGACCAGGTGCGAAACACTGGTCCTAAGATGAAACATATTTCGTGCCGAAGTGTTCAGGGAAAACAGACTGGTAAAGCCTGAATCAGTAACCTTTATTTCTTTGTCGTAGCGTCAACGCCTGCATCCACAAATCGAGAAATTGCTGAAGATGAGCCACATCCCTGCCGAGCCATGCATCGAGTTGCGCGATCTGTTGGCACGCCTGCTGTGCTTCCAGCCAATTTTTTCTCAAGCACCGCACGTTGCGCGTCGTCCACTCAACGCCCGTGATCGGACATTCGTAAGAAGCGTCGAGCCAGGGATTGCCGGTATTATGGTCAAGCGTGAGCAGCGCCAGATTGAGCCAGCACAATGGCTCGCTGACGCGGCGGCAGAGGCGAGCCAGCCGGTCACAATCAATCACTTTGTCCTGCCATTGCTGCTGCGCGTTGGCGGCTGTCCTGAAAAGTTTGTTTTCCGTATCGCCCGGCTCCCACGCTCCGATCAGAATGAGCAGCACTTGCCAGAGCGGCATCAACTCTTCGATGTCGTCGTTCCACCACTCGCCGAAGATCGGCTCAATCGGGATGTAGCTGAGCGGCAAATCTTCATTCTGCCATCCGTCAAAACAGTAATCCGGAATCTCGAACAGATGTTTGCTCACCAGTCCAAGGCATTCCACCAGCGCCGCCTGTAAATCACCGGCTCTTGAAATCACCCTGCGGCGGCCTGCAACGAATTCTTGCGGAAAGAAGCGATGATAGATTTTGAGCACTGCCGCCGCTTCGTCCAGATCGCCGAGTCGGTTGACGGCCTGCTGCGGGCTGATGAATCGGCAGGTCAGATATTCAATAGCAAAGGGAGGATTCATACTGTATCAAAACCCCACCGGAATTGATCTCGCGGCGACGGGCTTTGCATCTCCGAGCAGCTTGAACGACGCCTTCACCTCTTCAAGCTGTCTCTGCCCATCGTTCATCGCCCGGCGAATCTCCGGTTGCAGCCGCATCAGCTTCCGCACGTCGAGTTCCCCTCGTTCTTCCATCTGCCGCAGCCTGTCCTGCATCAACACCGCGGGATTGACCGTTTCCGGCGCGCTTCGCAGCGCGGTGAGAACATCAGCCCTACTGAATCCCTTCGTTCCCGCGCGCTTCGCCATCGTCACGATGAGCCTGCCATCCTGCTCTGATCGCGTGATTTCGGCGTTCGCCATTTCGGGATAAAACGGCGTCAACGCCTCCCGCAATCGCTGATCGTCGCGCGCAATGTCATCTTTGACCTCAAACTCAACGCCATCCGTGCTGATCTTGATGAGTGCCATAGTTCGCTCCTTCACCCGAAGAGTGATTGTTGTTCGCCGTTGACCGGCTGGGTCACGATGCTGATTTCAACCGGCAATGAATCATCGCCTTCAGTCACAGTGTCGGTTCGGACAGTTTCTTCCGCCGCTGGCCGGGTCGCTTGCGGCTTGCCGTTATTTTTCGCCTCATACTTCCGTTGCGCGGCTTTGATCTTTTCTTCCGTCTTTTGCCGCTGAAGTCTGGCCTTTTCCGCTGCCGCAATCTCTGCCTGCTTTTTTGCCTCGGCAATCCCGGCCTGTTGTGGAAGTCGCTGCTTCAAGCCTTCGAGTAAATTGACAACGATTGGCGGCAGCGTTCCCAGCTCTGCTTCGCGTACTGGTTCAATCAGCGGCGGATCGTTGTGCGTGTTGCAGCCCAGCACGACCTGTCTGCCGCCTTCATTGCCGTCATCGGGAAAGAAGGTGATCGAGAGCCGCACCGTACACTTCTCCCATTCGTATGGCTCGTTCTGACTGGGCTGCTCACTGTTGACGGGCTTATCTCTGGTTTCATCACTCATCGGTGCTTATCTCCTTCATTGCTGCGAGTGCCTGCTGTAATCGGGCGCGGGCGGCAACTGGCGACGGCCCAACCTTGCCGAGCGCTTCGAGGAGCAGCCAAAGCCGGGAATAGGGATGCTCTTCACGCCATGCGCGGTCTACCTGAACCAGACCGGAACCGCTCCGGTAATCCGATTCCACTTTGCTTTGATGCGCGTCAAAAAACGCACAGCCAAACGGCGACACCTCGTGAATCGTGCAGCGGTTGTCCGCATCGAGAAATTTGCACGCGCCATCACTTCTGCGCGCCGGCACGAGCGTCGGAATCTGCCGCACACGCCCGCGATCAAAGACAGTTGCGCCGGGGCTGGCCAACAGATTTTCCGCAGCAAACTCGACCAAGTTTTCGCAGCCGAGATGCCCGGCAATTCGCTCAAGATCAGCCGGAATCAGATACCCCGGAATGAAGTGACAATTGATCGAGCATTCCAAGCAATCACACACCGTTCGCGCGAATCCGAATTCTTCTCTTGCTGCTGCCATAGGTTCTCCTTGTTGGGCTCCTGTTTGCATTGCCGACCGCTTTGATTCACTGCAAAGAGAACCGCATTGCTCGGTCAAAGAGCTTTCCCTGGACATCCTGATGTAAGGTTGCACCAGCGCGCTTCAAACCGTGCGAAACAGCCGCTTCCGCATTGAAAAACCTTGCTGCGCGCAATGAATTGGGTTAAAAAGTGGTCTCCTTTTCGGTTCAAACCCTCAAACAGACAGTCGCCGCTATGTTGGCTCCGAACACGCTGCTGCAACAACGCTATTTGATCAAACGACGGCTCGCGCAGGGCGGGATGGGCGCGGTTTATGAAGCCGAAGCAGTCCATCTGGGGCGAGCGCCGGTCGCAGTCAAGGAAACTCTATTTGCCGAAGACTGGCTGCGCGAGCAGTTCCAACGTGAGGCGGCAGTATTGGCTCGGTTGCGCCATCCCGCGCTGCCGAAAGTCAGCGATCATTTCACTGAAGGCGATGGCCAGTTTTTGGTGATGGAGTTCATTCCCGGCAACGATCTGCTCCGCATGCTCAAAGCTCAGGGGCAGCCTTTCGATTGGCCACAGGTGATTGCATGGGCGGATCGTTTGCTGGATGCGCTCGATTACATCCACACGCAGCATCCACCGATTATCCACCGCGACATCAAGCCGGAGAATCTGAAGCTGACGCCACGCGGCGAACTTTATCTGCTCGATTTCGGCTTAGCCAAAAACGCCACGACGCCGACGCACCCCGGCGGCAGCTTGCACGCTTACACGCAGGATTACGCGCCGCCGGAGCAGATCAAAGGGACAGGCACAGACGCGCGCAGTGATTTGTATTCGCTCGGCGCGACGCTCTATCACCTGCTGACAGGACAGCCACCGACCGATGCCAAATTCCGCGAACAGGTACTGAGCCATTCAATGCCCGACCCGTTGCAGCCGATTCATCAAATCAATTCGCAAATCCCTTTCGCTGTTTCCGCCGCCATCGCCAAAGCGATGATGCTCGACCGCGAGCGCCGCTTCCAAACCGCTGCCGAGATGCGTGCCGTGTTGCAGCAAGCTAACCAAGACATCGCCAAACAGGCTGTTGAAGCTGAAGCCCGCCGCCAACAAGCTGAACGACTCCGGCTGGAAGAAGAGCGCCAGGTACAGGAGCGAGCATTGGCCGCACAGCGCAAGTTAGAAGAAGAACGTCACCAACAGCAGCAACGCGCATTGGAAGAGAAACGAAAACGCGAAGAGGCTGAACGGAAACGAGCCGAGCAGCAACGTCAGGCCGAAGCCGCCCGGCAATGCGAACTTGAACAGCAACGGCGCGAGAAAGAAAATCCGGCGAAAGAAGAAGATACTCGTGCGCGCCACGCTCCGGTCTTGCCAGCCGCTTCGCCGAAGTTGTCGCGCAAACTTATTGTCGGGCTTGTGTCGTTGGCGCTATTGGCGCTGCTGCTTTACTGGCAATGGCCGCATCAGCAACCGGCCACTGTCACGAGCGCAACGCCCCCCACCACATCGCCAAGTCTGTTGACGTCGTCGTCGCCCCCTGTTTCGCCGTCGGCCCAGTTGGCTGAGGTCTTGCAGTACGAACAGGAGTTTAAGCCAAGTGGGAGCAAAGAAGATTTCCGCTTTCGCTTTAAGGCAATGACTGATGGTTATCTGTATCTTGTAGCGAAAGACACTAGTGGCAACTGGGCAACATTTCTCACTGCACGCCCGACGGAAGAAATGGGAGTGCGGACGAACCGTTTGCGTGCCGGAAAGGATTTCATCTTTCCCGCAAGCTATTTGTGGTTGAGCGAGCAGGAGGCCAAATTTACGTTGATTTTCTCGCTAGAGCCGCTCAAACAATATGCATTTCTTTCTGCGCCCGATGGGAAACAACTGACAAAGCGTGAAGTGGAAATGTTGAGTGAATTGTTGCGCCAATCGCAGGCGAAAGTCTCGGCGACGGCTAACGGCGGTGTCATTAATGCAGAGATGACGGGGAAGACCTCGGTGGCAGTCGAAATTGTTGCGCACCACAAGTCATCTGGCAGTTGAGTTAATGACGTTATGGTTTTACGAGGCTACGCTTCTGATGGACGATTCTCCAAACACTGTGTCACGGACTTCCCGCAGATCGGACGGCAAACATTACTGAATAGGAGAGATAGCTTATGACTTTCACAGTACGTGCTTACAGCGGTTTATTGCTTATCGGCACCTTGATTTTCCTGATGCTGCCGGAGATTGTTCCTCCCAGCGACGCGCAAGTGGGAAGGCCTGGAGCACGCAAGCCAACACCTACTCCGACCCCAACGGTTGATAAGTCAGACAAGGCGACTTCATCATCAAGCGGCAATCGCCCGACAGGGCCATCCATTCCGCGTGCTAGCTGGCCTCAGTTCGTCACTGTTACTCTCGATGAGCATGGCAAATTAGTCTCGTCGCAGGTAAAGACCGCTGATTATATTACTGAGGATTTGGGCGATGGCGTAAAACTCGACTTAGTCAAAATTCCCTCCGGAGAATTCATGATGGGGTCACCAGACAGTGGAGGAGAAGGTAAAACGCACGAGGGGCCACAGCATAAAGTAAACGTGCCAGAGTTTTATCTTGGTAAATATGAAGTCACTATCCAGCAGTGGGTGGCTTTAATGGGAGATATACCAGATGGCTTAGACCGGGTGAGAGGCAAGGTTATGGAAAGCAACCTCCAACCAGTGGTTTGGATTACTTGGCATGAAGCTGTGGCGTTTTGCAGAAGATTGCAAAATAAATCGGGAAAAGCCTACCGCCTACCCACAGAAGCAGAATGGGAGTATGCAGCGCGCGCTGGAACTACAACACCATTTGCTTTCGGCACTACGATTACACCTAGCTTCGCTGTCTACAACACCCGCTACAAAGGGGGAGAGATTTTCGATAAGAGTAAATCGGCTCAAGTAGGCAGTTTAGGCGTGGCAAACGTATTTGGATTGTTCGATATGCATGGGAACGTTGGAGAATGGTGTCAAGATGTTTGGCATGCCAATTACAGCGGCGCGCCAGACGACGGCACAGCCTGGAGCAGAGGTGATGCATACGAAGAACGGGTCATTCGTGGAGGATCATGGGTAGAAGAATTGAGCGCCTGCCGCTCAACGGCGCGGCGCGGATGGTTGGGCGGAGTTCATCTACCTTTCATAGGTTTCCGTGTCGCTCTTACAGCAAAGGCAAAATAGCCTTATTTGACTCGTGATTGATATTTATGGCCTTCACGTCACGCGCTGTTATCATAATGTTACTAATTGGAGGTGTAGTTTGTCTAACGTCGTCTAGTATCAGCCGCCTTGTCAAGGCACAAATCGGCAGGCCAAACGAACGGAAACCTACTCCCGCGCCGAAACCTTCACCTGCGACTTCTCCACCGGGTAAGCCAACATCGAAGTTGAGCGGCACTAAATGCAGTTATACTCCTGTGCCAACTCTATCGGTTAAGTGGCCTAAGTTTTTAACTGCCACTCTCGAAAGCTGCGCTGGAGACAAAGACCTTGCAGCATCCAGTAAATTGGTATCGTCTCAAGTCAAAACGGCAGAGTATTTCATGGAAGATTTAGGCAATGGTCTAACGATAGACTTGGTTAAAATTCCTGCCGGTCGTTTTATGATGGGCTGGTCTGACGAGCAAGCCCAAGACGGAAAGGGTAATCAGCATGAGGTAAATATCAGCTATAACTTTTACATGAGCAAAAATGAAATCACTCAGATGCAATGGCGAATGATCGCAGAGGCTAAGGAGTTAAAAGTTAGCCGCGATCTGAATCCAACGCCTTCCATTTTTGGATCAAATGCTCTTTTTCCAGTGGAATCAGTTTCTTGGCTAGACGTGGTTGAGTTTTGCGAAAGGTTAAAGAAAAAGACTGGAAAACCATACCGGTTGCCTAGTGAAGCGGAGTGGGAATATGCCTGTTCCGCTGGAACAACAACCGCATTTGCTTTCGGATCAATTTCTACACAAATCGCAAACTATCACACAATTTATTTTGGTGGTACCCCGCTTGGGCTTGAGTATCGGAGGCAGCCAGTCCCTGTTTGTAGCCTTGGCGTGGCAAATGCTTGGGGATTATTTGATATGCACGGAAACGTGGGGGAGTGGTGCCAGGATGCGTATTCGGAAAATTATGTCGGGGTGCCTGCCGATGGAAAAGCGTATGAAGATAAAGGTAATGCTAAGCGGGTGACACGCGGGGGTGGATGGAATAGCTATCATTATGACTGCCGTAGCCGCTCTCGCTCACTTTCGCCTCTTGATGAGAAACACAGTTTCATTGGTTTTCGGATAGTCGTTGTTATGCCATGAAAGCAGGTATGAGTTGCTTTCCTGCTATGAATTTGTAGAGATCATTTATGATTTTGACTCTTCGCAACATCCTTGGTTTGTTGTTTGCAGTCATCCTGGTTTGGTTGTCATTTCTGAGCATCTCGCGTCACGTCGGCGGGCAAGTTGGTAGACCAAGTGAACGGAAACCAACGCCGATGCCGCCATCACCGTCGCGTGCGGCAACCCGTTCGACGCCGACGCCGACACCAACTCCCTCGCCCACGCCACCACCGATTCTGACAACGGCGTCGCTTTCATCTAAGCCACCTGCGCTTCGAAGCATTACCTTTGAAACGATTTCGCTTGATAGCAAAGGCAAAGAGGTCAGTCGCCGTGCTTTACAGGCAGAATCGCTGACCGAGGACTTAGGCAATGGTGTAAAACTCGAAATGGTCAGGATTCCTGCGGGTAGATTCACAATGGGATCACCCAGTAACGAGTCAGGGCGCAGAGCTGATGAGAAAGAGCATGAAGTAACATTGAGTGCATTTTATATTGGTCGCTATGAAATAACACAGGCACAGTGGAAAGCTGTAATGGGTACTGAGCCAGCAAAAAATGTATTTCTTGGAAAGTTTGTTGGTGATCAGTTACCGGTAGTATTGTTGTCGTGGAATGAGGCAAAAGAATTTTGCGTAAAATTGAACGGCCTAGCGAGACTAGCTGGGCGAAATGAGGAATATCGATTGCCGTCCGAAGCTGAATGGGAGTATGCAGCGCGAGGAGGAACGAAGACGCCCTTTGCTTTTGGTGAGACAATAACGCCTGCCATTGCTTATTACGATGGCAATTACCCCTATGGACAGGCAGCCAAAGGGGAATACTTGAGAAATCCTGGTATTGTCGGGAGCCTGGGATATGCCAATGGATATGGTTTGTTTGATATGCACGGCAACGTCTGGGAATGGTGTGAGGATTTGTATGGTGAATATCCAAGTGAACCTGTAAAAGACCCTAAGGGGCCAGTGGGTGGGAGTTCAAACCGAGTGTTAAGAGGTGGAAGTTGGAGCGACTATGCTGTTATCTGCCGGTCAGCGAGTCGCACTTTTAATGTACAGCGCGCCCGCAGCAGTTCCATTGGGTTTCGCCTTGCGAGAACAGCCTAACCAAGTTCTGCAAGTGAGAAGTGCTACAGAACACGTTGATCCTTTCACCGTTACAGCTTACTTCAAGTATTTCACCAGCCTCGCCCGCATCGCTCGCTTGGGAACTGAGCGTCAATTGCCCGGTTTTGATTCCGTGGTTGATGCTGTTTTCATACCTCGGATGAAAGTTCGTTCGGCGCGTTGACCTTTTCAAGCGCCGCGAGTGGCAGTGTGCGGTTGAGCCGCTTCCCGGCAGCGTCTTTTTTGAATTCGACGCGCGCCACCCAGCATGCCTCGGCAGCCGTGCGTGCCGTGCCCGCTTGCTGCCGGTTACCTGACCAGTAGACGACGTGGACGCAGCCAACCAATCCTTTGACGCCAGGCCGTGACGGGACTTTCTGTCTAACCCGTACCCAGTCCCCAGCGATGATCTCAACAGGTTTGGGCATTGAAGGACTGACGCGCCTGCTCCATCGTCGTTTGGTCGCCCTATTCGGATGTGGCTGATACGAGCGCCGTGCGCGCCAGTCCGGTTTGCTTAGAATCTTCACCAGCCGCGTCATCAATGAATGCCGCACGGCTTCGGCGAGTTCTTCAGGCGGATGTTCCCAGTCAATCTCCTCAATGATGAGCAGGTCGGCGGGATCAACGTAGATGCACTTCGAGCCGCGCAGGTAAGGCAGATCGCCACGATCCGCGTACTTTCTGAGGATGTGGTCGGGAACTTGCGTGACGCGCATCACGCGGTGAAGCGTCCAGCCGCGCGCTTTATAGGTGTGAATGCCGAGATCGTAGAGCCGCCGATGCACGGCGTTGGGTGTACGGTTGAGCGTTTCGGCCAATTCCTTGCGTGACAGGATGCCCGCGCCTTCGGTGAGAAACCAATCTTCTTCCGGTGACCACGCTTCCCACGCGCGATCCGTTTCAATGCCAATTGCCTTCCACGCTTCACGAAAGCTGGCGAAATATTTCAGCACGCCGTAAGACGACGGATACGGATTGCCAACGCCGGTATTGCTTTTGCCCGTGAACTGCTGGCGTTCCTGATAGGCAGCGGTCGAAGTCGGCGCACATCCGAAGTCGCGGTAGAAGCGGCGCAAACCATCAAGCACGCGCTGCCGCGTCCACCACTTTTCTCTGTAG
>JAEUQO010000229.1 GCA_016789605.1 Acidobacteriota bacterium
GGTACTCCCTAGCTGATCTTTGAAATGATTGAGCGGTAAGGAGCAAGGTTGGGTTGTCATGATCCAATCCAAACCCCTTACCGGGCAGTGTCCGCACTGCGGAGCGACTGCCGAGCGCCTAGCCTATCACAGCCGCTACACTCTACGGAGCGGCCAATCGGTCTTTGTTTTTCGCTGTCGGCAGTGTCGGAAAACCTTCTGCGACCGGTATGGTACGGCTTTCTACGATCTCAAGACACCGGAGGACAAAGTTCAGCGCGCCATCCAGCAAGGCCTCGAAGGTTTATGCCCAGAGGCGGTGGCTCGCGTCGAAGGCGTTCATCCGACGACCGTTCAACGCTGGGTTGAACGCGCTTGCCTCCAAGCCCGGTCTGCTGACCAGAAAGTCATCACCAGCGTCAGTGCAGAAAATGTCGAACTGGATGAACTCCACAGCTTCGCGGGCGAGAAGCACCCCGATGAGCAGGAAAGTGACTTGGAAGAAATCGGCCAGCATTGGACGCACGTCGCAATGGCGCGTGAATCCCATTTGATACTTGAAGTCGTTGTCGGCCCGCGCACCCAGGAATCGGCCACGAAATTGGTCGAAGGCGCGGCCAGGCGACTGGCCCCTGGTTGCTGGCCGTTGTGGTCAAGCGACGGCTGGGAGCCTTACCTGTTCGCCTTGACCGTAGTCTTCGCCGTCCTGATTCATTCCATCAAAGGCAAGGGACGAGGCCGACCGAAAGACTCCCAAGTCGTGCCTGATCCACATCTGCGTTACGGTCAAGTTGTCAAACAGCGCGAAGGGCGACGTCTGGTTTCGGTGGTTCGACGCGTAGTCTTCGGCGTCGCGGAGTTGATCCCGCTCACCCAAATCTCGACCTCGCTTTTGGAACGCCTGAATGGGACGATTCGGCAACACGTCGCGCCGCTGCATCGCAAGACACGGAGCTTTGCCAAACGCCGGACGGCGCTTGAGGCGCAGTCGCAGCTGTTCAAGAGTTATTACAATTTGTGCCGAAAACACGGCAGCTTGAAGGGCCAAACGCCAGCGCAAAACGCTGGCCTGAGCGACTACTGCTGGACACTCAGAGAATTGCTAACCGTCAACGCTGCAATTACTTCAAAGATCACGTAGGGAGTACCGAAATAGACGATTTCAGGAAAAAGAAACTGTAGTTCGACTTCACCCATTTATGATCCTTGAAATGGAGGCGGCGGGAGGCGCCTGCTCCTGAAAAGTTCTTTTCTACGAGAGTCTTCAGTATGCGGTCGTCAACTCACATTGGGTAGACCGCTGCTAACCTGAGCGTCAGTAATAACACGATCTAGCAGCGATCGCTCTCCTTATCGCGCTAAATCCAAACGTGTAGTGAGGCTGATATGCTTGTAGTGATTCGTAATGTTTCTTTGGTTTTCACCTTTGTCGTGATATCGGTTTTATCTAGCATTGCCCCAATCAAGTGGCAAGGCAATCACCTAGCGAGAGGCTTTAAAAGCAAGACTCTCTTTCGATCATGCCCACCGAATTCCGATCCAAAATATAACAGACAGATAATTTTAGATGAACTAAATCGTATTCTTGAAAAGTCAATCCCACGTTATGGCGAATTTCCCTCAAAGGATTTTTTCGTTTTTGACTTAACAGATCCATCTAACAATTACAAATTGACGGGGGATGGCTTGCCAGAGCAGAGATGTATAAACTTCATCAACAATCACGCTTATCACTTTTCACCTGCAGAGTTATTTTACTCAGAAAGTCACATCGGGATACTTGAAGATGGGAATCTGAAAGTATTCAGATCAATAAACTGCAAGGAAAGCAAAGATAAACTTGATGATGTTATAGCCTATGTAAGTAAAAAACTAGAAGCAAGCCCGAGTAAGGAAGATACAATTACACGACTAAAGCACTATAGGAGATATGGTCTTTACAAGAAGATTGACGAAACGAGCTCTTACTGTAGCTATGGTGAAATACCAGAGAACTCTGACAGTTTGTACTCGAGAGGGAGAATCCTCAGGCAGTTTGGCGAGATAACTAGTTCAGCATCAAAAAACAGAAAAATGTACTACCCTCTTTATCGCATTGAAGAATCAAGAGCCGCTGGCTTCTTTGTCTATGATTTGACTGACACAGCAAATAAGCAAACCTCGTTACTTGAGCGCATCGAGTTTAAGGATAACCATGTCTATCATTTTGCCGACATTGACTTGCCTTTTTCGTTCAGTAATATTGCAGTTCTCAACGATGGAAAGCTGAAAATTTTCAAGTCAATCAATTGTGAAGGCAAAGGCGACAGCTTGGGAGATGTGGTCAGATATTTAACAGAGAAGCTGAGAAACGATAAAAACAAAGATGAGATTATCGAGCGAGTAAAAAGCTATCGAAAATATGGCATATATTCCTCTTTTAATGGTTTGTCCGCGCCTCAATGTCAAAAAGCAACAAAAAAAAACGGAAGCTAGATTTAATTGATTCTCGATGACTGCTAAAGACCTAATGCGTAGGCTTCCCCCCAAATCCAACTCCGCCCGTAAGGCCGCGTTCTTCAAATCGGGATGAGATAGCAGAAATTTCGCCAGTAGCGCGACGCCCCGCGATTCGATATTCACGAACCGGGGCGTCCAGAGACGCCGGATCAGGGCTTCGACGCGCATTCGGGCGAAGGCTATCCATCGAGCCGTTCGGTGGCGACTACCTACAGCCTGTCAGGGCGAATTTCCGGCCTGAGCACAAACAGCACGACGCTGCTCAGCGAGATGAGCTACGAAGCCTTTGGCGGATTGGCCTCGGAAAAGTGCGCCGCCGGAAACAACCTGACCCACACGATGAGCACAAACAGCCGCTTGCAGCCGAGCGAATTCACGCTGCCGACGGATTCACACTTCTCACATCAGGCGATGATCTGTTTGGCGACGACGCCGGCGACGTCCGTCAGGCGGAAATCGCGTCCGCTGAAGCGATAGGTCAGCCGTTCG
>JAEUQO010000282.1 GCA_016789605.1 Acidobacteriota bacterium
CGAATGATCAGCTTGAGTTTGTATTTGTCAGCCAGTTCCACCGCACCGCGAATTTCGCGCTCGCTGTTGGCCAACATCAAAACGGGCATTTCGCCTTTGATGACCGGGATCAACGCTTCCAGCACAAAATCACGCGGAGCCGCAGGCAGGGATTTGTCCGTAGCACGCGCGTCTTTGGCCTTGGCGTATAACTGTGCGTCTTCGAGTTTTTGCCGCAACGCCGCCAATTGACGGTCACGTTGCTGGTTCAAATTCGCCGACGCATCGCCCTGCACGAACGCAGCAAACCGGCCACGCGGCGCACGCGGATATTCCATTGCCATCGCCGCTGAAGCCTTGACCGCCATGTCCTGCCAGGTGAACCCATCCAGATTGATCAGCGCCGCTTGGCCCGAAACCAATCTGCCGCCCGGATGCGTGATAACCGTGGTCACGCCATTGGCGCGCGACACCGGAATCAATTCGCTGTGCATTTGCACTGCGACAATGGCCCGCATATGCGGATTGAAATCGCCCAGTTCGGTGATGTCCTGGGTTTCCTGAATGGAGCCGATTTCGGTCAGCCCCAAGGTCGTGCCGCTATCAATCAAGCCGGGGTAAACAGAAAGTCCCTGCCCTTCGATGATTTTGGCGTTTTTGGGAATGGCGACCGAGGCGCCGACTTCGGCAATTTTGCCGTCGCGAATGACGACCGTGCCGCGGTCAATCGTCTGTCCTGAAACGGTGACGATCTTGGCGTTGCGAATGGCATACACCGTCACGGCAGCGTTTTGCTGTGCGTTGACGACGGTGGCCGGAATCGCCTTTAGAAACAGCGCGGCCACAGCCAACAGGGCAATGCTGACGATTGCACCGGTTGCCGCCCGCCCACAATGACGAAAGAGTGTTGCGTTGATCATGAGATTCTTCCTCGTTGGCAAAGCGGTTATTGATGCGGGTGCGCGACTTCACGCGGGCCGCTCACGGTCGGCGTGATCTGGGGCCCGGGCTGACGTTGTTGATCAGGCGCTCCGGCGGCGCGGCGTTCTTTTTCGATCAGCTCTTTTTTCTCTTTGGCAAGCTGGTCGCGACGCGCCAAATCTGCTTTGCGATCGAAATACACTTCGCCTTCGATCAAGGTCATCTCAACGCGCGAATAGATGCTGAACGGATGGCCGTTGAAAATCGCTAGGTCGCCGTCTTTGCCAACGTCAATGCTGCCGATGCGGCTGTCCATTTTGATCTGCTTGGCCGGGTTCAGCGTGATGAATTGCAGCGCTTCTTCGTCCGTCAACAAACCATACTTGATGGTTTTGGCAGCTTCCTGATACAGGCGGCGCGCCAGATCATCGCTGTCAGAATTGACCGACGTCAGAATGCCGTGGCGATGCATGATCGCGGCGTTGCCAGGAATGGCGTCAAACGCTTCGATCTTGTACGCCCACCAATCAGAGAAGGTCGAACCGCCCGCGCCGTGCGCAGCGATTTCCTTGGCAACTTTGTAGCCTTCCAACACGTGTTGGAACGTCAACACCTTCCAGCCAAATTCCTGCGCGACATTGATCAGCATCAGGATTTCGTCTGCGCGATAGCAATGCGAATGAACAAACAAATTGCCACGAATGATATCGGCGATGGCATCCAGTTTCAGGTCGCGACGCGGCGGCAACGGATTTTCGCCACGTTTCTTGGCCGCTTCGTAAGCATCCCACTTGGCAATGTATTCGCGCGCTTGCTGGAATGCCTCGCGGATGGTGAATTCGACGCCCATGCGCGTCGCCGGAAAACGCAACGGACGTCCCGTACCGGCAAACGGATTGGTCTGGTTGCCAGAACGTTTGGGGTTTTCACCAAGCGCGAATTTGATCGTGCGTGGCATGTCGGGCACGATCATTTCTTCGACAGATTTGCCCCACTTCCATTTCAGGATCACGTTTTGTCCGCCGATGGCGTTGGCGCTGCCGTGCATTGCGTGCACGGTGGTGGTGCCGCCCGCCAACTGGCGATAAATGCTGATGTCCGTTTCGTTGACGACATCTTTCATGCGCACCATTGCCGTGACCGACAGTGTACCTTCGTTGAGGGCGTCAAGCGCGCTGTGCGAGTGCGCGTCAACCAGTCCGGGAGTAACGAACATGCCAGTGGCGTCAATCACCTTGGCATTCGCCGAAGCCTGCACTTCGTTGTTTTTGCCGACAGCCGCAATTTTGCCGTTGCGGATGAGAATCGAACCGCCTTCGATGGTGCCGTGCGAAGCGGTCATCACCGTGGCGTTCTTGATCAGAACTTCGCCCTGCGATTGAGCTTGTGCGACAACGCCAACCAGGGTGATGAGTACCGTCAATAACAATGCTGTATATCGTTTCATCGTAAACTCCTTACATTGAGAGCGGTGAATTGTGGGTGTGGCGCGTTGCCGGTGTGGCAGACAGACAACGCTCTTCCCTCATCACTGTCTGGGTGTGCGAGAACCGCTGAAGCTGGCATCTTGCCCCATCGCGTTCAGCGTGCCGCGCATGGCGTTGCCGTCAATCGTGCCTTTTCCGGTAACAGGTAATTCCTGATCCTGGATTTTGGCGGTGAAGGCAAACGACAATTCCGAACCGCTAACCGTACCGGTCACCGGAAAGGTGCCAAACGGCGAGGCGACCGAACCGCTAACGCGATTGCCTTCTTGCGTCAGACTGAAGGTCAGTTGCACAGGCCCTTGCGGAGATTCAGACGTCACCGTCCAACTGCCCGCGACAGAAAGCCCCGCACCATCGGCATTCGGACGCCCGCCGCCGCCGCCGGGTCTGCCGCCCGGTCCACCTGCGCCAAAGCGTCCGCCCGGCCCAGCCTGTGTCGGAGCCGCTGCTTTCACTTCATAGGATTTGCCATCCACGAACACATATTTGATTTGCGTACGACGGTCAAAAAGATCGCCGCTGGCGACCACCAGATTGGCAATCTTGCCTTTCTCGATGCTGCCAAGCTGTTCGCTGACGCCGAAGATTTCCGCCGGATAGATCGTCATCGCTTTGAGCGCAATATCTTTCGGCAAACCGGCTTCGACCGCTTTGGCGGCGTTGGCGATGAAATCCGACGGACGCGCCGCATAGCCTGATTGAAACGCAAACCGCACCCCTGCTTTGTGCAACGTCGCGGCGGCTTTAGGCGCATCCGCGCGCTCACGCAAGGTGCGCAACGATTCCGATTCGGGGTCTTCCAGGTTGGCGGGCCGTTGCGGGAAATTCAGGCTGAGCAACACAGTCGCATTTTTCTGTTTCAGCAAATCGGCAACTTCGTAACTTTGCGTGCCGCCCGCGATCATGAATTTCAGGCCGAACTCGTCGGCCAGCCCGATGGCACGTTTGATTTCCCGCACGCTGTTGGCGCTGAATGCGACAGGCAGTTGCGCGTCAATCACCGGTTGCAAGGCCGCCAACGATTTGTCCGTATCGGGCCGCTGAATTCCACGTTTGTTCTGGTTGTACTGCGACCAGGCCAGTTTGTAATGCTGGGCGTCAAGCAACGATTGGCGCAGGAAGGCAAACACCCCCATCAGTGAACCGGGATATCCACCGCCGCCAAATCCACGCCCCGAAGAAAACGACACATTCAACGAAACGGGATTTTTAAGAATCAATTTGTCTGCGTCTTCGCCGCCGAGATTGATCAGCACGCTTTGCCCTTGGTAAATGCCTTCGCGCGGCGCAGTCAACACGGTCGTAATGCCAGCGCTGCGTTGATTGTCGAACGTTTCCGCCGTGACCTTGAGTTGATCAGCCGCCATCAATTCGGGGCTTTGGCCAGCAGGCGTTGGCGCAGGTTGTGCCCCGCCTGCGGCTTGCACTCCCAACCCCGGAATGGCCACGACCGGAGCGGCAGGAGCTCCGCCGCCGCGACCACCTGCACCAGCAGCAGGCGCAGCTGTTCCCAAACCTGCATTGGTATATGCGTCAATCAATCCGGGATAAACCGTCATCCCGGTTGCGTCAATCACGCGTGCGTCACCGGGAATAGGCAAGTCCGCACCAACGGCTTCGATCAAGCCATCGCGAATGATCACAACACCATTTCTGATCGTAGCGCCCGACACGGTTACAACCGTTGCGCCCTTGATCGCGTATACATCCGCAGCATTCGCCGCCGCAGAATTTGGGGTGAACCGTAACGTCATGGTCGCAAATAGCAAGCAAACGCAGACCAGCGTCACGTAAGACTTTCTCAGTTTCATGAAGTAAACTCCTCCGACTTTGCGGACAGTTTTTTGGGTTTGTCGAGTAATGAAATTCCGATTCGATTGATGATTAAGACTGGTGCGGATGGTACGCGGTTACGTTTTTTCCGTACTCGCGCGCGCGTAATCTAGCGCATACAAGGCGTTTTGCCAAATTCCGCGTAGTCTTCGCGAAACGAGGCTAATGACAAACTTGGTAAAACCAGAACTCATTCTCTTTGACGCGGCAGGAACGCTTTTTGAAGTGCGCGGCAGCGTAGGCGACATCTATTGCCGTGCCGCAGCACGTTATGGCTTGCAGGCAGACACGGCGCACATCCAACACAGGTTCGCACAACAGTTTGGCCAACAACCGCCGCTGGCCTTTCCTGCTACTCAGACAGAATCCGCGTTACAACGGCTGGAATATGACTGGTGGCACACCCTGGTTTGGCAGGTTTTTGCAGGGCAAGACTTTCCCCGCTTTGACGAATTCTTTGCTGAAGTGTTCGCCTACTTTCGCCAGCCTGATGCCTGGCGCGTGTTTGCGGATGTCAAACCGACGCTGACGGCCTTGCGCGCGCAAGGTTACCGCCTCGCAGTGCTATCAAACTTTGATTCACGGCTGGATGGCTTATTGCAGGATTTGGGTCTCACTCCGTTTTTTGACGCCGTGCACATTTCCAGCCGATTGGGTGCAGCCAAACCCGCACCGGCAGCCTTTCACGCGGCACTGGCAACACATAATCTTGCGCCACATCAAGTCATACACATCGGTGACAGCCTGCGCGAAGACCTCACAGGCGCACAAGCCGCTGGTCTGCGTGCTTTTTTGATTGATCGGCAACGGATAGGCGTCAATGACGACAATCGGTTGTCCAGTCTGACCCAACTTATTGACCGGCTTATCGAGCGAGAAGCATAAGAAACCAAAGCCGCGGATTACTTTTTCAACTGCGCTTTCAAATCCAGATTGCGCACGACCCGGTGCAGGTTGTTCGGGTGAATGCCGAGCAAGCGCGCGGCTTGTGTGAAGTTGCCGTCGCTTTCTTCCAGCGCCTGCAACACCACCTGTTTTTTGGCTTCACGCGAAGCGGCGTGGTATTTGGCTGCGGGCAAACTGGTAGGCGTGGCAGTTTCAAGCAGCACGTCCGGCAAATCTTCCGCTTGAATGAAATCGGTCGAGCCAAGCACCACAGCGCGTTCGATGGCGTTTTCCAGTTCGCGCACATTGCCGGGCCAGTCATAGTTGACAAGCAACGTGCGCGCTTCCGGCGTCAGCCCCTTGATCGCACGTTTGCAACGCTGGCTGTATTTGGCCGCGAAATAATGAGACAGCAACGGAATGTCATCACGGCGTTCGCGCAAGGGCGGCAGCGTCAGAGAAACAACATTCAAACGGTAATACAAATCGGCGCGAAAGCCGCCATCTTTGATCGCGGTTTCCAGATCGCGATTGGTCGCGGCGATCAACCGTATGTCCACTTTGATCTGGCGTGTGCCGCCGACACGCTCAAATTCTCGCTGTTGTAATACGCGGAGCAGCTTGGCCTGCAGCGGCAATGGCAACTCGCCCATTTCATCCAGAAAAACCGTCCCCCCGTCAGCGACTTCAAACTTGCCTTTCTTTTGCGCAACCGCGCCAGTGAAAGCGCCTTTTTCGTGTCCAAACAAATCACTTTCCAGCAGCGTGTCTGACAAGCCCGCGCAATTGATGGCGATGAATGGTTTGTCGGCGCGCGCACTGAGCTGGTGAATGGCGCGTGCAGCCATTTCCTTGCCCGTACCGCTTTCGCCGCGTAACAGCACAGTCGAATCAGAAGGCGCAACCTTGCTGATGATTTGATAGATGGCCTGCATCGGCGCGCTTTCGCCGATCATGTCGTGGTTGAGATTGATTTCGGCGCGCAAGCGGCGCGTTTCTTCTTCCAACCACTCGATCCGGCGCACATTGTCAAATGCGACAGCCGCGATCCCAGCGATGGCGGTCAGCAGTTGCAGGTGGTCCTGGTCAAAGCAAGTTTGCGCTTCGGCTGAATCCAGATAAATCACGCCGAGCAGTTGGCCGTCCAGAGTAAGTGGCACGGCCAGCAACGAACAAATCTGTTGCACGGTCAGACTGACTGCCTGACGAAAAGGCGCGCTTTCGATCAAATCGTTGCCGAGAATGGCGACCTGTTCGTTGCGCACTCGCTCAACCACCGTGCGGCTCACTTGAAACGGCTGACGCGAACCCGTTTTCCGGTCATAACAGACAAACGGTTCAGGCTGATTAAACAGCTCGCGCGCCAACATCAACACGCCACGCTGCGCCGGGATTGCCTCGAAAATCAGTTCCAGCAGCCGTTGTTGCAAATCAGGCAGATGACGGCACTGATTAACTGCCGTGCTGATCTGTAACAAGGTGTTGAGATTGCGGGCAACGCGGGAAAAGGCGGGCAGCGCCGCCGTTACTTTCTCCGGCTTTAGATACAACCCTTCTTCCGGGCGAAGCGTGACCGTGCTGCCGGTGACCACGCTGCGATCATCCAGATGGCTGTCCAATGTCGGCGGCGCGGGGTCGGCAGCTTGCGCCAAAAAGATGAAGCGCGAATCTCCGATTTTGATGCGGTCGCTATGATCCAGGATTCGCTCGCGCACGGGCACATCATTGACCATGGTGCCGTTGGAGCTGTCACAATCTTTCAGCCGGTAGCCTTCTGCCGCGCGAAAGATGATGCAGTGGCGGCGGGAAACCTGCGGATCGCTGAGGCAAAGGTGATTGGTCGTATCCCGACCGATCGTCAGCTCTTCGTTGCTGAGCGTCAGGGTGGTGCCTTCCAGCGGTCCGGCAATAACGACTAAACGCGGATTTTTCATATCTTCAGCAGTGGAAATCGGTGGTAATCGCTCACAAGAAAAGAAGTCGCCGCATTTGTAGAAACGATCTTCTGGCCAGCCGTGCATAACCTAGCAGAAGTCCTGACACCAAACTAGCGGAATGACCGCACCTTTGGCGCGCGCGCACTCTCACACTATCAATCACATTGCAGTGATACTATCACCAGCGATATAGCAGCCCCGGTCCAAGCAACTCCACAGCCTCTCTCAAAATTCGACTTCACAGGAATATCTTCAGCCTTCACAACGCTTTACCGGAAGTTTTCAGACCACCAGCACGCGTGGCACAAGGCTTGATCTATCTGTTTACGCTTGCGGCGAACGATAACGTGATCGTCACCGCGCGGGCACAAACAATTGACAGAGAGAAGCGGCTGCCAGCAGGTACCGCTTCCGGTAAGGAATGAAGGAGACACCATGAAAATCAGAATCACCGCACTCAGCCTGTTGTTCACCGCGTTGTTTGTTGTCAGCCTAATCACCTCCTCGGCGACCTTTAGCCTCACCGGCGCTGCCGCCCAGCAACGTCCGGACCGCGCACGACAAAATGGGCCAACCCGCGAAGAGCCGCCCACTGCTGAACCGTTTGACCGCAAAGACCCGCGCGCAGTGCTTGGCCAGGAATGGCTGGCCACCGAAACGATGCCCTATCCCAACGCCGCTGCCGGCACAGCCGACAGTGATCCGCTGGGTGCTGCCGAAGCGACCTTTGACAATCGCACGGGACAGGAAACGTTGGCCAACAGCGTACCGGCGAGCGAAATCAACGATGGCGTCTCGCGTTTTTCCAAACCGAACCTGTTTCCGGGCAGCATCGGCCCGAACCCCGAAGTTGACGCGCGTGACATTCGCAACAACCAGGGTACTGGACGCAACACCAACTCCGTGATCGGCAATGACGACCGCGTGCGCATCAGCCCGACGACTTCGTTCCCGTGGCGAGCGATGACCAAATTGCGTATGACCTTCCCCAGTGGCCGCAGCTTCATCTGCTCCGGTGCGATGATTGCCGCCAAATATACGTTGACGGCGGGCCATTGCGTGTTCTCGCACGGCGAAGGCGGTTGGGCGACGACCATCGAAGTGATCCCTGGTCTTGATGGCAGCTACAAACCCTATGGTTCGGCTTATGCAGTCTATATGCGTTCGTATCAAGGTTGGACGCGCGACCGTGATTCGAATTACGACTTCGGTCTGATCACGCTGGATCGTTCCATCGGCAACAGCACGGGTTGGTTCGGTTATGCCTCTTACGCGTCGGTCAACGGATTGACGGCCAATCTGGGCGGTTACCCGGGCGATTTGGACAACGGTTTGCGGCTTTACTACCACTCTGGCCCGATCACCAGCTCGACGACGGATCGCGTGTATTACTCGATCGACACGGCGGGCGGACAAAGCGGCAGCAGCGTCTACCGCATCAACAATGGCAGCCGGTATGTGTTCGCGGTGCACACGACAGGCTATGGCACCTACAACGGCGGCACGCGCATCACGAGCGCACGCTTTAGCAACCTGCAAAGCTGGATCGCCAGCGGCCAGTAAGCAAGAGTTTTCCCAAAGCGTCTTTCAGCCTTAAAGGGAAAGGGATTCAGTGATAAACCTCAGCCAAACAGGCAACCTGGAGTCCCCAGCCAAAACGACTCAGCCTGCAATCAATGTGGCCGACATCCTGCAAGGGACGTCGGCCACAACTTGTTTTTTACCTATGAGAATGCTGAAGTTCAGCGTAACGGAGGAACAACAGATGAACAAAAGCAAGAGCTGGATTTTGCTGATTATCGGCGTCGCGCTCGGTTTGGGCGTGTTCGCGCTTAGCAAGTTGTGTGTGCCGCCCTATCACGCCGCCGGTAAAGCCAGCGTCGAGAACGGACGCATTGAAGGCCGTGTGACAACCGCTGACCACCGTCCGCTGGCCGAAGTCGTCATCGTCATCACCGCGACGACTTCGCGCGAGGGTATCAGGGATATTGCCCCCATCACCAATGAAGCCGGAGAATTCAGTTTTCCGGATTTACCGCCCGGCGAATACACGCTGCAAGCTTCGCGGCCCGGCTTTCAAACGCAAAAACGCAATGTCACGGTTGTGGCCGACAAAACTGCCAAGGTCGAATTCGTCTTGCCAAAGAATTGAGCCGCCTGGCGCCTGCAAGCAATCTTCAGTTGGCCTTAAGCTGAAATCCCTGAGAATAACGGAAGAGAGGCAAAGTCATGAGGCTTTGCCTCTCTTCTGTTATTCCTCATGATTGGGCCTGTCGCGCGTGCTTGACCGCTGGCAAGGCTTCACAGACAATTCCCGCCGTCGTTCACCCTTATCTCAAACCACAACGAAGTTCTCGCCCGAACAGGAGCGCACTATGTTTCGACCTGGCCGCCGTCTGTTTTCCATCGCCGCGATCTGTCTGGTTCTGACTGCCGCTGCTCATACGATGGGTCATTTCCAACCGCCCCCAACTGATGCCGCAACCACCAATCTGTTAACGACAATCGAAAATTACAAAATCAGTTTGGGCCTGGGGATGAATCCCTCGTATCGCAACATCACTGACAGTCTCAGTTTGTTTATGTCCATCGCCTTGTTCTTTTGGGGAGTGCAAAACCTGTTGCTGGCCAAGCTTGATCACGAAGGCCGCATCCTGCGCAGCCTGACCTTGCTCAATATTGTCTGGGTAGGCGCGGTGGCGATTTTGTTCTGGCGCTTTCAAATTCTACCGGCGGTCATTTCGATGATCGTAACCGAAGCATTTCTGGTGCTGTCCTGGCTGTTGCCCGCGCCGCGCAAAACGGCGTAGGCAATCAGCCTATCACCCGTATTCGTTCCGCACGACTTTTTCCGAGGAGAGGGATAATGCAACGTTTTGTGTTCGTTTGTTTGTTGTTGCTCTGCACACTGGGAGCCTTTGCTCAGAGCAAACCGGAAGATAAATCCTTTGCCAGCAAAATCGCAGGCGCACAAAAAATTGACGGCTACTTTCCGCTGTATTGGGATGCCAACAGCGGCAAGATGTGGCTGGAGCTTTCGCGGTTCAATCGCGAATTGCTTTATCAGGTATCGTTACCGACAGGCGTCGGCTCAAATCCCCTGGGCCTGGATCGTGGCGAACTGGGCCGTTCGCACGTCGTTATTTTTGAACGCGTCGGGCCAAAGATTCTGATGATTCAGCCGAATTACCGTTATCGCGCGCTGAGCAACGATCCGGCGGAACGCAAAGCGGTCGAAGATTCGTTTGCCCGCTCAGTGCTCTGGGGATTCCGCGTCGAAGCCGAACAGGATGGCCGCGTGTTGGTAGATGCGACGAATTTCTTTTTGCGCGATGTGCACGGTGTGCTCGACACGATGCGTCAGGCTCGCCAGGGCAATTACCGGCTGGATGAATCGCGCAGCGCGTTTTACCTGCCGCGTACCAAAGGCTTTCCGCTCAACACCGAAATCGAAGTCACCCTGACGTTTGTCAGCGACGGTGAAACCGGCAATCTGGTGCGGGGTGTGACGCCTTCGCCCAACGCCGTCACCGTGCGCGAACACCATTCCTTTGTCGAATTGCCCGACAGCAATTATCAGCCGCGCAAATTCGATCCGCGCGTCAGCGCCAACGACATAGAGTTTTACGATTACGCGTCGCCGTTTAACGAACCAATCGAAAAGCACTGGCTGGTGCGTCATCGTTTGCAGAAAAAAGACCCGACTGCCGCCGTGTCAGAACCGATCAAACCGATCGTGTATTACATAGACAACGGCGCGCCCGAACCGATTCGCACCGCTTTACTCGAAGGCGGAGCGTGGTGGAATCAGGCATTTGAAGCGGCTGGCTTCAAAAATGCGTTTCAGGTCAAAGTGTTGCCCGCTGACGCCGATCCGATGGATGTGCGTTACAACGTGGTCAATTGGGTGCATCGTTCGACGCGCGGTTGGTCATATGGCGCCAGCGTCGTTGACCCGCGCACCGGCGAAATCATCAAAGGACACGTCACGCTGGGCAGTTTGCGCATTCGCCAGGATTTCATGCTGGGCACGGGGATGCTGCCGAAATACGCCGCCAACGGCATGGGCGATGCCATCAGGGAATGCCTGATGGCGCTGACGCCTGATCTGGAATATCTCGCCGATACGGCAGATGTCGAAGCAATGTCGCTGGCGCGCATTCGCCAGTTGTCGGCGCACGAAATCGGACACACGCTTGGTTTTGCCCACAACTTCGCCGCCAGCACTTACGGCGGGCGCGCATCCGTGATGGACTATCCCGCGCCGTTGGTCGAAATCAAAAACGGCAAGCTTGATTTATCAAACGCATACGCTGTCGGCATCGGCGAATTCGACAAATTCTCGGTGAAG
>JAEUQO010000288.1 GCA_016789605.1 Acidobacteriota bacterium
TCTATGAAGAAACGCCAGGCGGCCATACCTGGATCAACTGGCGCAATTACCTGACAGATTTTGCGCCGAAGTTGTTCAAGTAAACCGGCGCAAAACCGTTACTGCGCAACACAAGGAGCAAGATGGCAGATGCGCAAAGAACGCGGCGAAACCGCTGCGTCTTTGCACGCGCTGCTGCTTGCTCCTTTGTGTTGACTGTCGTCAACGAAAACCACGCAAAACAACGTGAGATGAAAACAGAACTGGTTCTCGGATTTATCGGCTTTGGTGAAGCAGGCTATCACCTGGCCAAGGGGTTGCGCAGCGCCGGGCTGTCAGACATTTGCGCGTATGACATTCACGTCAACACGCCAGGACGTGGCGAAAAGATTCGCCAGCGCGCCGCCGAAGTTGCTGTCCGTTTGTGTGACTCGCAGGCTGCGCTGGCCGCCGAATGCACGGTGTTGCTGTCCACTGTGACGGCCAGTTCCGCGCGCGAAGCTGCCGAGCAAAACGCGCCGCATCTGACGGCCAACCATATGTACGCCGATCTCAATTCGATATCGCCTGATCTGAAACGCGCCATTGGGCAATTGATCGAAGCGAGCGGCGCGCGCTTTGTCGAGGCGGCGATTATGTCGCCGGTGCCGCCGCACCTGCACCGCGTGCCCATGTTTCTGGGCGGAGTGCACGCGCAACAATTGGTCGCGTGGCTTGCACCGTATGGCATGCATCTTGAAGTCATCTCCGCGCAGATCGGCGCAGCTTCGGCGACGAAAATGTGCCGCAGCATTATCGTCAAAGGCCTGGAAGCGTTGTTATTGGAATGTGTGTTGGGAGCGGTTCCTTACGGCGCCGACGAACGGGTTTTCGCGACCTTGGAAGAAACCATGCCGGGAATGAACTGGAAAAAATTGGCGAGTTATATGGTTGGCCGCGTCATCGAACACGGCGAGCGCCGCGCCCGCGAACTGGAAGAAGTTGCCGCCACGCTGCGCGCCATCGGCGTCGAACCCCTGATGACCGAAGCCATCGTCAAGCGGCAGGATTGGGGCGCGGCGCTCAACCTGTTGCCGCAATTTGGCGGCAAAGCTCCCGACGATTACCGCGCCATCGTGCAAGCCATTGCAGAAAAAACAGAATTTCGCGCATAACCGGGCAAGACATACCGGATCGTGACAACCGCCTTTTCCTGCGAACCTTGCGGCAGTTGCGTGACCTGCGGCGGTATTCAACGCCCGTGACGATCAACAATCCGCAGCAGGTCAACATTGCTGCCGAAGGCGGCCAGCAGGTCAACATTGCTCAAGACCCGTCAGCCAACGACTAATCGCCTCAATTGATTGCAGCCCTCAGCGGCATTCGGTATGCTCCGCGCTCCGATGGGCAGAGCAAATGCATTGCCAGTTGTCGTTTGCCCCTCAGCAAGTCTCCACATTTCTGAACATTTTGGTCGCTCTGGTATGAAAGAACTCCTTGAGCAGGTTGTTGACGAATTGTTGCCGGAGATGAGCGATGTCGCTGCGCGCAAATCGCTTATTGAAAGTGCGCTTTACGGTTCCGCCGTGCTGCAAAAAATCCGGTGGGATGAAGCGGCAGGGCCGTTCACCAGGCAATTGGTGACCACGCTGGCGGGCTTCGGCGAAATCGCGCCGGGGCAATTGGCGCTGGTCGCGCTGTTGAAAGAGGTTCAGAAACAAACCGGTGAACCGAGAAAGTCCCGCATTGAAGCGTTGCTGCCGCAAATTGAAGCCGCGTGTGCCGCCTCAACCACGCAAGCCAGTTCTCCCGCCTTGATCGAATTTCATCAATCCCGCATCGCCGAATGGCAGCAGAAGCGGTATGCGCTGGAAAAACGCTTCGTCAATCTGACGCTGTCGTTGGATAAAGGCGACGAATGGCAGCAGCGCGCCGAAGACCTGCGGTTTGACGATCTGCGAAAAGTGATCGAGCGAACCGCCGAACATCGCGCGCGTGTGTTGCTGGGCGCGCCGGGCAGCGGCAAATCCACGTTGTTGCGCCGGTTGCAATACGACCACAGCCAGGAATGGCTGGATGACTGGCTGGCCGGGAAAGGCACTTCGCTCCCTCAGCAAGTCAGCTTTTTCGTTCCGCTGAATGGTTACCGCCCGAATGCCAAAGGCGAATTGCCGCCGCCGCGCGAATGGCTGAATGAACGCTGGAAAATCGAGCATCGCAAATTGCCGCCGCTGGACGAATGGTTGCAGGAAGGCCGCGCGTTGTTGCTGCTGGATGCGTTGAACGAAATGCCGCATCACGACGCGGGCAGTTATTTCGACCTGATCGAACGTTGGCGAGTCTTTGCGGAAGAAGCCGCCGCCCAGGGCAATCAATTGGTGTTTACCTGTCGCCGTCAGGATTACAGCCTGGCGCTGCACGTGCCTGTCGTTCAGGTGCAGGAAATGAAACCCGAACAGGTGCAACTCTTTCTGCAAGCGTATCTGCCGCAACACGAAGCCCGCGTCTGGCAGGAATTGTCTCAAGCGCCGGAACTGCTGGAACTGTATCAACGGCCTTATTTCCTGCGCTTGTTGTGCGAACAGGTGACGCTGAAGGACGGCCATATTCCGCGAAGCCGCGCCGAATTGTTCACCGGCTTTGTGCGCAATGCCTTGCAGGAAGAGATCAAGAAAAACAGTGAGCTGTTACGCCCCAGCGAATTGCTGACGGACAAGGATTTCCTGCTGGTGAACGGAGCGCGCAAATACCAGGGAGCGTTCGATCTGCCCGAACGCGGCGCATTGATTCCCAAATTGAGCGGACTGGCTTTCCAAATGCAGCAGCAAGGCGCGCAAGTCAGGATGTCCGAAGACGCTGCCCTGGATTTGTTGGCGCACGAACGCGCCGAAGCCATTCTCAAACTTGGGCTGTCGTTGAACGTGCTGGATGACGACAGCGCGGGCGTGGCGTTCTTTCACCAGTTGTTGCAGGAGTATTTCGCGGCGCGGCGCTTGGCCAAGGAACCGAGTCCGGCGTTGGTGCGGGTCGAATGGGAAGCCGACAGGATTCATCCGCCGCTGGCCGAAGTCATCGCCGGTTTGGAGGGGGGCGAATGGTTACCCGCGCTGAAACAAACCGGATGGGAAGAAACGACGCTGACCGCTGCGCCGATGGCCACGGATGTTTCGGCCTTCATCCGGGCGTTGCTGCCGCACAATCTGCCGCTGGCTGCGCGTGGCGCCGCTGCCGTTGAAACCCGCCTCGAAGACGAACTGAAACGCGAATTGCAAACCGCTCTGCTCGACCGGATGCAGGACAGCCGGGCCGAAGTGCGCGCGCGCATTGCGGCGGGCGAAGCGTTGGGATTGCTGGGCGATCCCCGCTTTGAATTGCGTCAGGGGAAATTCGGCGCTTATCTCATGCCGCCGTTGGCTAAGATTCCCGCCGGGCGTTACACCATCGGCGACGACACCAGCCGATACGGCGATGAAAAACCGCAGAGCAAAGTCCAATTGCCGGAATTTCAGATTGGGCGTTTTCCCGTTACCAACGCCGAATACAAATTGTTTATCGAAGCTGGCGGTTACGAAGACGAACGCTGGTGGGAAACAAAGGAAGCGCGGGAGTGGTTGCGCGAACAGGAAGTCCGTCTGCCGGAATACTGGAACGACGCGCAGTTCAACAATCCGGCGCAGCCGGTGGTCGGCGTATCGTGGTTTGAAGCACGGGCTTATTGCAATTGGCTGACGGCAACGGCGGCGGATGGTTCTGTCTTCAGGTTGCCGACCGAAGCCGAATTTGAAGCGGCGGCGCGCGGCAAAAAAGGACGGTTGTACCCTTACGGAAACAAATTTGATGCCAGTCGCTGCAATACCCGTGAAGGGCATGTTGGGCGCACCACGCCGGTCGGCATCTTTGCTAACGCGACGCCCGAAGGCGTGTTTGATCTATCGAGCAATACCTGGACGTGGACGCTTTCCCTTTACAAAGACTATCCGTACCGAAGCGATGACGGACGCGAAGAGCTTACATCAAATGGCAACCGCGTCCTGCGGGGCGGCTCGTGGTTCCTCGATCAGTTGTTCGCGCGGGCCGTGTATCGTGTCGACACTCATCCCGGCGACCGCAACGACGTTATCGGTTTTCGGGTTGTGTCTTGTCGTCCCCCTTCTTCTTCCTGATCACTGTCCTGGGACGGTGCGCGCTTCGCGCACGCGCGTAGCGCGAGTCCCTTCTCCTGCGCCGTCAGGCGCTCGAATTTATTTTTGAATTTTTTGCCGGAGCTTTGGCGATGTCGCAAGCGATGACGAAAGAACTGTTTGACCAGATTGTGGCCGCCCTGTTGCCAGAAATGGACGATGCCGACGCGCGCAAGGCGCTGGTGCAAAGCGCGCTGGTCGGTTCGCCCGTCTTGCAAAAGATTTCGTGGGCAGGAGATCAGCGTACCTTCACCATTCGACTGGTGCGGGTGCTGGATGAATTTGGCGAAATCAAACCCGGATTGTCCGCTTTAACCGCCTTGCTCAACGAAATCAAAGGACGAGTCGGGACAGGGCCGCAAGCCCGAATTGACCAGTTGCTCGCCCAGCTACAGCCGCCTGCCGCCGCACAGGAAGTCAGCCCGCCCAATCAACGCGTCGAAGGCGATGTGTCGGTCTTCATTTCCTATGCCCGCCCCGATCAGTCCGTCGCCGAAAAGGTGGAAGCCTTTCTCACCGCCGCTGGCGTGCGGGTCTTTCGCGACACGCGCGGCATTCATCCGGGCGACAACTGGGACATGACGATTGAACAGGCGCTGCGCGACAGTCAGCGCATGGTGTTGCTGCTGTCCGCTTCATCCATGCCGTATCGCAAGGAAGTCCATCGCGAATGGTTTTATTTCGACCAGCAGCGCAAACCGATTTATCCCTTGTACGTGGCGGACTGCGAGCTTCACACGCGCCTGTTCGCCTACAACTACGTGGACGCCCGCCAGGATTTGCAGGGCGCGCTGACAAGAATCCTG
>JAEUQO010000327.1 GCA_016789605.1 Acidobacteriota bacterium
TTTATTGGCGCACGTCGAACAAAACCCCGTCGTTTCGGCCTGTGAACCTCGTGCGGTGGTTGTGCGTGCATACGAAGGTCGTTGGAAACAGATCAACGAACAGGCGTTTGTGAAAAAGCTGTATGTAGACCCGACCAAAAAACGGGTGACATCGTTGATCAAGCTTTTGCCGGGTGGTCGCCTGACTCCGCATCGTCACCGTGCTGTAGAAGAGTGTTTCATCATCGAAGGCGATTATCATATCAACGGAGAAGCGTTCGGGCCGGGCGACTATCATTGTGCTTTGCCCGGCACAGTAGATCAGGAATTGTACAGCGAGGGGGGAACCCTCTTTTTGCTCGTCGCTCCCCAAGCATACGAGCCAGTAGAGTCTGCCAGTCATTAGTTGGCTGTCAGGATTGAACTTTCGGAAAAGGAATTTGAAACCTTGCCCCCAGTAAATGCTCCCATTACTGTCGAGGAAGAGCTGCAAGCGTCTGCCGCGCTGTACGCTCTAGGTGCGTTGACGCAACACGAAGCGCGCGCGCTGGAATCGCATCTGGCTGAGTCAGGCGATTCGCTGGCCGCTGAAGTCAACGCCTTTACCGAGGTCGTTTCACTGTTGGCGCTCTCCGCACCGGAACAGATGCCTGCGCCTGCTTTGCGCGAACGGCTGTTGAGTCAGGTGTCTGGCGAGGTTGGCAAATCGTCAACTGATGCCTCGCTGCCTGTCGGGGCCGCGTTCTATAACTTACGCGCTCACGAAGGCGCCTGGCGCGAACTTTCCCCAGGTGTTTCCGTCAAATTCCTCTTTCACGATCAGGTCAATGGTACGCTGACGTCGTTGTTGAAACTGGCTCCGGGCGCAAAATTGGAAACGCATTTCCACAGCGGCAAAGAGCAATGTTACATCCTGAGCGGTGATTTTTGCGTGAATGGAGAAGCCTTTGGGCCGGGCGATTTTCACGTCGCTTTGCCAGGCAGCACACATCAGATTGTGTCTTCGATGACGGGCGCGGTTTCGCTGATCATTGCGCCAGAACAATATGAGCCGTTGAGTTAAGCGCTGAACTGGCGCAAAAAGAAAGCGGCCCAAGCAGGGAAGTTGCATTCCTTGCTTGGGCCGCTTTCTTTTTGTGGCGTATCGCTTATTTGCTTGCCGCCATCGCCTTGGTGCGCTTGATCTGCATTTCGTTGAGCAGATAACCCGCGCCGCCAAATTTTTCCGTCAAAAACAACACGTAGCGGATATCAACCGACAACGTACGATTCAGTGAAAGGTCGAACGCATAATCTCCGCCCAATCCTTCGTAGTTGCCATCGAAAACCAACCCGATGATTTCGCCCCGTCCGTTCATGATCGGCGAACCGGAATTGCCGCCTGTAATGTCCGTCGTCGCCAGGAAAGCAACCGGCACGTCATTCAAACGCGGTTCAACATAACCGGCGTAGTCTTTTTTCTGCGCCAAGTCTTTCAACTTGGTGGGTACGGCAAAGGGGTCTTCGCCAGTGTCTTTTTCGAGCACGCCGCGCAACGACGTTTGGTAATCATAGGTCACGGCGTCGCGCGGTTTGTAGCCTTTGACTTCGCCATAAGTGAAGCGCAGCGTGAAATTGGCGTCAGGGTAATACGTCATGCCTTTGGTCGCCTGACGAAATTCTTGCATCGCGGCGACGTAAAGCGGGCGGATTTTGGTGACGTTATTGAGCACTTGCGCTTGTTTTTGATCGAGCGGCGCTTTGGCGTCAAACGCAGCGATGGCCAGTTTGACCGCCGGATCATTTAGCGCGCGCAAATCAGCCGCGGAAGCGGTGAGCAGCTTTTTCACTTCGTCAAAGGACTTGTACTTCGGATTGCTGACCGCTTGTTGCGCCAGTTCGGCTTCGGCTTTGCGCCGTTCGTCGCCAGTTTTGCCGACAAAGAGCTGTTCAATGGCGGCGACTTTGCTGTTGGCAGGCAAATTCGCGACATCTGCCAGCGCGTCGGCCAATGCCTCGGCTTCTTGTTCTAGTTGGCGCTCGCCCCAACCGCCGCTGAGTTGGGCTGTGGCTTGCGGCAAGAAGGCATCGCTGAATTGCGGGATGCGTTGGTTGGCAGGTTTTTCGCGATCCACGGCGCGGCCATACGCGAATTGCAGCGCGCTTAACAAATCGCCCGATTCAAGCAACTGGCCCAGCGCATTTTGCGTGCTGCTGAATGCGCTCAGGTCGCCATAAAGCGATTCCAGTTGCGGCAACACCTGACCATATTTGGCTTTGGCGGCGGCATTGCCTTCGATCCATTTTTTCATTTCGGTTTCTTCCGCGCGTTTGCGGGCGACCAGATTCATCCGCTTCAAACCCGCCACTGCGCCTTCGTACGATTTGAGCGAATTGCTGAGCCCAAAGATCGTATCGGCCAGACGGATTTTCTGCGCCGGATTTTTCTCGCCGATCTTGGTCAGCATTTCGATCTGTTTGCGCCATTGCGCGATTTGGTCAGGCAATTGAATGTTTTGCCGGAATTCGACCGAATAGGATTCGCGATGACGGAACGTGGAACCGGGATGACCCATCACCATCGCGAAATCGCCTTCTTTGATGCCAGCGGCGTTGATGGTCAGAAACTTCTTGGGTTTGAAAGGCACGTTGTCTTTGCTAAACGCCGCCGGTTTGCCATCCGGTCCGACATAGGCGCGCAAAAACGAAAAGTCGCCGCAATGACGCGGCCATTCAAAGTTGTCCGGGTCGCCACCGAAATAGCCGATGGATTTGGGCGGCGCATAGACCAGCCGAATGTCGCGCAGCGTCAGATAGGTGTAAAGGTAATACTGATAACCGCCAGAGGCTTCGACGACTTGCGTGCGAATGCCTTCTTTGTCACGACCGGCAAGTGCCGCACGCGCGACTTCTTGTTGTTTGGTCGCCAGGGCGCGTTGCCGTTCTTCCGGTGTCATTTCCGGTTTGACGACCGCCGCGACTTCCGCCGTCACGTCTTTGAAATCCTGCAGGATCGAAATGGTGTATCCCTGAGCCGCGATTTCTTCACCGCGCGCAGACGCCAGGAACCCATTGTTGATGTAATCGCGTTCGGTCGAACTGGCGCGCGTAATGGCTGAAAACGCCACGTGATGGTTGGTCAGAATCAACCCGTCGGGCGAAACGAATGAGCCAGTGCCGCCGATGCTGATTTGCACGATGGCATCTTTCAAACTGGCTTTGCTGGTGCTGTAAACGTCTTCCGGCTTGAGTTCAAAGCCGCGTTTTTTTAATTGCGCGAGCGGCAATTTGTCCAGGGCATCGGGCAGCCACATGCCTTCGTCGGCGTGTGACGTGAAATACGACGCGGAGGGCGAAATTGCCAGCGCGAAGATCAACAGTGCTGCGGTGAGCGCTTTACGAAACATGCATTTGCTCCTTGTGAATAGGCGATCGAGAGCGGAATCGCGCCAAATAACAAATAGACGACAAAACAGATGACAAATACGACGAAACTGCGGGCAAGTTGTTGTTTTCCTGTAAAAAGTTGCCGCTAACGGCTGCGTAAAAATTCTGCCCGGTTGATTTTTAGCAGGCGGCAGGCCGCTTCGTAAACCGCCTCTTCCGAAATCAACTCAATGTGCGCTCCACGTACATGTTCGCAACGCGGGCCTAGCACGTCTTCGGCAGTCGCTTGGGGATGTGGGGAAATGACAACGACCGGCGTGCCAACAGCAGCGGCGACATGCGCCGGGCCGCTGTGATTGGCGACAAGCAGGCTCAACCGGGCAAAGGCCGAAATCAAATCAGGCAGCTTGGGCGCTTCAAACGCAAGCGCGCGTTTGGCGGGTAAGGCCGACACCAGACGTTTGGCTTGACCGCGTTCGTGCGGACCGGCAAAGACCAACACGCGCGCGTTAAAATTGTGAATCAAACGCGCTGCCAGCGACGCAAACCGCTCTTGCGGCCAGACATTTTGCTTCAACCCTGCGCCGGGATGGATGCCAACCAGCAATTCGCCAAACGCAACGCCGTGTTTTTGCAAGAACTTTTCCAGGTGTTCATCCGCAGCCCGGTCAGTGTTCAAGCGCGGCTCGGCTTCGAGCGGACGCACGCCCAATGGTTCCAGCTTGCGCAAATATTCGTGCGCCAGATGCGGGCGCACGGCGGAATGCGGCGACAACGCTTTTGACACGCGCTCCAAAACGGCCTGAATGCCTTGGGGCAGGGTTTTTTCCTTGTCGAGGCGCGCTTGCGGTTGTGCGAATTGCAGCAGGATTTCGGTTTCAGCGCCGGAGTGAAAGGGAATGGCCAGGTCAAAATAAAGCCGCCGCAGCGCGCCCAGTGATTTTGTGCTGCGGTAAAACTTGCCCGGCGCGACGATTTCGCCGTGTCGGAACCGTCCCACCGGCAAGACCTCATCTGCGCATTGCGCCAGTCTGAGCAATTCTGTCGCTGTCGCACCGGAAACCACCGTGATTCTGGATTGCGGAAAATGCTGTCGCAACGAACGCAACGCCGGTAACGCCAGCGTCGTGCGCGCCAACCCCGCTGTATGAATAACCAAAATGCTTTGTGCGCCAGTGATCATGCGTGCCACATTTCCCGCGCGGTAGTGTACGCCCTGTGCCAGAGCAGGAAAAGTGGCTCTTCAAACAAAAATGCCGTCAAAAATGCCGTCCCACGAACTGAGCAGCTCGTGGGACGGCATTTACCGATTGGGACGACTAAACGCGCGCTGGTTGGTTACTGACGACTGGTCGTCTCGTTTCTGTGAACAGCGGCGTCTTTGAGATTTTGGCTGTCTTTGGTGTAGCTGATGAAGCCGATCATCATTTCGTCATAAGTCGGTTCGCCCCAGCGTACGGCTTTGGCCGGATCAGGATTGAATTTGTTTTTTGCCGAGTTATCAAACAATGACGTCACGAGAATGCGTGTGCCTTTGGGAATGGCTTTGCGCTGTTTGGGGATATAAAACGTCTGCCAGGCGAAATCGTAATTCGGCACATCGAGCAGCACTTCGCGGTGACCGTTGGGATAAAACGCTTCGACGCGCTGGGCTTTGCCGCGCACGTGCAGGTGCGGCGCCAGCGACAAAATGTGCAGGTCTTCCGGCACCGTCCAGCACGCTGAAACTTCGTGATTTTGTGCGCCCGGTGGAATTTGAAAATAGGTGTTTGAGACGGCACGCACCAGCATTTCTTTTTCCGGCTGTTGTTTGGCAAAGACCAACCCGACCGACGAGCGGTCTTTTTGCACGCTGCCTGCGACTTTTGAATAGTGCATCTGGAAGAGAATCTTTGCGCCTGCCGGAATGCGAATCGCGGTTCCGGCGGGCAATTCGATGGGCGGTGTTCCCGGCGCATAAGCCGCCAGCCAGTTTATATCGCCGATGCCGTCCTGTTTGCCTTGACGATCAATGCCCGTGCCGCCGTTGGGTAATTGACAGCCCTGGTTGTGAACAGGCGCGTCGGCTTTGGTGCGTTGCAGAAAACCGTCTTGGTATTGCGTTGACTCGCGTTCAAATTCCGCGCGCTGCTTTTCCAACTCTTCTTTGGTGGGGTGCGGCTGTCCGTCGGTTTTTGCCGCTGCCCCTGGCGGTTTGATAAAGGCGATGATGTGGTGAACGACGCGGCGATTATCTGGGCGCGCTTCGGCGCGTTGCACATACACATCCTGTTTGAAGCCGGGATCAACTTCGAAATATTGATATTCATCAGGGCCGTTGGCTTCCAGTGTGAATGGTTCGGGCAACGAAACCACCACATCAGGTTTGCCGATGGTCCAGCCTTCGGTAAATGTTGGCGCAGGCGGCAAATCCTTGGCTGCGCCTTCTTTCGCGCCGCTGTCAACCCAGGTGGTGATCAAGGCAATATCTTTCTCACTCAGTCGGCGGTCGTTTGCCCATTCGCCCACGTGCGGGTCGGCGTGCCACGGAGGCATTGTACGATTGACGACCTTTTCGCGAATGGATTTTGCCCACGGGCGCGTTTCTTTATACGTCAACACGGAAAACGGAGCGGCTTCGCCCGGACGATGGCATTCAGCACAGGTTTTGTAAAAGATCGGTGCGATGTCTTTGTTAAACGTGATCGTGGCTGTCAACTCGCGTTCTTTGGCTGCGCTGGATTGGTTGCCACGCCCCCCTGCCAGCAATGCAAAAACGCAAAAGAGCAGGACAAACAGTGGGTAACGGAATTTCATATACACTCTCCCTCGGTTTCAGAAATCTCTTGACGCACATAGCCCAGGCCCTTTCCTGAATGCCTGGGCTCGCGTTAGACACAATAGGCCGAGACCGCAGCAGAATCTTGCGGGCGCTATAAATTTTCGTTGAAAGATTTTTGCGCCCGCTTTTGTTCTTTCAGCGCCTCAGTCAATGCGTTTGATGACACCACTTAGCACGTTTCCTGCGTCTGTGTTGATAATGAAATATTCCTTGCCACGTTCGACCACGACGATGCGCGTGGTGACTTTTGTTCCGTCCGGCAACGTGAAAGCGCTCGTTCCCGTGCAATCAGAATTAACGTTGAATACTCCACTAAACGGCAGGAAGGGCACGATCTGACCGTTGTAACTGGCCGTCATCGCACCGGTATATGTTCCGTCGAAGCTCTGGTGATTGATTGTTCCCACCAGCACGACCGGGCCGATACCTGCCAAGGTGCCTTTGATTTCATAGCCATAGCGTCCATTGAGTAAGCCGTTGCCGCATTGCACGGCTGTGCGGTCGCCGGCGACTTGGGCGTGTATGCGAGGTGAAGATGCGCCAGACAACAGCACAACGCTGATTACTACCGCAGTGACAACGGCAAAGCTCAGGATGGACAGTGGACGTTTCATGTACGTGCTCCTTTCGGGTTGCGAGAGATGATTGTTTCAACACGTTGGGCGACGTGTTCGCGTGTGTTGACTTGCCTACACTTATGAATTCGAAAATTCGCCGCCGTTCGTGCCATCGTCCAGAAATTATTTTGCTCTTTGGTGGCGCTGGCTTTGTTGGCGTTTGACGCGCTGTGCTACATTCCGCCCGCTTTTTCAGTTCAGCTTCAATAGAGGCTTCAGTCGAAATGGCGGCTCAGTCACAACCCGAAATCACACAATTGCTTGTTGCCTGGAGCGACGGCGACCAGCTTGCGCTGGAACAATTGATTCCGCTCGTGCAAGCCGAATTGCACCGCATTGCCAAACGCTATCTTGCCCAGGAAAATCCCGGCCATTTGTTGCAAGCTACGGCATTGATCAACGAAGCGTATTTGCGGCTGATTGATTGGAAGAGCGCGCAATGGCAAAACCGCGCGCACTTTTTTGGCGTGGCCGCGCAGTTGATGCGGCGCGTGTTGGTGGATGAATACCGGCAGCAGCACAGCCAAAAACGCGGCGGCGATGCATTGCGCGTTTCGCTGGTCGAAGCCGAAGCCAAAGCCGATGAACGCAGCGCCGATCTGGTCGCGCTGGACGACGCGCTGAAAGCTCTGGCGCAATTGGACGAACGCAAAAGCCGCATCATCGAGCTGCGCTATTTCGGCGGCCTGACCGTCGAAGAAACCGCCGAAGTCCTGCAAGTTTCCGCGCGCACCATCAAACGCGAATGGAGCCTAGCGCAAGCTTGGTTGTTTCGAGAGTTGAGTGGCAAATAGCGCAACAGTGAATGAAATTGAAAAGCGGGGCAATGGAATTGCAATCCATTGCCCCGCTTTGAGTCGTGGAATTCCAACTACTGACAACGTGGCGCAAGTTTGGCTGTCACTTTGACATTTGTGGCGTGGCCCTGACTTGAACCGGTTACGCGAATTGCCCAAGTATCTTGTCCTTCCAAATCAGCAGCCGTGACTCGATAACGAAGAGCCATTTTCGGGCTGGCGTGACCGAATAGCGCGTTTTGCGCGTAACCGGTTGAAGGCTCTCCCACTTGTCTTCCATTGCGAAGCAGCGTAAACCGCAACTTCAGGCCTTCAGGATCAGAGCCATCGAACGGGTTTGCGTCGGTTGAATCCCAGGTCGCGGTGATGGTCCAATCGCCAGGAGTGACCGGCGCATACAACGGTTGAGAGACTCTGCCACGTTGAAAGACCCCAAATGAAGGAAGTGTTGTGGTGATTGGTGACGGGTCATCAAAGTAGATTTCGTATCTGCCGCTAACATCAGCCGGAGGATTTCCGTTACTCGCTATGACTTCCAATTTCCACGGGCGAGCGCAAGTGGAATTGATCGCTGCCGCGACCAAAATCGCAGGTTTTTCCGATTCAGTTGAACCTGCAGACACATTAACACTTCTGTTGATTGATTCATCAAAGTTGCTCAACTTAACCGTGACCGGAATATCCCTGTCTCCACCGCGTTGGTAATACACCTTGACGACAATGTAAGAGGGAGTGGAGCTTGCAAACACGCCAAAAGATTTCGTGAAGCTGTCATCCGAGCCACCAAATTCAAATGTGCCGGCCAATTGCACTTCAGTCGGCAACAATTGGGAGTATCCGGTCAACGACAACGCCATCAGAAAAAATCCCACGGCCATACTTTTGTAAAAACTGTTTTTCATCGTGTTCTCCATGTTTGCGAATCAAGTTATGAGTTAGCAAGCGTTCTTCCAAACCCTCATTATTCGCGGGTCTCAACGCTCACTGATTTCTTTCTCCTACACTGATGAATTCGGAAACTTCCGACCGAAGGGGACACGCCACAAAAGTTTTTTTCCTTTTTTTCCTGTGGTAAATTCGCCGCGCTTTACAGGTAAGCCATACGCAGTCGGCAAAGCGAACTTCAAAATGACTCCTGAACAATGGAAAAACATCGAGCGCGTTTATTACCAAGCACTCGAACAAACTTCGTCTGACCGGACAAACTGGCTGGCCGAAATTTGTGGCGCGGATAAAGAGTTGCGCCGCGAAGTCGAATCTTTGCTGGCTGCACACGACGAAGCAGGCAGCTTCATCGCCGGTAATGCCGTGGAAGACCACGCCAAACGAATCACTTCGCCATCAGATCAAGCTTCAAACGAAGAAGACGCCACAGCGATGATGCCAAATCCGTTGACCGAATCTGCGCAGCGCCGCATCAATCAATACAAAATCATTTCTCTCTTGGGCAAAGGAGGAATGGGTGAAGTCTGGTTGGCCGATGACACGCGGCTGAAACGAAAAGTCGCGCTGAAACTGTTGCCCGCTGAATTCACGAACGACGCTGACCGGCTGCGCCGTTTCGAGCAGGAAGCACTGGCGATTTCCGCGCTGAACCATCCGAACATCATCACCATCTACGAAATCGGCGAAGACGCTTCCGGCAGATTCATCGTCATGGAGTTGGTCGCCGGGCGCACGTTGCGAGCGATGGCGGCGGAATCCATCACAGTTGATTCGCTGATCGCCTGGGGCAGCCAGCTTGCCAAAGCTTTGCACGTCGCCCACGCGGCAGGAATCACCCACCGAGACATCAAACCCGACAACATCATGGTGCGCGATGATGGCTACGTGAAGGTGCTGGATTTCGGCCTGGCGCGGCTGGATGCCAACCGAGAAAACTTTGGCGAAGCCGATTCGCTGGGCGGGACCAAGTCTGGCGTGCTGCTCGGCACGGTCAAATACATGTCGCCGGAACAGGCGCGCGGCGAAAAGGTGACCAGCGCCACAGACATCTTCGCGCTCGGCGTGCTGTTTTATGAACTGGCGACCGGCACACACCCGTTCAATTCCGCTACGTTGCTGGGCACGCTGCAACAGATCACAACCGAAACCCCGCGTCCGCCCGCACAGCTAAATCCCAACTTGCCTGCGGCGATTGATGCTTTGATCCAGCGCATGCTGGCAAAGGACGCCAGCGCAAGGCCATCCGCCGCGCAGCTTGAAACCGCTTTGCGCGAAATCGAACGGCAGCAAAACAGCGGGACGGCGGGAAGCGGCGCTCTTCATCCGCCAGAGTTTCTTTCTGCCAGTCGCACAGCCCGTCGCACAGTTGGACGCAAACCGGAACGGTTGGAATTGCGCGCGGCTTTTAATAGCGCGAACTCTGGCCGTGGTTCGCTGCTGTGCGTGGCGGGCGAACCTGGGATTGGCAAGACGACATTGGTCGAAGATTTTCTGACTGAGCTTGCGGCGGAACAGCAATGCACGATTGCGCGTGGACGCTGCTCCGAACGGCTGGCGGGAACAGAAGCGTACTTGCCGCTGCTCGAAGCGTTGGAAGCGCTGCTCAGGTACGGAACCGCGAGCGGTAGCGAGTCGGGTTCTTTCAAAATGAAGCAGCTTGCGCCGACGTGGTACGCGCAAGTCGTGCCGCTTTCGGGCGACAGCGAAGAGTCCGCGCGTTTGCTGGCCGAAGTCAAAGCCGCTTCGCAAGAGAGAATGAAGCGTGAGCTGGCCGCCTTCCTGCAAGCCGTGGCGACGCCGCAGCCGCTGGTGATTTTCTTTGACGATCTGCATTGGGCGGATGTCTCGACAATTGATCTGCTCAGCTTTTTGGCGGGCAAGTTCGACTCGTTAAATGTGCTGATTGTCGTGACTTACAGGCCATCGGATATGCTGCTGGCGAAACATCCGTTCTTACAGATCAAGCCGGATTTGCAGGCGCGTGGCGTGTGCCGGGAATTGTCGCTGGAGTTTCTGACCGAAGCTGAGATTGCCGAATACCTGTCGCTGGAATTCCCCGGCCATCGCTTCCCGCCGGAGTTTCCCAAGCTGATTCACGCGAAGACGGAAGGCAGCCCGCTGTTTATGGCCGACCTTGTGCGCTACCTGCGAGATCGCGGCGTGATTGCGCAAATCAGCGGCGCGTGGAAGCTGGAACAAACGCTGCCCGACATCGAACGCGAATTGCCGGAATCTGTGCGCGGGATGATCGAACGCAAGATCGCGCAGCTCAGCGAAGACGACCGCAAGTTGCTGACGGCGGCAAGTGTGCAAGGTTACGAGTTCGATTCGGCAGTCGTGGCGCAGGTGCTGAACCTTGGTGCCGAGGAAGTGGAAGAGCGGCTGGAAAAGCTGGAACGCGTGTTTGCGTTTGTGAAGCTGACGAGTGAAGCGGAGTTTCCGAATGGCACACTGACGCTCAAGTATCGCTTCGTGCATGTGTTGTATCAGAACGCGTTGTATGGAGCTTTGCGTGTAACGCGCAAGACCACGCTCAGTCGCGACATTGCCCTGGCGTTGGAAGCTTGTTATGGAGCACGCAGCGCGAGCGTCGCAAATGAACTGGCGCTGTTGTGGGAAGCGGCGCGGGATTACGCGCGAGCGGCGGATTCTTTTTTGCAGGCGGCAGGCAATGCAGCGCAGATCAATGCGTATCGTGAAGCGGTGCAGCTTGCCGAACGCGGGCTGACAGTCTTGCTCAAATTGCCGGAAACACCGGAACGCGATGAGCGGGAACTGGGTCTGCAATTGACGCGGGGCTTTTCGCTGATGTCCGTCGTGAGTTGGGCTGCGCCGGAAGCTGGAAAAGCCATTCACCGAGCGCGACAACTGTGTCAGCAACTGGGCGACGATTCGCGGTTATTCGCCGTCCTGAATGGCGCCGCCAGCCATCACATTGTGCGGGCCGAATATGAAATCGCGCTGGAACTGAATGAGCAGATGCGGCAATTAGCGGAGCAAGCTCAGAATCCGACGCTGATGGTGGTAGCGCTTAACCGGTTGTCCGAAATTCATTCTTGTGGAGGGAGAGACCTTTCGTTAGCTCGCCAGCTATTTGAACAAGCGATTGCGTTGGATCGCCTGGAATATCATCCATCTTATCTTTTGGTATCGAATGAATCGCAAGGAATCGCTCCGCGCCGCAACGGTTGCTACTGTCTCTGGATGCTTGGCTATAGCGATCAAGCGATGGCGCTGGCGCAAGAGGGGGGCACGGTGGCCAAGCGACTCTCTCATCCCTTTAGCTTGGGAGCTGCTCTCTTAGGAATGGGAGTCACTTATTTCTTTCTGCGAGACTGGCAATCCAGTCAAAAGGAGTTTGAGAAAATATTTGCGCTCGCTGAAAAGTACGACGTCGGGGACATTCTCAATTGGGCGATTGCGACTAATGCCTTGACTCTCGCCTTTCACAAACCGACAGAAGCAAATCTTGAGCGAGCGAAACAGGAAGCTGCCGTGTTGCGTGCCAAAGGTGTGATGCTGTGTATAACTTGGAGTCTGGCGGGGTTGGGCGAAGCCTTCTGCCGGGCGAGCCGTAGCGATGAAGGATTGGCTTTCATCGCTGAAGCACTGTCGCTGGTCGAAAGCATTGGAGAGCGTAGCTACGAAGCTGATCTCTGGCGCATCAAAGGCGAGTTGCTACTACAAGTGGCTGCGGACGATGCGCAGACCGAAGCGGAACGCTGTTACCAAAAAGCCATCGCAATCGCCCAGCAACAGAGCACGAAGATATTTGAACTGCGCGCCACTACGAGCCTCGCGCGGCTGTGGCAACGACAAGGCAAGACCGCCGAAGCGCGGCATATCCTCGCGGAGATTTACGGCTGGTTCACCGAAGGCTTTGACACTGCGGATTTGAAAGACGCGAAGGCGTTGCTGGAGGAATGCAGTACAGGGAGCGGTAGCGACCTGGTTACTCTGGGTGCGCACGACGCGGAGACACCAGGTCGCTACCGCTCCCCGTACCGTATCGAGGCGCTACCATCGCCGTCCATCGCCGTTCTGCCCTTCGTCAACATCAGCAACGATCCTGACAACGAATACTTCTGCGACGGGCTGGCGGAAGAGTTGCTCAACGCGCTGTCGAAGATCGAAGCCCTGCACGTCGCCGCGCGCACTTCGTCGTTTTCCTTCAAAGGCAAAGGAACCGACATCCGCGAAATCGGTCAGAAGCTAAACGTCGGCGCAGTGCTGGAAGGCAGCGTGCGCAAGTCGGGCAATCGGCTGCGCATCACTGCGCAATTGATCAACATCGCGGACGGCTATCACCTGTGGTCTGAACGCTACGACCGGCAGATGGAAGACATCTTCGATATTCAGGACGAGATTTCGCTGGCGATTGTGGATGCATTGAAAGTGAAGTTGCTGGGAGCGGAAAAAGCGGCGGTGTTGAAGCGATATACCGAGAACACTGAGGTGTATGAACTCTATCTCGAGGGGCGATTCCATTACGGCAAATATACAGAAGACGGATTCACGAAGGGGTTAAGGTGCTTTGAGCGGTCGTTGGAAATCGAACCGAAGTTTGCTCTGTCGTTGGCAGGTCGAGCATATGCTTATAGCGGACTGGTCTATTTCGGGCACCTCGCTCCAAGCATTGGCTTGCCCAAGGTAATGGCAAGTCTGGAACAAGCTTTAGCGATAGATGAGGCTTTGGCCGAAAGTCATCTCTGGCGAGCGTTTGTCAAAATATCTTTTGGTTGGGAGTGGGAAACGGCTTTAGGAGGATTCAGGCGGGCAATTGAATTGAATCCCAACCTGGCAGATGCTCGTGCGGCTTTGAGTATGTTTCTGGCATTGCTGGGGCAGCGTGAAGAGGCGCTTCAGCAGGCACGGCTGGCCGCTGCGTTAGACCCTCTTTCGTTAGTCACGAACCTGTATGTCGGATGGGGCTACTGGACGACAGGGCAGCTCGATCAACTGTATGCCCAATCTCAAAAACTCCTTGATTTGGAGCCGAATTTTCACGGTGGGCATTTGCTTGCTGCCATTTTGCATTGGACGAAAGGTGAGTATGAGCCAGCGATTGCCGCATATCAGCGAACATTCGCGCTGGGGGGGCACGTTATGCATCTCGCCGAGCTTGGATGTGTCTATGGCATTAGTGGCGCGCGCGAGCAGGCGCAGCAATCCCTCGAAGAATTGCGCTTGATTGCAGCGAATCATCCCGTTTCCCCATATCTGTATGCGCTTGTATTTGCTGGGCTGGGTGAAGAAGAGCAGGCGTTTGAGTATTTGGAACAGGCTTTCGACGCGCGTGAAGGGCATGTTCCCTTTGTTAAATTTCTGGCTCCTCATATTCCTATATTCAGGAACCATCCGCGTTTGGCCGACTTGCTGCGGCGCATCGGGCTGTAGTCGTAAAACGGCAGCAGAGAAAAAGAAAGGGCGGCATTGGTGCAATGACCAATGCCGCCCTTGGTGTAGTGCTGTGACAGCAGAAGGGTTACCGACGGCCTCTGCCGCCGCCTCTGCCGCCGCCGCCGCGTCCGTCACGGCTGGGGCGCGGTTCTCTCGGCGGAGCTTCGACCTCTTCTTCGTGGTCGTGAGCTTCACCGCCGCCTTGTTCGTCGCGAATGGCGGCTTTGCGGCTCAAGCGAATCTTGTTGCCTTCCAGGCCGATGCACTTGACCAGAATTTGTTGGCCTTCGGTCAGTTCATCGCGCACGTCGCGCACGCGGTAATCCGCGATTTCGGAAACGTGCAACAAACCGTCCGTGCCCGGGAAGATTTCGACAAACGCGCCGAAATCCACAATGCGCGAAACGGTGCCCAGATAGGTTTTGCCGATTTCGGCTTCGGCGGTCAGATCGCGGATCATCTGCATCGCGGCTTCCGCGCCTTCGGCATTGGCGGTGGCAATCGCGACCTTGCCGTCGTCGGAGATGTCAATCTTCGCGCCGGTCTTTTCCTGGATGCCGCGAATCACCTTGCCGCCTGGGCCAATGATGTCGCGAATCTTGTCTGGGTGAATCTGGATGGTGACGATGCGCGGTGCATACGGACTGATTTCCGTGCGCGGTCCGGCCAGGGTTTCTTCCATCTTGTCCAGAATGAACAGACGGCCTTTCTTGGCTTGTTCCAGCGCTTCGACCAAAATCTGCGGATTCAGCCCCGTGATCTTGATGTCCATCTGCAAGGCGGTGATGCCGTTGCGCGTCCCCGCGACCTTAAAGTCCATGTCGCCGTAATGATCTTCAGCGCCTGCGATGTCGGTCAGGATGGCGTATTTCTTGTCTTCCATCACCAGACCCATCGCGACACCAGCGACCGGCGCTTTAAGCGGCACGCCTGCGTCCATCATCGCCAAGGCGCCACCGCAAACCGTTGCCATCGAAGACGAACCGTTCGATTCGGTGATGTCTGACACCACGCGCACGATATACGGCCATTCGTCTTCGGCGGGCATCACGGCTTCCAGCGCCCGATGCGCCAACGCGCCGTGGCCGATTTCGCGGCGTCCGGGGCTGCCGGTGCGTCCCGTTTCACCGACCGAGAAAGGCGGGAAGTTGTAATTGAGAATGAAGCGGCGTTTGATTTCGCCGGTTTCCAGACTGTCGAGATATTGCACGTCGTGCGAAGTGCCCAGGGTCGCGGTGACCACGGCCTGCGTTTCGCCACGGGTGAAAAGCGCGGAACCGTGCGTACGCGGCAACCAGCCAGCTTCGATGGAGATTTGGCGGATTTCCGAGAAGCGGCGTCCGTCGGGACGGCGGCGATTGTTCAGAATGTCATCGCGGAAGATCGCTTCTTTCAACCGGTCGAAGATTTCGCCCGCTTCCTTGCGCACATCGGGTTGGTCTTCGGGATAGCCTTCCACGACTTTCTTTTTCAGGTCGTCAATCGCGGTGTAGCTTTCGATCTTCGATTTGTTCTGGACGTTGAGCGCCTCGCGCATATCGCCACTGAATTTTTCGGCGATTTCGCGCAGCACCTGTTCATTGACGGCCTTGGGCGTGAATTCGCGTTTCTTGATGCCCAGCGTTTCGGCCATCGAGCGCTGCAACTGACACAGCTTGCGAATTTCGCCGTGTGCGAACATCAGCGCTTCGAGCATGACCTGCTCACTGACTTCCTTGGCGCCGGCTTCGACCATCACGATGGCTTCTTCCGAACCGGCGACGATCAGGTTCAGCAGGGAATTGCGCGATTGTTCATACGTTGGATTGACGACGTATTTGCCTTCGACCAGGCCGACGCGCACGCCTGCAATAGGATTGTGAAACGGAATGTCGGACAAATAGAGCGCCGCCGACGCGCCCGTGATCGAAAGCACGTCCGGCTCATTCTGATCGTCCGCCGACATCACCATTGAGATGACTTGCGTTTCGTGTTCGTAACCTTCGGGAAAGAGCGGACGGATGGGACGGTCGGTCAGGCGCGACGTGAGAATTTCTTTTTCGGTGGGGCGGCCTTCACGTTTGAAATAGCCGCCGGGAATGCGTCCTGCGGCATAGCCATATTCGCGGTAATCCACCGTCAGCGGGAAAAATCCTGCGCCTACTTTGGGCTTGCGGTCAGAGACGGCCGTGACCAGCACTACCGTTTCGCCTTGTGACACGAGCACTGCGCCATCTGCCTGTTTGGCGATGCGGCCGGTTTCGATGGTGAACTCGCGCCCACCTAAGTTAATACCTTGTTTTAGATACATGTTTCTTTCTCCTCTCAACAACGGCAGCCAGCGGTTTGGTTTTGATCGTTGGCCGATGCATTTCGGCGGATGACAATCAATTGTGTCTGCCCTTCGGGGCGAGACTGGCTGGCCTAAAACGACAAAAAGCCACTGGCACGCGCCTAGCGCGCAACAAGCCAGCGGCTATGGTGTAGAAGTAAATCGGATTTCCCCAGGGGAAATAGCAGAACTGTCAGAACTAATGGATGAATTCAGCATTTAAATCAGGTGCACCGGCAACGCGGTTCTCAACCCATTGTGGGCAGGGGAGAGCAGCCTGGATGGATGATGGCGCTGAGGGCATCCGCAATGTGCTGGGCCGGGGGGCGATTTACTGAAATCGCGTGCGTCACCATTGGCGGATGAGATCATCGTTTTCCCAGCATGCCGTTTGATGGGCGGGCCAACTGGCGAGATCAAGCCGTTGGAGCAGGGATTACGTGCCGTCACGTTCGGCTGCGCAACGAAAACGGCGTCTGCAGTCCCTTACTTCGTCTGCAGACGCCGTTTGCAATCATTTCCTTACTTTCTCAAACCGAGACGACCAATCAGGTCGTGATAGCGGTTGATGTCACGACGTTTCAAGTAATCAAGCAACCGGCGGCGCTGGCTGACCAGTTTCAGCAAGCCGCGACGCGAATGATTGTCTTTCTTATGGGTCTTGAAGTGGTCGGTCAATTCGTTAATGCGGCGCGTCAAGAGCGCCACTTGCACTTCAGGCGAACCGGTATCGGTCGCATGCGTTTTGTAATCAGCGATAATGCCAATTTTAGCTTCTTTCACTAAAGCCATTCGTAGTCCTTCTTGCCTCCGAAAATCTAAGACGCAGTGCTTAGAGAAATGTGTGTTTCCTTGAAATGAGCGGTCAAAGTAGCAGAGCCTTCAGGAAAGTTCAAGTTGTCTGTTCAGTATATCTAGTGTTTCAACTGAGAAAGCCGGGCGGGCAACGACAGCGGCCAGACAGAAAGCGCCAGCCGATAATTTTCGGCGGCTTTTTCCTTCTGGCCCAGGCTGGCATAGACGCCAGCCAGTTGCGCCAGCACAGATGCTTCGCGAGCGGAGTCTTTCAATTCACGCCAAATCGTCAAAGCGGCTTCTAAGTGTTCAAGGGCCAGCGTTTTCTGGCTGCGACGCGCGGCGATTTCGCCCAAACCTGCCAGCGCATTCGCCTGGCGCGGTTTGTCGTTGAGCGTGCGCGCCAGTGTCAGACTTTGTTGATAAAACTCCTGCGCCTGGTTCCAGTCGTTCCGAGCCTGGAATGCATACCCCAAATTGCCCAACGTCACAGTTTCGCCGCGCCGGTCGCCGACATTGCGGCGCAATTCCAACGCCTGTTTGTAAGCCTCAATCGCTTTGCCCCAATCGCCCGCATTGGCATACAGGCCGCCCAGGTTGTTTAGTGTGAGAGCTTCACCGCGTTTGTCACCGCTCAGCCGCCGCAATGGCAACGCTTCCTGATAAAACTGCAATGCCTGTTCGGAATGGCCAAGCGCCGCGTGCAAACTGGCGATGTCGCTTAACGTCGTTCCTTCGCTGCGTTTGTCGCCGACTGCGCGCCAGAGCGGCAAGGCTTGTGAATACAGTTCCAGTGCGCGCAGTTTGTCGCCAAGTCCGTCGGCGACAAAGCCCAGGTTGCTGAGCGTGACGGCTTCGCCGCGTTTGTCACCGACTGCGCGCCAGAGCGGCAGCGCTTGTTGCAAGAGCTGGCTGGCTTGCGGCAGTTGATTTCCGCGCGCAGCCAGACTGCCCAAACTGTTATACGCCGATGCCGCGCCGCTTTTGTCATCGGTCGTCAGCCAGAGCGCCAGCGCACGCTGATAATGTTCGGCGGCTTTTTGTCCCAGGCCCTGTTCTTCATAAAGTTTGCCCAGGTTGAACAGCGTGGCGGCTTCGCGGCTGGCTGGGCTCAGTGGCTCGCCGATGGTCCGCGTCAGGCTGGCGGTTTGCACAATCAAACGCGCCTGACTGAAACAATGCTGCGCCTGCTGTTTGTCTCCCAACGCATTAAAGATGCGCCCCATTTGCGTCAGGGTAGCGGCTTCGCTGGTGCGGTCGCTCGCTGCCCGCCAGAGCGGGATGGACTGACGATAGTAATTGATGGCCTGTTGCCGGTCGCCCAGCGTGTCCGAAACTGCCGCGAGTTGATTCAAGGTCACCGCGATTTCGCCCGGCTCCGCCAATTTGCCGGCTCCATGCCACAGCCGCAGCGCCTCTTCGTATTTTGCAATGGATTCGCGCAGGGCTGGCGCAGTGCCTTGTGCGCGCAAGGCTTCGGCTTCGCGCCAACGCATTTGTGCGGCCAGCCGGTTTTCTTCCAGTTTGAGGATGCCGCGCGCATTGTCGGTGACAAATGGTTTTCCCTCACCGGTGTCTACGACGCGCGGGACGGTGAGTCGATAGGAATAATCATATAGCCCTTCGACTTGTGGGCGTGTGAGCGGCGGCAAAATCAGGCGGAAGGAACCAAGCTGCGGTTGAGCGGGCGGGGCATTGCTGCTGCGCGCCGGTGACGGCGCTGTCGAAGATTGTGGTTGTGCCTGCGCCGGAATGACGAGCAGGAACACCGCAACAAGCAGACCTGAGACAACCTTCATATGCAACATCGGATAGTGGAGCGCGTGGCGGGCTGGCGAATGTTATGCGCCCGCGACAATCAGGGGTGATCGGACGGGCCAAGAATGACATAGCCGGGGGCGGAAAACAAAGGATAGTTTTTGCCGATTTTCAATGCCGCAAAAAGAACGGCGTTGGGATTCTCTGAAAGGGAATTCCCAACGCCGTTCGGAGGGTGGTGGTTAATCACCGCGGTTGTTTATTGGCCGCAATGTCCGTTGAGCAACGCCCAAATGCTGGCCAAAGCATCCTGGTCATTGGCGCGATTTTCACGAATGGCCAGATTGGTTTGTGTCACCAGCGTGTCAAGCAAGGATTCCGGCGACAATTGCACGCCGTTGCTGAGCGTTACCGTCGCGAACGACACGCCCGAACAACGCAACGGGCTCCAGAAAGCATTGAACACGACAGGCGAAGCGCCGCCGCCCGCCCCCGCCATGCTCAATTGCGCCGTGACGTATTCCTTGTTGAGGCGTTTCATCGGCGAGTTGCCGCCTTGCAGCGCCAGTTTCACGGCAGCCATGTTTTGCTGAATGCTGACCGGCACATTGTTGTTCACGCCGGAAATCAGCACCGTGCCGCCAGGGAAGCTGGCAAACGGCGACAGGAAGTACGTCGTTGAACGCCAGCACAACGTGTCGCATTTAACCGTCTTGTTGCACTGTTCGCCAAAGTTGTTTTCCGTGCAGCTTGCATTGCCACCCAGAACGATATTGGTAATAACATCATCGCCAGCGTTACCGCCGCAGCTTCCGGCTTTATCTTTGCCGTCGCCCATCGCACAGGACGGTTGGGTTTCGGTCACGGCATAGGTGCCGGGCGCCAGGTTGGCAAACAGATAAAAGCCGTTGTCTCCTGTGGTCGTTGTTCGATCAACCGCCAGACCGCCGGTGGTGAAACCGGTTAGCCGGATGGTCGTCGGACAACCGATGCCCGGTTCGCCGCTATCACGGACGCCGTTGTCATTGTTGTCGCAATAGACATAGCCGGACAAACTGCTCGGCGCTTGTTCCGGGATGTTGGTGCAAAGCGAACAAATTACTTCACAGGGCTTGCCGCTGGGAATCCAGCCGAGGCCGCCCGTTTGCAAACCATAGCCGAAATTCACGTCGCGGTCGCCAAAGCGTTCTTTGCGCATGACCACCACATACTCGAGCACGACAGAAGTCGTCCCCGCGCCGCTGGCGCGTTTGATTTCCACGGCGAATTGGAAGCAGCCATTGAAGGCTTTCGAATTCATGGCGAGCGCCAGGGTCAACGGCAAGGTGCGTCCGCCGCTGTTGCCTGCGCCGATCAAAAACGGCGCAAACAGGCCTTGGCCTTTGGTGGTGATGCCGTTGTAAAGCGCACGCGCATCCGGGTGCAGACTGGTCAGCAGTGCGCCGCCATTCTGTATCGTAAACATGGCAAGTTGCTGGGCCAGCGATTTGTCGGCGTTGAGCAACTTGAATGTCACCATATCGCCTTCCGTGACGCCGTTTCCGGCAATGGTGAAC
>JAEUQO010000355.1 GCA_016789605.1 Acidobacteriota bacterium
CATCGCGGCCTGTTCCTTGTTGGCGATTTCGGACACCAACCCCAACCGCCCCAGCACCCAACTTTCGCTGACGCTGTCAAACACGATGATCATCCGGCCCGTCTGGCGCAGCCGCGTTTCCAAAATCCTGACGCTTTCGCCAGGATCATCTTCGCTTTGGTTGAAATAGGTTTTGACGTTCAAGCCGCGCAACGCCCGGTGCACTTCGATGGCTTGCACGTCGTCTTTCATATGCGTATCGAGCAGGATGGAAGACGGTAACAATGCGTGATTGCTTCCCGTGGGCTGCTCTAACGTGATGACCTGTCTGTTGCGGATTTCTTGTTGGAACGCCCGCAATGCACCGAACAGGTTGCTTGCGAGTTCATCAATGCGGTCCCTGAAGTCTGCTGAATCTGGCGCGCAAGGTAGCGCGGTATCGTCTTTGGGGAAATCTCTGTAAAACGGATAACCCGTTGCGCCGCTAAACGCCGGATTCCAGTTTTTATGCGGGATGTTGTTGAGAAGAGCCTGGATCAGTCGTTTACGGTTGCCGATACTTATTCCCCAGCCATCTTTTTGTGTCTGTTCACAGAACCACCTTACTTCCTGTTGGCAATAATCAGAACCGACGTAGGCATGCGAATTGAGGGCAAGGAATAAGCCTGAGCCTTCAACCGCGGCTTTGATCGTTTGATCGAAAAGCTCATCCCGTCTCAGTTGCCGATCGCGCCAAACGCTTAATCCACCCGCAAATTGCCTTAGTTGCGCTTCGAGCCGTTCGTGGAATAGCGACACCCATCTGTCCGCACCCTCATTCAGATGTGCGTAGCTGATAAAGATGTCGTGCTCAAACCCGGGCAAATAGGCCATATGTTGTTTGAAGACTGCGGCGTACAGAAACTGTGTGCCAGAAACTGCGTGCAGGGCATTGGCTGCGCGCGGAGCATAGCATTGCCGCTGTGAGGTGACAATTCTGGTGACGAAATGCAAAACGGCCACGAACGAAAGGGCTTCGTTCGTGGCCGTGAAGGAGTTGGGCTTGTTCGGTTGGGGTTAGAACCCGCGCGACACCGAGAAAAAGACCATGTTTGTTTCGTTGCTGTGGCCGAGTTCGACACGGACGGCGGTGCTCTTGTTCCAGCGGTATTGCACGCCGCCGCCGATGCCGAAGCGCCAGTTTTCAGATGCGAATTTGTCGTTCGCCAAAACCAACGGATTGGTGCGCGAGCGGTTGTCGCCCCACACCTGACCGCCTTCGCCAAAGGCAAACACGTCTACGCCTTTGGTTTCGGATTGCTTCCACACGGTCTGGCGCGGTTCGACGGCCAGCAACAGCACGTTGTTGCCGCGAAACCGGAAGTTGCGGAATCCGCGACCGTGGCTGCGGCCTCCGTAATAGGCCTGATCGTAAAAGGGAATCTGGCTGCCGCGTTTGGGGTCTTTCAGTTCAGTATAGGCGCGCAACGCCAGCGACGTGAAATCGCTGCCGAGCGGAATATAGACACGGCCATCCAGTTCGATTTCGTTCCAGCCGAAATCGTCAAAGATGTCGTTTTCCAAACCGTCAAACGACGCGCCCCGCGCGTAAACGTAACCGCCTTTGGGCAAACCGCGTTCGTTGTTGCGTTTGTCCACTTCGACAAATACGCCGTAGCTGAACAGCTTGGCGTTGACGTTCAAGCCGGGCAAAAAGCGCGTGATCGGCGTCACGTTGGGGCGGCCCGAAAAGAGCGTGTCAACAGGCGCATCCTGATCATCTTCGCCGCGATAGGCGTCGGTGTTGGCGACCTGGGCGTAAACGCCTGCCTGAACGCCTTTGGCAAAATCGTGCGAGAGCACGGCGTTATAGCTGCGCTGATCGCTGGCGAAATTGCTTTCGGGGTCTTCGGGCGTGCGCGGGCCAATGCCGAAGAAATTGTCGCGCGTTCGTTTTTGGTAATTGAACCAGATGTCCAGATGCGTGTTTTCGCTGCCGAGTTTCGGCACGTAGGCTTGCAGTTCAAACCGGCGATAGAAACGCGTCGAAGTCAGCGCCTTGGCACGAAATTCGATGCCGGGCAGCAAATCCGCCGTCGTCAATTCAATGCCGAAGCCAAACCCCGCGCCTTGCTCAAAGCCATTGAGCAGGGCGTTGACGTGTTTGACGAGTTTGATGGCCTGGGTGTTTTCGCGGCGCGGCGCATTGCGGTCACGCTGCAAAGCGCGCTTGCCAAAGCCGCCACCTAATTGCGGCGCATTGCCCCCCGTCGTATTGCCTGTGCTGTCATCTTTGCCTGTGACGGTTTTGTCGTCGGCAGGATTCAGGCCAGATGAGGCGGGCGGGATGATGACGTAATTGCCGATCCCTTGTCCGAGTTGTTGGCTCGTCAGGATGCTGGGCGTGGGCGTCGGAGTTGGAGTTTGCGCAACGGTTCTGAGGGTTAGGGTTGAAAGCAGAGAGAGCGCCACAACAAATAGCGGAAGTTGTAAGCGCGGGGAGCTTTTCATTGTTTATCTTCCTCCAGGGATTTTTGGCAGAGATGTTTGGCAGTGCCTTGTGATCTGTGCCTATTTTTACTTGGTGACAACTGCGTATCGCCAAAATTGGGTACGCAAAGTCACTACATTTGGATTTTCCAGGGCCTGGAAATACTTGGTGAATGTACTGCGTGTGTCAAGTTATGACCGTAGCCTGGCTGACAGGCTGCGCACAAAAAAGCCACCCGGCAACCGTGCGCGGTTGCCGGGTGGCGAGTTAGGGAAAACGCGGAAATTACAACTGTTCGAGCACTTTCAGCACATCTTGCGCGTGCGTTTCGGGCTTCACCTTGTTGAACACGTGCGCGACTTTGCCGTTTTCATCAATGATGTAGGTGATGCGCAAAATGCCCATGAACTTGCGACCGTACAAACTCTTTTCGCCCCACGCGCCGTATTTCTCGATCATTTCGTGTGTCGGATCAGACAGCAGCGGAAAGGGCAGGGAATATTTCTCGGTGAATTTCTGATGCGCTGTCTGATCGTCGGCGCTGACGCCGAGCACGACGGCGCCCCGTTTTTGCAGCGTGCTGTAATCATCGCGAAAGCTGCAGGCCTCTTTGGTGCAACCGGGCGTCATGTCTTTGGGATAGAAATACAACACGACTTTTTTGCCTTTGAAATCCGCCAGCTTGACGGTTTTGCCGTCGGTGTTTTTCAGGCTGAAGGCGGGCGCTTTGGCGCCGACTTTCAGGCTGCTGGATTCTGCGGGCGCGGCGGCGGCTTGGGCCGTTTTCTTGGCGGCAGGTTTCGCGGTGGACTTCGCCGCTGGTTTGGCGGCGGCTTTGGTTGCGGATTTGCTAGCAGCGCTGCCGACTTTAATTTCGCTGCGCACCTTTTTACTGGCCATGTCTTGTTCTCCTGACGTTGGAATGGTTGGCATCTGCCACGGCAAAGTCTGATTGCAGGCAGATGCGCATCGGGTTTACAGAATTTCAATAAATGCTGAATACGCCGTTTATAGCACAGGCGTTTGGCCAAGCTCTCACAAAGTTGTCGCGTTGGTTGAGATGACAGCCAACAGTGGCAAAAAGCACTGGCAAAAAGAAAGTCGCGGTGCGAGCCGCGACTTTCTGGCGAATGGCAGTGGAAGTTGGTTGTACGAGGTAATGCGTCGTCTATTCGACGCTGAGCGGGCGTTCCAACCGCACCCGAATGATGGCGCTTTGATCGAGTTTGACCTCTTTGCCTTTGGTCATCAGCAAACCGACAACGGCGCCGCCGCCGAGCACCGCCGCACCGGCAATGGCTCCGCCGCGACCGATGCCGCCATAACCGCCAAAGCCCGCGTTGTCATTGCGCACGCTGGCCAGAATGGCAATGGTCATGCCGATGCCGCCGATGCCTGCGCCGGTCATGACGTTCTGCAGCACTTTGCCACCGTCTTTGCCGCCGTCGAGCGTGCCTTCGCTGTTGGTTTTGATCTTTTCATCGCGGGTGAAATCCGACGCGGATTTGATCAGCGCGGTGATTTTCTGTTCGTGCCCGCTAAACCGTACGCGCTCAAAGGTGAGGTGCAAGCGTCCGCCTTTGAAGGGGCGCTTGGCTTGTTCGGCGAGGGTGACGCGCCCGACGATTTCGGTGCCGCGCTGCAACAGCGTGCGGCCTTCGACAATTACATCGCGGCGGACAGTTGCAATGACTTCGTCACCGGCTTCGCTCAGTTTTGAGCTGACCGGGTCTTGCAACGTCAATTGGATTTCCGTGCCCGCCGGAATGACCTGCTCCTGATTGGAGCTACCGGTCTGGCCAATGGCGAGTGGACGCAGCAGCGCGAGCAGACAAAGATGGAAACAAACGCTTTTCAACCGAGAAAACTTCATGGAAGACCTCCGTCCCAAGTTGTGATGTGTTGGTTGAGCGCAGGGTAAAGGTGCCCGCGTATGGTAAACCTGCGATCTGAACGGGGCAAGCACTCGTTTTTGCAAGGTTTGCGCCGTTGTGTCAAATTTGATTTTCCTCAGTCGTCTTGTTCTAATCGCGGCTTGTTCTAATCGCGGCTGGGCGGATGTAGTTTTCAGTCAATCACAAACACAATGAAACTTTTCTCTGTTGAAGAAGCGAATGCGCTGGTGCCGGAATTGCGTCGGCAGTGGCAGCGGGTGGATGCGGCGCGTGCCCAGATGCGTCGGCTTGCGCCCGAAGTCAAACTGGCCAGCGAAAATACGGGTGGCGGCGGCACGGCTTATGGCGTGCTGTATGCCAACGCACTGGATGTGTTTATGACCAGTGTGCAAGGGCTGTTGGAACTGGGCATCGAGATCAAGGATTTTGACCGTGGTCTGTGCGACTTTCCGCATTTGCGGGATGGGCGAGTCGTGTATCTCTGCTGGCAAAAAGGCGAAGACCGCATCGAATGGTGGCACGACACAGACGCAGGCTTTGCCGGGCGACAACCGTTGTAGCGGCGTTCCAGGAAACGGCGTGGCGGATTGCTTGCTTGCGCGCAATCCGCCAGACACACAAACAACTAGCGGCGAGGAAACTGATCCGGGTTGTCAGTAAACAGCGCGTCCACGCCGAAGGTATAGAGAAACTGGTTCATTTCTTCGCGCACGTCTTTGTATTTGCCCGTGTTGCTGGAACGAAAGGTGTAAGGCGTCACGGTCAGGCCTGCGGCGTGCGCCCAGGTGACCAGTTGCGGCTCGCGTTCGATCAGGCCTTTGGCCGGGCCAATGCCGTTGGCGAACTCTTTGACGCGTTTCAGCCCATCAGCCGTCAGCCATTGTTTTTGCGGATCGAAGCCGATCAGAAACACCAGCGGCAATTTGGTCTTCAATTCAAACCGCATCTTTTGCAAACTTTCGGCGCTGAACGATTGAATGATGACCGGCGTTTTGGCGTCAGCGCCGGGTTCGGCCAACTTATTTTTCTTCAGCATTTCCAGCGTCAGTTTTTCCATGTCGAAGCCGCGTTTGCCATAGACTTCCGGCCCTTTGGTTTCGGGATAAAGCCCGGCTTTGCCCCGTACCAGATCAATGGCTTCTTGCCAGGTGGGCACGCGCGCGCCTTTGAACTTTTCGTTGAACCACGAACCGGCGTCGAGCTGTTTGATTTCAGCCAGCGTGAAATCCGGCACGTACCAGTGTTTGGCCGGTGGCGCGCCGGGAGCCTGATCTTCGCTGACATCCAGCCGGGCGCGGTTGGGAAAGACCTCTTCGACGTTGGTGGTGCGTTCCAGCGTCAGATCGTGCAAACAAACCAGCACGCCGTCTTTGGTGATTTGCAAATCCTGCTCAACGAAATCTGCGCCCTGGGCCAGCGCCAGCCGATACGCTTCGAGCGTGTGTTCAGGCGCATACGAAGACGCGCCGCGATGTGCGACCAGGATTTTCTTGCTGCCGGATTGCGCCGCTGTTTGAAACAGCGGTGGCAGCGAAAGCGCAGCCAGAACACACGCACTCACGGCGAGCAGACAGCGGCAAAACAGGGAATCGGTCATGGAATCCTCCAGGTGAAATGGGCAATGAAATTGGGATGACGCACTTTACCGCAGACGGCTCAAATCTGCGTAATCCGGCGGCGCGTGGTTCGGGAAAAATCCAGGGCTAGAGAAGTTTGCCGCTTGGCATCAAGCGAGAATGTGCTATTGTTTTTGCGCATTTGGTTATCCTCCAACGGCAACCAACGAGAAGCAGGTTAAGAAAGCAGTACGCATGACCAACGGGATCGTCATTCGCCTGGCAGGCATCTCACAACCCACGACCAGAATCCTTTATCAGGAAGTCATTTCGATCGGCACCGCGCCCGATTGCGATTTGGTCATTGACGCGGATCACACGGCGTTGCCGTTGGATGCCGTCATTTTGACTTTGCGTCGGCGCGAAGGCAGCTATCGTTTGACGACGGTTGAGCCGATGGCCGGGGTGACGCGTGATGGTGAAGCCGTTGCCGTGGGCGAAGTCATTCAGGATGGCGATACGTTTTATTTCGGCGCAACCGGCATCCGGTTGCGGTTCTTTGCCTTGTCAGAAAATCCGGCGTTGACCGATTCGTTACAGTTGGGGACCGCGGTACTTGCCACCGCACAACATTCTGTTCCGGCGGTGACAGGAGAGAGCACGGTGGCATCGGCAGCGCGCCGCCGTCGCATGATGCCGCGCACAGATGTCGCCATTGTGTTTGTCAAACAATTGCTGCGCGAACTGGTCGCCGAAATTCCGCGCCGCTGGTTGTATGCCATCGTCAGCATTGCCGGCTTCATCCTGCTGACCATCCTCTATTTCAATACGCTCGGCTTTTTGGAAGGCCGCCGCAATAACAAAGCCATTGCCGAACTGAAGCAAACCGTTTCTGACACGCACGAAGAAATTGAACGAATGCGCCAGGAAGTCGCCATGATTCGTTCGGAAGCTGACGTCGTGCGCAATTCGATTTCGTTGCCGCAAACGGTGGTCAGCAATTTCGGCCAGGGCGTTTGTTTGGTGTATGGCGTTTACACTTTCTACGATCCGCGCATTGGCCGTGACGTGCGTTTCAAGGAGCCGAGCACGTCAGAGAATCCCATCGGCCCGGACGGTTCGATCAATTTGAGCGTAGAAGGAAATGGACGCGTCTATGAAGTCGAATTCATGGGCACAGGCTTTTTGGTAGACAAAGGATTGATCCTGACCAATCGCCACGTGGTCTATGCCTGGGAAGAAGACGATCTGGCCAGTTTGATCAAAATGCGCGGCTTTCGGCCTCGGCTGAAAGAGATGCTGGCCTATTTCCCGCAGGTCAGCCAGCCATACACCTTGCGCACGTTGGAAGTGTTGCAGGAACAAGATGTCGCGCTGTGTTCCTTTGAGCAAGGAGACACAGTTTTGCCGGTGTTGCCGTTGGAAGGGCAGAGCGATGGGTTGGCCAGCGGTCAGCAAGTCGTTTTGTTGGGCTATCCCGCAGGCATTGAAGGTTTGTTGCCGCGTGTGAGCGAATTGGGCGTGCTGGATTCGCGCAAAACAGGCAATGTTCCTATTCGCACGCAACTGAACGAACTGGCGGCGAGCGGCAAGATTCGCCCGCAATCTTCGCAAGGCCACATCAGCGACGTTTCGCCGCAGCTCGTATACGACGCGCGCACTGACGAAGGCGGTTCAGGCGGCCCCGTTTTTGGCGCGAACGGCAAAGTCATCGGCATCAATCAGGCGATTCTGCTCAGCACCCAAGCCACCACCAATTTCGGCGTGCCAATCCGCTACGGCCTGGAACTGCTCAAAAAACACCAGCCGCAACAAAGCGCGCAAAGCGGTTCAGCGGTTGTCGAAGGCCAGCAAAAATCATAACGTCCCCCGAACCGACTTGGGTGAAAGCCACGCTCAAGCGTCGTTTACATTTCCCGTTTTTCCAGTTTTTCTTTGGCGCTCATCCGACGCCATTTCCAGACGTGCCACAAGCTGGCGGGTGAGAAACTGCCGCGCGCAAACTTGCGCAGCAAATCGAACGGCCTGCGCAAATATTTCAGATACAGACTGCCGGAAGCGGGCGACTCGCCGTAAACCTGCGCCAGATGTGCGCGCGGTGTGAACAGCAACGCGGCGATGTTTCCCAGTTTTTGCAGCGGGCTCTGGCTGAAGTCGAAATATTCCAACAAGCGTGCGGCATCGGAAATCGGCAGCGTCGTTTCGAGCAGGGCCGTTTCGACGAGCAAGGCTGTATCTTGATCTTCAAGCGCGCGTTCCAGTTCGGCGACGGTTCCTTCTGCCAGTAAATTCAGCATTTCAACCGCGTGCTGGGCTGCGCCGCCAAAGCCGAATGCGCGTGCGCGTTCCAGCATCAGTTCCTGGGCGGCTGGTTCGTGCTGAAACAGGAAATGCAGGTCGGCAAAGGTGCGCAAGATGGCGCGCGTGGTTTGCAAATCCACCATCGTGTGATGCACCAGATGCAACGCCAGATCGGCGGTCGCTGGCAACAGCAATTCGCTTCCGGCAGTTGTGGGGCGGCGAATGGCGCGGCTGAGCATTTCGTCAAAGCTGAAATCGCGTTCGCGGCGGGCGTATTGAAAAGCCCGGTGATGCAGTTCCAACACCAAACCGCTGGGGCCTCGGCGCGGCCATAAATGATTGCGCTCATTGGCCAGACGTTGTCGTTGGCGCACTTGCCGCCGACCGGGAAGCTCTTCATAACCGCACGCGGCGGCGATGGCATCTGCGTTCTGCAACTGATCCGGTGGCACCAACAGATCAATGTCGGTGGCGGCGCGCAAACCGGCTTTGGGATAAAAACCGCCCAGCATCAAGGCCGCGCCTTTGAGCGGCAGCGCGGGAATGTTTGCGTTGGCCAGCGCTGTGATCAGACGCGAAGCTTCGCTCACGTAGGCCAGATGCCGTGCGGCCCAGGTCTGGCTTTGCGCGTTCATTTGCGCCAACAACGCGGGCGGAATCTTGTTCAGCGCGTCAATCTGATTGAGTTGCAACCGTAACAGCGCCGTCAAATGATGGAATTCAGCGCGCCGCACCAAGGCAGGCCAATCCACAGCCGCGTCGCTTTCGGCAAGCAGCGTGCGCAACCGTGCCTGGCTTTGCGGCGTAGGCAGCACGCAACTGAGCAAGAGTTTGTCGGTCGTTGTTAGCGGCAAAGGCGGATGTCCAGCTCCTGAAAACGAAAATCACGGAACGTTCATCGCGTTCCGTGATCACTTTACCTGTTCAGGCGGCGAGTTGGAAATTGCGGAGTTCGGCGCAATCGTCAGGCGGGCATTGGCCGCAGTTTACCGCCGTGGTCGAAAGGGAAGTTGCGTGGCCAAACCGCGCAGCATTTCACGGTACATCGCCCATTGTTCCGGCGTCAGGATCTGGCGGATTTGTGATTCGATGGAAGCCTGTTTAATCGTCAAGGCGCTTTGGTGACTGGCGATCTGGGCTTGTAACTCTTCCAGCTTTTTGTCGCCTTCGCTTTCGCGGACGCGGGTCGCTTCCAATTCCCGTTCTGCTTCGTCGCGTTCCCGGCGCAAACGGATTAACTCATTGCCGGTTTCACGGTTGAGCCGGAACATCTCCCGGCGTTGCTGCTCGGTCAAATTGATGCTGCGAAAGATCAATACCAGGGCCAGCGGATTTCCCAGCCCGCGAATGATGACCGCGCGTTCCTGTGCGGTGAACCGATTGAGCAGCGTCGTCAGCACCTGACGGGGCATCAACTGTTGCAACGGTGGGCGAAAGCGCGGCGGCGCAACCAGTTGTTCGAACATCAAGCGATAGAGCGGCGCCTGTTCTGCATTCAACGTTTGATAGATGCGCGTTTCGATACTCGCTTGTAATTGCAGCACGGCTGTCTGATCAGCCGCGACTTCTGCGGCAAAGCGTTCGACCTGACTGGGAACGAATTCCGGGCCATAAAGCGTGCGGGCCAGTTCGATTTCCTTGTCGGCCAGTTTTTTGCGTGCGTTCACCAGGCGCGGACCAATTTCCGCGGTCAGGGACGTAAACGCCGCGCGTTGTTTTTCGTCCAGACCAAGTTCTCGATTGATCAGCAGTTGCGCGATGGGACTGCCATAGCCGGGAATGATCAGCGCGCGTTCGGCGGGCGTGAAAATCTTTTGTAATTCGCGACTGACATCCACCGCAGGAGCGCCCGGCATAGATTTGGGCGCATCTTGTGGCGCGACGTCCTGGCGTTCGGCAGGGACTGCGACTTTGCCCGTAGGCCGGTTCAGTTGTTTGCGCTGGTTGCGTCTGACCTGTTGCGGCAGTCGGGCAAATTGCCCATAAGCCGCGTCAGGCAAAGAGCCTGCCACGCACAGCGCCACGATGATGGTTATCAGCAACTGTGAAATGCGTCGGGCGTTAAATTGTGGAAGAACAAGCAAGTTCATCGTTCGTTGCCCGCATTGCCAAAGGTGTCACGATAATCGGCCAGCCATTCGCGAATTTGCGATTCGTCGCGGTTGTCGCGCGCGATCAGGCGGCTTTTGCCGGTTTCCAGGCTGCGCACACGACTGGTCACCGCTTGCAACCGGGTTTGGTAATCATTGTTGAGTTGCGTTTCAAAGCTGGCCAGTTGTGCGCGAAATTCCTGTTGCATTTGCGACTGGGCTTTGGCGACTTCTGATTTGACCAGCGATTCGACTTCGGCGCGCGTAAAGGTGGCCTGTGGTTGCGCAGCCGTTTGCGCGACAGTTGAGGGCGTTTGCGAGTTGGATTTGACCAGCGTCAGGACAGAAAGCGCGACCAACACCAGCGCGGCGGCGGCTCCGATCAGAGCCGCGCCGCGCATCCACACCGGAAACAGACTGATGAGTTCGCGCAAGACGTCCAGTTTCCGGCGTTGTATCACCACTTCTGTACGTGGCAAAAGCCCCACTTGCCAGGTGCCCAATTCTTCGCGGACTCTGCCGAACGCCTGCAACTCGGCGGCGCAAGCCGCGCATTCTTGCAAATGCGTCTCGAATTCACGACGCGCAGCCGCGCTCATTTCGTCATACAGGAACGTCACCAGGTCTTCCTGGCGATTGCAATTGGCAAGGGGCTTATTGGTTGGTTTGGTGTTCATCGTCCTGGGCCTCCACCCATCTCTTTCTGCATCAGGCGCGCTGCCTGTTTCTCTCTCATCTCAGTCTTGTTCTGTCCGAACGATTGGGGGTCGACATCCTGCGCCGCATTTCTGCGCAGGTCTTTTCCGCAGCCTTACAACGCTCCGCGCAAACTTTCCAGCCGCGCGCGCATTTGTTGCAATCCGGTATACAGTCTTGATTTCACCGTGCTGACCGGAATTTGCAGCACGTCAGAGATTTCGGCAAAGGTCATTTCTTCGTATTCCTTCATCACAATGACCTGCCGCATTTCGGGCGGCAACGCTTGCAACGCTTTTCTGACCATGCTGGCGCGCTGATCGCGCTGCATTTGCTCTGACGCGGCTTCTGCGCTGGCGTCGGCCAGCTCAAATTTGCGTCCGTCGTCATCTTCCTGATCGAGCGACTGTTCTGACACGCCGCCATGTTTGCGCAAACGCGAATGACAGGCATTCAGCGCAATGCGATACAGCCAGGAAGAGAACTTGGCGTCGCCGCGAAACTTGCGCAAATTCCGAAACGCCGCGATGAAGGTTTCCTGACAGACGTCGCGGGCGTCTTCTTCGCGTCCCAACATGCGCAGCGACAATCCGTAAATGGGGCGCTCCCATCTACGAACCAGCAAGCTAAAAGTATCGGTCTCACCGGCGAGTGTCCGCTCGATGATCTGATCGTCGCTGAGTTCCATATCGTAAATCAGATCTGCCTTCCTCTACTCGTCGTTTACTCGTCGTTCGGGGGAACTTCTCTTCGTTTTTACCACTTTTCTTACAATCGCCGGGGACCGTTTAGCGATTGCGGCGCGCACGAAGCGGCAATTCTTTGCCGCCGACCCGTAAGACGAACAGATTAAAGACAAAGTCGAAAAATTTCTGCTGCTTTTCTATCAGCCTAGTCAGTCGATGGGAGTGGAGCCAGGAAGGCTCGTTCTGTTACGAGTTGGCGAAAACAATGCCGACGTGTAGAGTAGCGCCGCAAATCGCAGTATTTCATTCCACAATTCAGCACAAAGGAATCCGAACCGTATGCGTTATTTTCTGACGGGCGCGACCGGTTTTATCGGGGGCAGTTTGGCGCGTCAACTGCGCGTTGCCGGGCATGAAGTCGTCGCGTTGGTGCGCAACCCGGCCAAGGCGCAATCATTGGCGCAACTTGGTGTGCAGCTTAGCTCTGGTGACATCACCGACAAAGACAGCATGCGCAAACCGATGACCGGCGCAGACGGCGTGTTTCATCTGGCCGCCTGGTACAAAGTCGGCGCCCGCGACACATCTCAAGCCGACGCCATCAACGTCGAAGGCACGCGCAATGTGTTGACCTTGATGCAAGAGCTGAACATTCCGAAAGGCGTTTACACCAGCACGGTAGCGGTGAATTCCGACACCGGAGGCCGCGTGGTAGACGAAAGCTATCAGTTTACGGGAGAGCATTTGAGCGCCTATGACCGCACGAAGTGGCGGGCGCATTACGAAGTCGCATTGCCGCTGATGAAAGCGGGCTTGCCGCTCGTCATTGTGCAGCCGGGGGTGAATTATGGGCCGGGTGATACCAGTTCGATTGGCGATGCCTTGCGCCAATATCTGCAAGGAAAGTTGCCGCTGGCCCCTGCCGGAGCTGCTTATTGCTGGGCGCACGTGGATGACACGGCGCGCGGCCATATGCAGGCCATGGAACGCGGCAAAACCGGCGAAAGTTACATCATCGCCGGGCCGCCGCATACGCTGGTCGAAGTGTTGCAACTCGCCGAGCAAATCACCGGCATCAAAGCGCCGGGCTTGCAGGCTCCGCCCTGGTTATTGCGTACATTTTCGGCTGTGATGGGAGCGCTTGAAGCTGTTGTGCCCGTGCCGGAGCAGTATTCGGCAGAAACTTTGCGCGTTTCGGCAGGGGCGACGTATCTGGGGACGAGCGCCAAGGCCGAGCGCGAATTGGGATTTCAGGCTCGGCCATTGGCAGAAGGGCTGCGCGAAACGCTTGCCTACGAAATGACGCAATTGGGCATTCGTCCGCGTCGCTAAATCAGAACACGCGACATTGGTACACGACAAAGTCAGGACGCCAAGATTCATCGGAATGTTTAAGCGTCGCGGGTTCTGCTGACGGCTGTTACGATTTAGAGGATCACTTTGGGCTCGATCAGTTGCGGACGCAAATCGGCGTACAGCTTCATGCTGCGTTCGATGATGTTCAGCGCGTCGTACCGGCCCATGAAACGTTCGACTTTCACCTGTTTGTTTTCCAGGGCTTTGTAATCTTCAAAAAAGCGCCGCACGGATTTCAGGCGGTATTCCGGCAGTTCCGAGATGTCTTTGTAATCGCGGTATTCGGGATCGTCGGCGTGCACGGCGATGATTTTGTCGTCTTCTTCGTTCTGGTCAATCATCTGCATCACGCCGATGGCTTTGGCGCGCATGATGCACAGCGGCACGACCGAAACCTGACCCAGCACCAACACGTCGAGCGGGTCGTTGTCGTCGCAATAGGTACGCGGCAGAAAGCCATAGTTGGCCGGGTAATGCACGGAGCTGTAAAGCACGCGGTCAACGCGCAACAACCCCGTGGGCTTGTCCAATTCGTATTTTACGTTTGAGCCGATGGGAATTTCGATAATGCAGTTGAAGACTTCCGGCGCGCTTGCGCCCAGGTCTACGTCGTGCCAGGGATTCATAACGGAAAGCGGGTTGATCTCTGTTGATGGTTGATTGCTGTGATAAATGAACTGGGCGGTTATTTGCCCTTGCTCAAGGCGCGCATCTGTTTGGGCGTCAGCAACCAACGCAACAGACCGGGACCGCGCGGCGGCAAGCTGGACACTTCAATGGCGCAAAGCGAGCCTTTTTTGAATTCGACATTGAGATTGCGATTGCCCGTCAGCAGGTAAGACGCCAGTTCGGACAAATCCGGCATGTGACCCACCAACAGCGCGCGATCAAATTGATACGCGCCCAATTCCAGGAAAATTTCTGCGTGGCCGCCTTCGCCGTCGGCAAATCCTTTGCCGGGGGCCAGCGATTCGATGATCTTGACCTTGTGTTGTAAGTCCAGCACTTCGGCGACGGCTTCTGCCGTCTGGCGCGCACGCAACAGTGGGCTGGTCAAAATCACATTGAATTTCAAGCCGAGGTCGCGCAACCCCGCAGCCGCTTGTTTCATCTTGGCGCGGCCTTCGGGCGTCAAAGGCCGATCCGCATCTTTGAGCACGCCGGCTTCGCCGATGTCGGCGGCAATGCCATGACGCATCAAGTAAAGTTCGATCAAGGTTTTTTCTCCCCAGAAAAAGTATCAGCGACAAGCAAAATCGCTAACTCGTGAATGAGCGGCGAATCCTAACGCGTTCTCTCCTAAAATCCCAATCCTAAATGCGGTCCCGGATTATTCAGTGCCGTGCGCAAGGCCAGAACCAGCGCGGGGCGGATTTCTTCAGGCGCCAGGACGGCGTCCACGAAACCGCGCGCGGCGGCGAATTTGGCATCGAGTTGCCGCTCGTATTCGGCGCGCACACGATCCATTTCGGCGCTCAGCTTTTCGTCCGGTTGTTTGCCTTCGGCTTTGAGTTTTTCCAGTTGCGCGGCAAACAGCGCCATCACCGCCGATTCGCCTTCCATCACGCCCATGCGGCCTGTCGGTAAGGTAAAGATGAAATTCGGGTCGAAGCCTTGCCCAGCCATGGCGTAATAGCCCGCGCCGCTGGCGTGGTTGATGGTCAACACGATCTTGGGCACGGTCGCCGTGGCCATCGCTTCGACAAAACGCGCACCCGCGCGAATGATGCCGGATTGCTCCGCTTCGACGCCGACCATAAAGCCTGAAACGTCCTGCACGAACAGCAACGGCGTGCCGTGCCGGTTACAGGTTTCGATGAAGTAGGCCGTTTTTTCCGCGCTCTCGGTGTAAATGATGCCGCCGAATTTGGGCGGCTTGCCCGGATTGGGA
>JAEUQO010000457.1 GCA_016789605.1 Acidobacteriota bacterium
AGGCCATCGTGCCAATCTTGTTGCGCCTTTTGCATCTCCGCCGCGTAAAGCGTCCGTCTCTGAATGCGGCTTTGTTCTTCGGCACGGCGTCTTTGATGAATTTCTCTGCTGGTGATCCCGAGCAAAGTAGCAACCGCGAGGGTCAATATTAGAAATGAGGCTTTACGGCGTTTGAGATATTTACCTGTTCGATAAAAGAGGGTCGCTTCGCGGGCAATGACGGGCTCACCGTTCAGGTGGCGCGCGATGTCTTCGCTGAATTGGCGGGCGGATTGATACCGTCGCGAGGGTTCTTTTTGCAGCGCCTTGAGGATGATGTTATCCAGATCGCCGCGCAGTTGTTTTCGCGCGGCAGCGTCAAGCTGAACAGACACCTGGCTGGGACGGGCAGGTTCGTGCGTTTCGATCAATCGGATCAGTTCCTGCGGCGAACGCGACGTTGGATTGAAGGGCCGCGTGCCGGTCAGCAGTTCGTACAGCAGCACGCCTAAACTGTAGACGTCGCTGGCCGTGGTGACGCGCTGGCCGGCGATGTGTTCGGGGCTGGCGTATTCCGGCGTCAGAAAATTCAGCAAGGTCGGCGATTGGCCGGAAGCGTCATCGGTCGGATCGAGAATTTTGGCAATGCCGAAATCCAGCAGCTTCACTTCGCCCGCGTTCGTCACCAAGATGTTCGATGGTTTCAGGTCGCGATGAACGATCAGGTTTTGGTGGGCGTATTGCACGGCTTCGCAGACGGATTGAAATAACCGCAACCGCTCGGCGAGGGATAGTTTTCGCTGGGCGCAGTATTCAGTGATCGGCACGCCGTCCACATATTCCATCACCACGTAAGACCAGCCGTCTTCGGTGACGCCGCCATCCAGCAAACGAGCGATGTTTGGATGTTCCAGCGCGGCCAGCACGCGACGTTCGATATTGAATCGCCGATTGATTTCCGAGCGAATGCCGCCCGACCAGACCATCTTGATGGCAACGCGCTTTTCATAAGCTTCGTCGGCGCGTTCGGCCAAATACACTGCCCCCATACCGCCTTGCCCGATTTCGCTGACAATGCGGTAAGAGCCGATGCGGCGACCTTGTTCGTAGCCGGGATTGAATTGTGCGCCAGCGAGTCCAAGTTCGACCAGCGCAGCGTCCTCCAAAAAGTCGCCCGATTCGTCGAAATCGCGCAGCATCTGTTCCGCCGCCAGGCGGATGGCGTCATCGCCACCGCTTTGCTCAGCGATAAAGGACAAGCGCACTGATGGCTCACACTCCAACGAAGCCTCAAAGATTTCTTTGACTTGTTGCCACTGCTCAACCGTCATTGCTCAAAAGTGGTTCGGAGTAAGTTTGTTCGCAATTTCCTGCCAAGTATAATGCGAGCGAGTTTGAGCAAACAGCTCATCCTAACAGCACAATTTTTCAATTTTTCTTTGGAGGGGCTGCCTTGTCCTCACCGGATTTCACAACCTTACTGATGGCTTGGCGGGACGGCGACCATCGCGCAGCGGAGCAAATTGCAGAGCTGGTTTATACGGAATTGCACCAGCGCGCGAAAAAGTACCTTGCGCAAGAATACGGCTACCAAACCCTGTCGGCGACAGCGCTGGTCAATGAAACGTTTGCTCGTTTGCTGGGTGGAGCACAAGTCGAGTGGCAATGTCGCGCGCATTTTTTCGTCGTAGCGTCAAATGCGATGCGCCGCATCCTGATTGACGCCGCGCGGCGACGACGCGTGCGCAATTCAGGCAATCAAAAATGGGCGGAAGAGGCGGCGGCAGCCCCGCCACCTGTCAATTTCCTGAATCAGAAAGTTGACTTGCTCGCACTGGACGAGGCGCTAAACACCTTGGCGCAAATCTCTCATCGGGCGGCGCAAATTGTCGAGCTGCGATATTTCGGCGGGTTAACCGAGCAAGAGACGGCAGAAGTGCTGGATATCTCCCCAGCAACGGTAAAACGTGATTGGTCCTCAGCCAAGGCCTGGCTTTACGGACAACTCAACTCCAAAACGGCGCTGGAACAGACCCCCAAGTCTTAAAGTAACTCGCTGACCGCCCCTTTTTCGCTGTCGGCGAGACCACGACGGCGCAGTGAATGTTCGCGCTCTTTTCCCAAGCGCCTCTTTTAGAAACCGAAAAGTTGACAAAAGGAAACCTGCTCCCTATCATCCGAAGCGTGTCTGTCGCTACCGTCGAAAACATTCTCAAAGAATCTCGCAGCGCCATTCTCGATCTGCTCAAGATCAATGGCGCGCTCACCGTCGAGCAATTGGCGCAGGAATTGGAAGTGTCCAAGGTCTGTGTGCGCCGTCATTTGAACTTGCTCGAACGCGACGGTTTGATTTGTTATGAGCAGGAACGCCACGAACGGGGCCGCCCGCGCTTTATCTACCGGCTGACAGACAAAGCTCGCTGTTTGTTCCCACACATCTATGACGAATTCGCCAAGGAAGTGCTGGTGCAATTGCAACGGCAATTGGGCGATGACGCATTGCAACAAGTGCTCAGCGCACGAGCCGATGAATTAATCGCCCAGCTCAAGGCCGCGCTGGTGGGACAGACGTTTGACGAAAGAATCAATGCGTTGATCAAAGCCATCAACGCCAAAGGCTATCTGGCGGATGTGCAACGATTGAAAGATGGCACCTATCGTTTGCGGCAGCGCAATTGCCCGACCGAAAGCGTCGCGGTTTCGTTTCCGCGACTGTGCGAAGAGGAATTGCGCGTCTATCGTGAAACGCTGGGCAGCCAGATCGAACGCGAGTGCCGCATTACGGAGGGCGCGCAGATTTGCGAATTTCGTTTGATTCCGCCGACGCTGACGCAAATCACGCGCACACCAAACGCGAAACGTGCCAGAACGGCGCCGGCGAAAAAGAAATAGCCCATTTCAACCCGCAACCCAAAGCAACCAAGAACCAAGGAATGAGTCAAGAAACAACCATTACCCAAGCAACCGGCGAAATCACCGAAGCGGTGGTACTCGACGCGCTGCGCACAGTCAAAGACCCCGACCTGCACAAAGACATCGTGACGCTGAACATGATTCGCGACATCAAACTTTGCGGCGGGATTGTCAGCTTCCGGTTTGTGTTAACCACACCGGCCTGTCCGGTGCGCGACCAATTGAAGTTTCAGGCGGAAAAAGCCGTGATGGCCGTGCCCGGCGTGGAACGTGTCGAAGTCACCATGGATGCCGAAGTTCCCAAAGCACGCGGTGTCATTGATAAATCGGAAATCCAGGGCATCAAACACATTATCGCGGTCAGTTCCGGCAAAGGCGGCGTGGGTAAATCCACGGTCGCCGTGAACCTGGCAGTCAGTTTGAGCTTGCTGGGCGCCAAAGTCGGCATTCTCGACACAGACGTCTATGGCCCGAACGTGCCAATGATGATGGGCGGCAATGACATGCCGATGGTGCGCGGCAATAACATCGTTCCGCCCGTGTATCACGGGGTCAAAACGATGTCCATTGGCCTGCTCAACCCGGGCGACAAAGCTGTTGTCTGGCGCGGCCCGATGCTGCATTCCGCCGTGAACCAGTTTTTGCGTCAGGTCGAATGGGGCGAGCTGGATTATCTGGTCGTGGACATGCCACCGGGCACGGGTGATGTGCAACTGAGCCTGGCGCAGATGGTTGCGGTGGCGGGCGCAGTGCTGGTCACCACGCCGCAAGAAGTCGCGCTGTCAGACGTGCGCAAAGCCTACAGCATGTTCGAACAACTGCACGTTCCGATTCTGGGCATCGTCGAAAACATGAGCTATTTCGAGTGCCCGAATGACGGCAACAAGTATTTCATTTTTGGCAACGGCGGCGGCGAAGCGCTCGCAGAACGATACGGCGTGCCGTTTCTGGGCGGCATTCCCATCGCCATCAGCATTCGCGAAGGCGGCGATCTGGGCAAACCGGTTGTCATCGGACAACCTGACAGCCCACAGGCCAAAGCGTTTCAAGCCATGGCGCAAAACGTCGCCGCACAAGTCAGCATCGCGGCGATCAAAGCCAACAAGGCTTTGCCCGTGTTGAACCTGAAGAAGTGAATTTGACGCTCTAAATACCCGTCGCTATCATTTGGCTGTCACTTCATTTTTTATGCGGTAAGCACTGATAACGACCTTTGATTTGTAACCATTTTGAGAAAAGGAGAACGAGATCATGAATTTGACACTGACTGAAAACGCCGCGAGCGAGGTCAAAAAATTCCTCGAAGCGGAAAACGTCGGCAACGAAGGCGGCTTGCGCGTGCGTGTGGTTCCGGGCGGATGCTCTGGCTTCCAATACGCGATGAACATCGAAGAAGCGCCGCAAGCGACTGATGAAGTGGTCGAAGCCAGCAGCCTGCGCGTGTTTGTGGACATGTTCAGCGCCCAATACCTGGATGGCGTACAGATTGATTACGTCAACAGCGTGATGGGGTCGGGCTTCACCTTCAACAATCCGAACGCGTCGGGCGGCTGTGGTTGTGGCAGCTCATTCACGGCGTAACGATTGCGCAATGAAGAAAACAAGCAACGGCTCCTGTCACCAACCCTGACGGGAGCCGTTCTTTTTTATCAACCCTCTTTTCAAGGAGACGACAATGCCAAGTCTGGCGGGAACCCAAACGCACGAAAATCTGAAACACGCTTTTGCTGGTGAATCACAAGCCAATCGCCGCTATTTGTATTTCGCGCGCCAAGCCGACGTCGAAGGTTATCCGGACATCGCCGGTCTGTTCCGTGATACGGCGGAAGGCGAAACCGGTCACGCGCATGGTCACCTGGATTTCTTGAAAGAAGTTGGCGATCCGGCCACCGGCGAACCGATCGGTAGCACGACCAACAACCTCAAGGCGGCTGTCGCAGGCGAAACCTATGAATACACCCAGATGTATCCGGGATTTGCCCGTACCGCGCGCGAAGAGGGTTTTGACGAAATCGCCGAATGGTTTGAAACCCTGGCGCGCGCCGAACGCTCGCACGCCGGACGTTTCCAAAAAGGATTGGATACGCTCGCCTAGTGTTTCTGGCTGGTGCTCGGCCCAAAATACCGGGCACCAGCATTCACCAACGACTCTTACCGGCCACCAACTATGCTCGAACAAGGCGATCTTTCTTCTGTCCCCGTCAATTGGGAGGAGCCTGAGTATTGGGATGTACAGGCCCTTGATCGCGAGCTGCGACGTCAATATGACGTCTGTAACTCGTGCCGTCTGTGTTTTAACCTCTGCCCGGGATTCCCCAAACTTTTCGAGCATTTCGACAGTGACGAAGTAGATACCGATCCGGACAAGCTGACCGAGGCGCAAAACTGGGAGTTTGTTGACCTTTGTTACAACTGCAAACTCTGTTTCATCAAATGTCCGTATACGCCGCCGCACAAGTTTCTGATTGATCTGCCCAAACTGGTCATGCGCGCACGCGCGATCAAAGCCAAAGAAGAAGGCGTTGAGTTACGCGAACGATTGTTGAGCAGCCCGGACGAAATCGGCCCCTTGGGCAGCCGTCTGGCGCCGCTGGCCAATTTTGCCAACCAGAACAAAGCCAATCGCGCGCTGTTGGAAAAAACGCTGGGCATTCACCGCGACAAAATCCTGCCGACCTTTCATGCGCAGACCTTTGCCCGCTGGTTCAAAAAGAACATCGGCGAAAAATCCGCCGGGCAAAGCGATTTGAAAGTCGCGCTCTTTCACACCTGCGTGGTCAATTACAACGAACCCAAAATCGGCAAAGCCGCCGTCCGCGTGCTGCAAAAAAACGACGTCGAAGTGTGTTCGCCGCCTGACCAGCGTTGTTGCGGCATGCCGTATCTGGATAGCGGGCGCCTGGACGAAGCGCTGACGCATTTTCGTGACAACGTGCGTGCATTATGGCCGTATGTGCAACAAGGTTATGACATCGTCGTGCCTGAACCTACGTGCGGCATGATGTTGAAAAAGGAATACGCCGACTACCTGCAAGGCGAAGAGCGGGAACAAGCCCAGGCGGTCGCCAAACGCGTTTTTGACCTGTCTGAATACCTGATGAAATTGAATGCCGCGGGACGGCTCAAACGTGATTTTTCGCAAGAGATCGGCAGCGTCGCCTATCACCAGCCGTGCCATTTGAAATATCAGGCCATCGGCGCCAAAAGCGTTGAACTGTTGCGGCTGGCCGGCGCCAAAGTCGTTTTCATAGACAAAGGCTGTTCGGGCCACGACGGCACCTGGGCGATGAAAAAAGAGTATTTTGATCTGGCGCAAAAGGTCGCGCGCGGTTTGCATCGCGGCATCAACGAAGCCCAGGCTGATCAGGTTGCAACCGATTGTTCGCTGGCGGGATTACAAATCGAGCAAGGCACCGGAAAAAAGACCTTGCATCCTATCGAAGTGCTGGCGCAGGCGTATGGCATTACGCCCGAAGAGTGAAACACGTCGAGACTGGCGAGTTGAAAGTGAAGTTATGCGGAAAGTCACACAAGCAGAAATTCTGGATATCGCCCAATACGAAAAAGCGCGGCCAGCTTTGCGCCGCCGCATCATTGAACTGAAAAAGCTGCGGCGCGTGCCGGTGGGTCCCCTTGTCACGTTCGTGTTTGAAAATCACGACACGGTTTACTTTCAAATTCAGGAAATGATGCGTGCCGAACGCATCGTGCACGAGCAGGCAATCCAGCACGAATTGGACACCTACAATCAACTCTTGCCGGAACAGAACGAACTGGCCGCCACGATGTTTATCGAGTTGCAGGATGCCACGCGCATCCGCGAAGGCATCACGCGCTTTCACGGCATCAACTCAGGCGAATGCGTTTACCTGCAAGTTGGCACAGAGCGCGTGCCCGGCAATTTCGCCGTCGGCCAAAGCGATGACCAGCGCATCAGCGCGGTGCAATACGTGCGCTTTGGCTTTTCTGCCGCGCAGCGTGCGGCTTTTTGTGACGGTGAAACGCCTGTCAAACTGGTGCTCCAACATCCGCATTACGCCTTTGCTGCGAGCATCGCCGGAGAAGTGCGACAAGAGCTGGCGCGCGATTTTGCCGACGCCTGACCGCCTTGTCAGCCCTCTGCGGTTTCGCTATAACAACGACGGTCTTTTTCCAACGATCCATCACACCAACGCAGAGTGAATATGTGCGGCGTCCCACGCTGCGGCAAACGTACGCGTCTGCCACGGCAAAACAGAGCGCGCCGCATTAACCAGAAACCGACAATCTTTGTCGGCAGAAACCGACAAACCAAAAATTGTCGGACATCTTTCCAGGAGCAAGATATGACATCCGCCAAACGGCAACGCTGGGTTTCCGGTACGTTGACCCTCTGTTTTCTGGCTTTTGCCATCGCACTGGCAGCGTGCGAGAACAAACCGGCTGAACCAGTGGCGACCTATACGCCAGAAATTCTGCCTTTGCCTGCCCAACTCGAAAAACTCGAACCGATGGCGATTCCCGCCGCCAATCCGCTGACGCCGGAAAAAGTCGCGCTCGGTCGCCAACTCTTTTTCGACACGCGGTTGAGCGTGGACGGTTCGCGTTCGTGCTATTCCTGCCACGTTTGCGAAAAAGGCCTGACTGACGGTTTGCCCAAAGCCATTGGCGCGGGCAACAAGACGCTGGCGCGCAGCAGCCCGTCGTTGTGGAACATCGGTTACCACAAGGAATTTTATTGGGATGGCCGCAGCGGTTCGCTCGAAGCCCAGGGCAAGGCTGCCTGGCAAGGCGGCAACATGGGCGCGAAAGACCACGAAGCCGAAATCATCGCCAAGATCAACGCCGTTCCCGGTTACAAGGCGCAATTCCAAAAAGTCTTCAACAGCGACGCGACCGCCGACAACGTCTTCCAGGCGATTGCGGCCTATGAACGCACCATCGTCAACGGCAATGACGAAACGCCGTTTGACCGCTGGCAAGTCGGCAAAGACGAATCCGCCGTCAGCGATCAGGTCAAACGCGGTTACGAAGTCTTCAAGACCGCCAAATGCGACGCGTGCCACGCGGGCCATCTGTTCACCGACCTGCAATTCCACAACGTAGGCATCGGCATGGATGCGCCGCCCGACAAACTCGACAAGGGGCGTTTTGCCGCGCTCAAGGATTTGAAAGAAGACGATCCTGAACGCGTGAAATGGACGGGCGCATTCAAAACGCCGACCTTGCGCGACGTAGCGCAATCGGGCCCCTACTTCCACGACGGCAGCGCTGCCACGTTGGAAGAAGCGGTCGAAATCATGACCGGCGGCGGCAAACCCAATCCGTATCTGGACAAGGCCAACCTGAAAAAGGCCAATTTGACCAAGGCGCAAAAAGAAGATTTGATCGCCTTTCTCAAATCCTTGACCACGGATAAATGCCGTGTGACCGCACCGAAGTTGCCGTAAAGCAGTACCGGGCGCGCAGCCGCGTGACGAGCTGCGCGCCCAATCCGTGTTCAGCAGCCCATTCGTATTCAACAGCATGACGCAAACCGTGTTACAAGCCACAGCCAACGATTTACAGTCTGATTACCAGGCCTTGCGGCAAGGTGTCGGCATCCTGGAGCTGCCCGCAGCCAAGCTGCAACTTAGCGGCAAGAACGCCATACAGTTTTTGAATGGGCTGGTCAGCAACGACGTCAAAACCTTGCCGCCGGGCGGCGGAGTGCTGGCGGCGTTCCCTACCTTGCAAGGCAAGTTGCTTGCACTCGCACGCATCTATCAAACCGGCGAACATCTTTTGCTGGAACTGGACGCTGCCAACCGCGAAAAGATTTTCAAAAACCTGAGCCGCTTTGTTCCTGCGGGTGATTTTTTCGTTCAGGATGTCAGCGACACACTCACGTTGCTTACGCTTCAGGGACCGCACGCAACGGCGTTGCTCGCTGCCGTCAGTGGTCAGGAAATCGCGACCGACAAACTTCACCTTCTGCCGATGCAAATTGCCGGGCAAACGGTTCACGCGGCTCCGCATCGCCGTTGCGGCGATGCGGGCATTGATTTGTTTGTCGCCGCGGAATCTACCGCGCAGGTAAAAGAAGCGTTGCTGGCCCAGGCGAGCGAATTTGGTGCACGCTTCATTGGCGAAGCCGCCTTTGAAATCGCACGCATCGAAGCCGGTGTGCCGCGCGAAGGCGTGGACGCGGGCGAAAATTACATCATTCTGGAATCGGAACTGAACGACGCCGTCAGCTATACCAAAGGTTGCTATCTGGGACAGGAAGTCATCGCGCGCATTCACTGGCGCGGACAACCGGCCAAACGGTTGCGCGGGCTGTTGCTGGAAACAAACGCTGTCGCGCCTGCCGGAACGGAAGTCATTGCCGCCGACGGCAAAAAGGTCGGCGAAATCACCAGCAGCACACACAGCCCGGCGCTCGACCGTTTCATCGCACTGGCATACATTCATCGCTATTACCTGACATCCGGCACGGAATTCACCTTGCAACACGACGGCGCGGAGATCGGTCGCGCACAATTGACCGAATTGCCTTTCGTCGGCGCATCGGACAAGGCTCCGGCAAATGATTTAGCGCAATAATTGCCAGGCGCCCGAAATCCCCGAAAATCCTCGAAACTCATGGAAGAACAAACCTCTGTCCCATTGGAATGGAATCAGGAGTCAGCGGAACTGGCGTATCGCGTGATTTCCGATTACGTTGAACACGCACAAATTTCCGGCATCATCATCGCGTTACTGGCGAGCGCCTTGGGCGAAGAACGCATCAAGCCGCTGGCCCAAAGCGAATACTGGCAGAATTACATGGCCAGCAAACGCATCATCAGCGACGACAAAACCGACATCGAAAAATTGACTGAATTGATCGAACGCTTGCGCGTCAACGCGCACGAATAGACGCGCCAAAGGAGAGTCCATCTGCCATGCCCAATTATGGAGCCATCACAGTCGAAGAATTGAAAGCCAAACAAGACGCAGGCGAACAGTTTCGCCTGATTGACGTACGCGAACCATCAGAGCATTCCGTCGCCCGCATTGCCGGCGCTGAATTGCGTCCGCTGGGTCTGATCCTGCAATGGTCGCAGGAACTGCCCGACAAAGACGAAACGATCGTCGTGCATTGTCATCACGGAATGCGGTCGGATCGCGCGTGTCAGTTTTTGGCGGCGCAAGGGTTTACCAACGTCAGCAACCTGCTCGGCGGCATTGACGATTGGTCGTTGCGGGTTGATCCGTCTGTGCCACGATATTGATGACAGGTTTGCCCGAAAGCTTTTTGCGCGGCGTGGCCTTGTTTAACGCGGGCGAGTTTTTTGCCAGCCACGAAGCCTGGGAAGAATTGTGGTTGCAAGCCACCGGCGCTGAGCGCGCATTTTTGCATGCGCTCATTCAGGTTGCCGCCGCATTGCACCATCACCAGCGCGGCAATTTCACCGGAGCACACAGCGTGTTTGAACGTGCGCGCCAACGGTTACAACAAGCGCCCGCCAACGTCATGCAGCTTGAAACACAGGAATTTTTGCGCCAGGTAGAAGGCTTTTTCGCCGCGCCGTCTGCCCTGCCCCAAATCCGGTTGTTACCATTTCCCCAAGAATTTCATGGTTGAAAAAATCCGTATTGCGCTGCTCGGTTTATGGCTGGGCGTAATGGCGTTTTTCAGTTTTGTCGTCGCTCCGGCAGCCTTTTCCGTTTTGCCGTCAGGACAACTGGCCGGCAACGTCGTCAATCGCACGCTCGGCATCACAGAGCTGATCGGTTTGGTGTTGGGCGTCACGATCTTGCTGTTGCTGCTTGCGGCGCGCAGCCGCTATGGCAAACGCTTTGAAGCCATCACGCTGTTGCTGATGATCATCTCGACGTTGCTCTCGCGTTTTGTCGTGTCAGCCAAATTGCACCAGATGCGCGAACAGTTCGGCGACATTTCGGCGCTAGCCAAAACCGAAGCGACGCGCATTGCGTTTGATCAATTGCATCAATATTCGGTGTGGCTGATGAGCTTTAATTTGCTGGCGGCGCTGGTGCTGTTGGTGATGTTGATAAGGCGGCGCAGCGATGTTTGATCCGGAGCAGCAGAGTTTCACGTTTGAAGTCGGCGACGGCAAACCGCGCCTGGACCGGTTTGTCGCGGGCAAGTTGCCCAAAATCAGCCTGACGCGCATCCGCCGCCTGATTGACGAAGGCGATGTGCTGGTTGACAGTTCGCGCGCCACCAAGGGGTTTCACCTGCCCAAAGGCGTGCGCGTCACCGTCAAAATCTTCACGGCGGAAAAATCATCCGCCACGCCCGAAGCCATTCCCCTGGACATTCTGTTTGAAGACGACCACATCATCGTCATCAACAAACCGATCGGACTGTTGACGCACCCGTCGCATCGCGAAAAGTCCGGCACGCTGACCAACGGCCTGGCCTATCATTTCTGGCAAAACGGCGGCGAAGCCATTCGCCCCGGGTTGGTGCATCGGCTTGATCGCAACACCTCGGGCGTCATTCTGGTCGCCAAAACTCCGCGCGCGCACCGCACCTTGTCCAAACACTTCCGCGAACGCAAAGTCCATAAATTTTATCTGGCGCTGGTCAGTGGACGCGTTGCGCCAAACACGGGCGAGATTGACGCGCCCATCGGTTGCGAACCCAAAGAATGGCCGCACTGGCGTGTGATGGAAGGCGGCGACAGCCGCCCCGCGCAAACGCGCTATCGCGTCAATCGTCGTTTTGCCGCACATACCTTGCTGGAATTGGAACCACTGACCGGACGCACACACCAACTGCGCATTCACTGCAATCACATCGGACACCCGATTGTCGGTGATCCGATCTACGCCTCAGCGGTTGATCCGTTGGTTGGTCAGCAGCAGTTGAAACATCACTTCCTGCACGCGGCGCGGCTGGTCTTTAACCACCCTGCGACCGGACAGCCGCTGACGATGGAAGCCCCTTTACCGGCAAGCATGCGCGATCTGATGACGGGATTGTCATGACGCAAACAACCGATTTTGACGTGCTGATTTTGGGTGGCGGTCCGGCAGGCATCAGCGCGCTGCTGTGGAGTCATTCTCTGGGGTTACGCGCGGCATTGCTGGAACCGGCAACAGAACTCGGCGGGCAGATGTTGCAGATGTTTCACCGCCTGTATGATTACGCAGGCTTGCCGGGACTGACCGGGCGCGAAATGCGCGATCAGTTTGTGGCGCATCTGGCGGAATTGCAGCTTGATTACCGCGTCGGCTGTCAGTTGACGGAATTGCAACTGGCGGCGCGTCAATTGCGCTGCAATGGCGTGACGTTGCGGGCGCGTGCATTGATTCTGGCCACTGGCGCACGCAAACGGCGGCTGGGAATTCCCGGCGAAGAGCAATTTGAAATGCGCGGCGTCAGTTTCAGCGCCACGCGCGACCACAGCCTATACGCGGGCAAACCCGTGACGGTCATCGGCGGTGGTGATTCTGCCGTCGAAAACGCGCTGATCCTGTCGCGCGTCTGTCCGCAGGTCACGCTGGTCCATCACTCCGAGCAATTTCGCGCGCGGCCCGAATGGCTAAACGAAGCGCAACACACAGCCAACATCCGTTTCATCACGCACGCCAAACCGCTGGCCATTACAGGCCAAACATATGCCGAATGGTTGCTGCTCGAAGACGTGCGCACCGGCCAACAGCAAACGCTGGCAACCGAAGGCGTGTTCATTCGCGTGGGCATTGCCCCCAACACGGAAAGTTTTGCCGGACAAATTGCGCTGGATGAAGCCGGTTACCTGAAAACAAATGACCGGCAACAAACATCGCTGGCGGGCGTGTATGGCGCGGGCGATGTCTGCCGTCCGGTCTGTCTGAGTGTGGCCAGCGCCGTCGGTCAGGGAGCGCTGGCCGCTAAAAGCATTGCGGTCTGGTTGCGGTCTGCCTGAACCTCCCTGACGCGCTAAGCCGTCGGTTTGTCGGGCAACGGCATAACGGCGTGAAAATCATCGTGGAACCGCTGGGTATATGAATCCAGCAGTTCTGCCACGCGTTCGTGTTTC
>JAEUQO010000467.1 GCA_016789605.1 Acidobacteriota bacterium
TAAATTTTCCAGCGGCCTTGTGGCGGAACCTCTGCCGGCGCGTAATCGAAATATTCGTCTTCGGTTTCGAGAAAGCGGTAGTAGATTTCGTAAAGCAACTCGCCAAAAATCTGTTGCGGCGTTTCCTTACCGTAAGGAATGGCATCAGTGCCAAACAGAATCCGATCCTGATATTTGTCGAAGAATTTGCGCGCCAGTCTTGGCTGACGTCCCAATTCGCCGATGCGCGCGCCAAATTCGACGTGCAAGTTTGGATAACGATCCAGCCATTCGCTGACCCAGCGCAAGTCTTCGGCGTTGCCAACATGCAAGGCGACAAACTGCGTGCGCGGATGCCGGGCGATCACGCGCAAACGGGCTTCGTGCAATTCACGATTGCTGGGGAAATCCTTGCCGTGAAATGACCAGTCGGGATGAGCGCTCAACTCTTCGTATCGTTCGTTGTATTTGTCCGTGGTCAAAAAGAATGCTTCGGGGTCGGACGTGTGGATGGCGACGGGCAATTGCAATTTGCCGCAGGCGTCCCACATCGGATCAAACCGTTTGTCATCCACTTTGACCAGCGGGCCGCTGTTGACCTGTTCGCGCAAATACAGGCCGAGCGTTTTCAGTACCTTCAATCCTTTGGCGCCCACTTTCCTGGCTTGTTCAATCTGGTCCGCCTGAAATTGCGGGAAGTTCGCTTCGGGGAATTTGTTGAACCAGGGTTCGGTGAAAACGATGAAGCGGTCAGGTGAAGGCGTTTGCCAATAGTTGATGGCTTCTGTCAGCGCTGCGCCATATCCGCCGGTCAGGTTGACCATCGTGCGGATGTTTTTGCGATCCATCACGGGCAGGATTTCTTCGCGTTTGCCACGAAAGACGGCTTTTTCGGGCCTGGCGTTGCGGTCTACAAATGTCAGATGCGTGTGGAAATCAATGACGGGAAAACGCGCGCGCGGCACTTTGGTTTCGGGCACGTGCAACATGCTGCGCGGTTCGTAATCTTTCAGCGGCAACGGCGTTTTGGCCGGGTCTTGAGCCGTTTGGGCAAATGTTTGCCATGCACGCGCTGCGCCGGGCAAACCCAAGGCGGCTACGGTCAAATTCGCTAACCACTCTCTACGGTTCCAGTGTTTCATCACAGCCTCTTGATGGTTGACCAGGTGATGTCCGCCGCTGTGTGAGACAGCGCGCCCAAACACAATCCGGTGAATCCTGAATACAGATATTGTTTCTCGGTGTCTTCCCAGAACGAGAAGATGTCGCCTTGTACCAGCGAAAACTGCTCTTGCCAGGTCGTTTCCTGACCGTGCAAATATGTGTGACGTAAGTACAACACAGTTGCGGCCAAGAGGGAAAACATCAGCGCGAAATAAATGATGCGCAACACCGTGCCCAACACGGGGCCGTGTGACAGTGCGGAACGGTGCGGCAAGGCAACCTGATATGGTTTCCAGATGAATCGCAACGGCCCCCAGCGGCGATACGGCCGACTTTGCAAGTCCAGATCAGGACCGAACATCAACCCTGAAAATACCATCGCACAGGTGGCAATGACTGACATCGTATGATTTTCGCCCCAATACCATTCCGCGCCAAGATAGGTAAACGGAATCAGAGCATAGGTAATGGCGTCGTGAGTGTCTGCATTTGGCATGGCTACGCAAGAAGAGAGGAAAGGGAGGTGATCAGCCTCCCTTTTCGATATTTGAGTCTGGGATTGGTTTGGTGAAGTGTTACAGACCTTGCCGCGCAAGCGCTTCCAGGCGTGCGACGCGGTCTTCTGTCGCGGGATGCGTACTAAACAGGCTGGCGATCCCACCCGCCGAAAACGGGTTGATGATGAACAGATGCGCGGTTTCGGGTGAGCCGGAATGGATGCGAATTTGTTTGCTCAGGCCTTCGATCTTGCGCAGCGCGCTGGCCAGTGCCAGCGGGTCGCCGGTCAGCCGTGCGCCTTTTTCGTCGGCGATAAATTCGCGTGAACGCGAAATTGCCATTTGCACAAGTGGCGCTGCAATCATGGCCACCAACATGCCAACAATCAGCGCGATCGGATTGGGCCTGTCGTCTTCGTCACGGCCTCCGAAAAACATGGCAAACTGAGCCAGATAACCCAATGCGCCCGCCAACGAAGCCGCCACCGTCATGATTAATGTGTCGCGGTTCATGACGTGGCCAAGTTCGTGGCCGATTACACCCGCCAACTCTCGCCGATCAAGCATCTGCATCAGACCCACGGTGCAGGCGACAGCCGCATTTTGCGGATTGCGCCCAGTCGCAAACGCATTCGGCGTTTCTTCCGGGATGATGTACACGCGCGGCATCGGAATCTGGCCCCGTTGCGCCAGTTCGCGCACAATGCCATAGAGTTCCGGCGAATCGGCTTCCGTGATTTCTTGCGCATTGTATGTGCGCAGCACGATCTTGTCTGAAAACCAATAACTGAAGAAATTCATCCCGCCTGCAAACACGATGGCGATGAGCAAACCGGATTTCCCGCCCAATGCCTGTCCCAAAATCAAAACCAGCGCCGTTAATGCGCCAAGCAGCAGCAGCGTTTTGACCTGATTGGTTCCTGTCATAAATCACCTCCCACGGAAGATGGATTCAATTCCTCATAAGCCTTCTGCGAAGGGATACGCGTCTTGTTTCTCTGTCTCTTGGATGAAACAAGATAGCGAAGAGTCTCAGAGGCGTCAAGCTCTCCTATCTGTCCGAAATCTGTTTCGAACTCATTTCCTTGCTGACCACCACTAACGTCTCTGGGCAACATAGTACCTCATGATAAGGGGGATGGGAGTTGGTTGAAAATTTTTATTTAGACTTCTTGACAGTAAGAGGCTCAAGTTTTATATTGTGCTCGTACTTAAGGAAAGGGGCCGAAGTGAGGGAGTTAATGAAAAGAAATGTGTGAGAGGAGCTAAGGAGGGACAGTGACTATCGTGTTTCCGGGAATTTTTAGACCGTTAGCAAAACAACATCGAACAAATCTTTATCGAGCTCAACAAGGAGGTAAAAAAGCCATGTCTTGGATGATTAGACGTGATCCGATTAACGAACTGCGCAATTTGCAGGAAGACTTCAACCGTGTGTTCAGTGGTGCCTTGCCGCGCTTTTTCAGCAATGAAGAATCGTTGAGCGGCAATTGGACGCCCAGCGTGGACATTTACGAAGACCAGAACGGAATTGTGCTCGAAGCCGATTTGCCGGGGGTGAAGCCGGGAGATTTCAATCTTTCCATTGAGAACTATAAGCTCACTTTGACGGGTGAGCGGAAGTTCGAGAAAGAAACCAAAAATGACAACTGGCATCGCGTTGAGCGCAGCTACGGTACTTTCACGCGCACCTTCGCCCTGCCTTCTACGGTCAACGTGGAAGAGGTCAAGGCGGATTTCAAAGACGGTGTGTTGCGCGTAACTTTGCCGAAGCGGGAAGAAGTGAAAGCGCGCCAGATTCAGGTCGCGGTGAAAACTGATGCCAACGGCGCACAGGCAAAAGCTGCAGATGCGAAGTAACCAGACGTCATAACCCATCGGCTGTTTTCAGAGGCTTCGGGCTTAATGGCTCGAAGCCTCTTTCGTCAGGAGCAAAAATTATTTGTCCACGAATTGGCACAGGGCGGGTGCGGCCTGCAAAATAGGGCTGGGATGAAGGACAGGGGGGCTCCGTGTTCGTTCGTGCCAATTCGTAGCTGAATAATTTGCAGCATGTAGAGGGGGAGAGATGAGACTGGACAAGTTCACCTTAAAAGCACAGGAAGCGATTGAATCGGCAGTCGCCCTGGCAGAAAAACAGAATCATCAACAAGTTGAGCCGGAGCATATTCTGGCCGCGTTATTGGAACAGCCGGAAGGCGTCACGCGTCCGATGTTGGGGAAAATCGGCGTCAATGTTCAAACCATTCAGACCGAAGTCGAAGCGGCGATCAAGAAGTTTCCGCAAGTGAGCGGATTCGGTCAGCGGTATTACGGCAACCGCACGACAGACGTGTTTGGCAAAGCCCAAAAAGAAGCCGACAAGCTCAAGGACGAATTCATTTCGACCGAGCATTTGCTGTTGGCATTGGTGGAAGACAAACAGGACATCGGCAAGATTCTGCGTTCGCACGGCGTGAGCCGCGATGCGTTATTGAAGGTCCTGGAAGGCATGCGTGCCGGTGCGCGCGTGACGTCGCAAAGCGCCGAAGAGAGTTATCAGGCGTTGGCCAAATATTCGCGCGATCTGACCGAACTGGCACGGCAAGGCAAACTCGATCCCGTCATCGGACGTGACGATGAAATTCGCCGCACCATTCAGGTGCTATCGCGCCGCACCAAAAACAATCCAGTCATCATCGGCGAACCCGGGGTTGGCAAAACTGCGATTGTCGAAGGCTTGGCGCAGCGCATCGTTTCGGGCGACGTGCCCGAAACATTGAAAAACAAACGCCTGGTCGCGCTTGATTTGGGCGCCATGCTGGCCGGTGCGAAATACCGTGGCGAGTTTGAAGAACGGCTCAAAGCAGTTTTGCGTGAGATCGAAAAAGCCGAAGGGCACATCATCGTTTTTATTGACGAGTTGCACACGCTGGTTGGCGCGGGCGCAGGCGAAGGCGCGGTAGACGCGTCCAATATGCTCAAACCGGCGCTGGCGCGTGGCGAATTGCGGTGCGTGGGCGCAACGACCTTGAACGAGTACCAAAAGTACATCGAAAAGGACAAAGCGTTGGAACGGCGCTTTCAGCAGGTGTATGCCAGCGAACCGACGGTCGAAGACACCATCGCCATCTTGCGCGGATTGAAAGACAAGTACGAAACACACCACGGCGTGCGTATCAAAGACGCCGCGATTGTGGCTGCGGCAACGTTGTCGAACCGCTATATCACCGACCGGTTTTTGCCGGACAAAGCGATTGATTTGGTGGACGAAGCCGCGTCAAAGCTGCGCATTGAAATTGACTCGTTGCCGACCGAAATTGACGAAGTCGAACGCGACATCATTCAACGTGAGATCGAAAAGCAGGCGTTGATGCGCGAAGACGACGCCGTTTCGAAAGAACGTCTGGCCAAAGTCGAAAAAGAAATTGCCGACTTGAAGGAAAAGTCCGGCGCGATGAAAGCCAAGTGGCAGTCAGAGAAAGAAGTCATCGAGCGGATTCGTTCCACCAAAGAACAAGTTGAGCAATTGAAAATCCAGGCCGAGCAGTTTGAGCGCGCGGGCGATTACGGCAAAGTCGCCGAAATTCGGTACGGCAAAATGGCCGAATTGCAGCGCCAGTTTGATGCTGACCAAGCCAAGTTGAATGAGTTGCAACAAGCCGGGCGCACCTTGAAAGAGGAAGTCACGGAAGAAGACGTGGCCGAAGTCGTCGCGCGTTGGACGGGCGTGCCCGTGTCGAAGATGCTCGAAGGCGAAGTCCAGAAGTTGATCAAAATGGAAGAGCGTCTGGGCGTGCGCGTGATCGGACAGGACAAGGCCTTGGTCGCGGTCGCCAACGCCGTGCGCCGCGCGCGTGCCGGATTGCAAGACCCGAAACGCCCGATTGGTTCGTTCATCTTCCTGGGGCCGACCGGCGTCGGCAAAACTGAAACGGCGCGGGCGCTGGCCGAATTCCTCTTCGATGACGAGCATGCGATGGTGCGGCTGGATATGTCGGAGTTCATGGAGAAGCATTCGGTTGCGCGGTTGATCGGTGCGCCTCCGGGTTACGTGGGCTACGACGAAGGCGGTTATCTGACCGAAGCCGTGCGCCGCCGGCCGTATTCGGTGGTGCTCTTTGACGAAATCGAAAAAGCCCATCCCGATGTCTTCAACATTCTGTTGCAGGTGTTGGATGACGGACGGCTGACCGACGGCAAAGGACGTACGGTGGATTTCAAAAACACCGTCATCATCATGACCTCGAATATCGGTTCGCGCGACATTCAGGAATGGGCTGAAGAAAACCGCGACGGTGTCGGCGACGAAGAGGCTCTGTACAGCAGCGTGATGGAACAATTGCGGGCGGCATTTCGACCGGAATTTCTCAATCGCGTGGATGACGTGATCATCTTCAAGTCGTTGGGCCTGGAGCAGATCAAACGCATCATCAAGGTGCAACTCGAGGGGTTGCGGCGCATGCTGGCTGACCGCAAGGTCACACTGGTGCTCGACCCGACCGCGGAAGAGTTGCTGACGCGCGAAGGCTACGACCCAATTTATGGTGCGCGTCCGCTCAAACGGGCAATTCAAGGTCTGATCCAGAATCCGCTGGCGATGAAATTGCTCAGTGGCGAGATCAAGCCCAATGATACGGTCGTCGTCAGAGGCGATCTGGAGCACGGTCAGATGGTCTTTGCTCCGCAACATGCGGCAGCGGTAAATGGCTAATCGGGTGCGGTTGCGAAGGGGTGAACAGGTGGTTTCACCCCTTCGTTGCATCATCCCAAGTGCGATGTTAGATTGGCTGTTCTTAGTTGACAGCCGAAAGCAATCTTACCGAGGTGATTTGAGAAGTTATGTCTTCAAACGTGGGGAATCAAGAAGCGACACGAAACAACGCCGAAGAACACGCACACGAAGCCGGTGGCGTAAATGTTTCTGACAAACGGCGGTTCACTCCCGAAGGCGAATTGGTGGTAGAGCTTGACCCGCCCGCCAATGAGGCCGCGTCTGAGGCCCAGCAGGCGGAAATCGAAGCCTTACAAGCGAAGTTGAAAGAGAGCGAAGAAAAGCGCGCCGAAGCCGAACGGCAAGTGCGCGAATTCGCTGATCGTTTTCGCAAAGCACAGGACCAGTTAAAAGCCGAAAACGAAGAGATTCGGGCGCGTATGAATCGCACGTTCGAGCAGAAGATTGACGCCGCACGCGGCGATCTGGTCGCGGGCCTGCTGGATACGCTCGACAATCTGAAACGCGCGGTGGCAGCGGCGGAAAAGACACAAAAGCAGGATCAGGATTTTCTGTCTTTGCTCGAAGGCGTACGCGCGACGGCGCATTTGTTTGAAGCCAAAATGCAGGCGTTGGGACTGACGGCTGTAAACAGCAAAGGCCAGGAGTTCAATCCCGAATTGCACGAAGCGGTCGAAATCGTGGCCGTGAGCGCCGAGCAGGACAACAAAGTGATTGAGGAATACCAAACCGGGTACAAATTTGGTGATCGGTTGTTGCGGCCTGCGCGTGTGCGCGTTGGGCGCGCAGGCTGACGGGCAGTTTTTCCGCCTGATGTGCTGCCGAGCAGAAAAGGGCAGGGGCCGAGATGAGCTTCGAAGTAGGCGACAAACTGAAAGTCACGGCTTCATCGGGCGCGGAAGCATATGGGATTTTCGTCGGGCCACGTGGTCCGGCTGGCGAAGATGTTTTGATAAATGATGAGACAGGCAAGGTCCGGTTAGTCCTCCTCGCCGAATTTGCCGCGACGCAGGATTGCAAAGTCGAATCGCGCGTCATTGGCAATTGGCAGCGCCGCGAATTGGTGGCGTTGCGGGCGATGGGATTGATCGGCAAGCAGTATGACCTGGCCGCTTTTCAGCTTTGAAAACCAGACAACCGTCCGCAGAGACACAGACAGAACGCGCAAGCCAGGCTATGGTCCGGGTTGCGGTTGGTTTGCGGCATTCGGCGGCGCTTTAACCAGGGAGAAAAGATAGCGTGGCAAAAGAACTGCGATTCAGAGAAGACGCTCGGCGGGCAATGCTCGAAGGCGTCAACGTGCTGGCCAATGCCGTGCGCGTGACATTGGGTCCGCGTGGCCGCAATGTCGTCATTGACAAGAAATTCGGCTCGCCGCTGATCACCAAAGACGGTGTGACCGTGGCCAAAGAAATTGAGCTGAAAGACAAATACCAAAATCTGGGCGCGCAAATGGTGCGCGAAGTCGCCTCTAAAACCAACGACACGGCTGGCGACGGCACCACAACCGCAACCGTTTTGGCGCAGGCCATTTATCGCGAAGGTTTCAAGAACGTGGCGGCGGGCGCCAATCCCATGCATTTGAAACGCGGCATCGAACGCGGTGTGGCTGCGGCCGTGGCCGAAATCGAAAGCCTGTCCAAGAAAGTCAAAAGCAAGGAAGAGCTTGCCAACGTCGGTGCGGTTGCCGCGAACGGCGATCGTTTGATCGGCGATTTGCTGGCCGAAGCGATGGAAAAAGTCGGCAAAGACGGGGTCGTCACGGTCGAAGAAGCCAAAACCATTGAAACTTCGCTCGACATCGTCGAAGGCATGCAATTTGATCGCGGTTACATCTCAGCCTATTTCGTGACCGATCCGGAAAAGCTGACGGTCGAGATGGACGAGCCGCTGATTTTGCTGCACGAGAAAAAGATTTCTTCGATGCGTGAGCTGTTCCCGATCTTGCAACAAGTGGCGCAACAAGGGCGCGGGTTGTTGATCATCGCCGAAGACGTCGAAGCCGAAGCGCTTTCGACTTTGGTGGTGAACCGTTTGCGCGGCGCGTTGAAAGTCGCTGCGGTCAAAGCGCCTGCTTTCGGGGATCGCCGCAAAGCAATGCTCGAAGACCTCGCCACGCTGACCGGTGGTCGCGTCATCACTGAAGACCTGGGCATCAAGTTGGAAAACGTACAACTGGAAGACCTGGGCAAGGCCAAACGCATTGTGATTGACAAGGACAACACCACGATCATCGAAGGCGCAGGCAAGAAAGGCGATTTGCAGGGACGCATTGCCACCATTCGCCGCCAGATCGAAGAAACGACTTCGGATTACGATCGCGAAAAATTACAGGAACGGTTGGCGAAATTGGCGGGTGGCGTGGCCGTGATCAAAGTCGGCGCAGCCACTGAAATCGCCATGAAAGAAAAGAAGATGCGCGTCGAAGACGCGTTGCACGCGACCAAGGCTGCGGCACAGGAAGGCATCGTGCCGGGCGGCGGTGTGGCGTTGTTGCGCGCGGCCAAAGCGCTCGAAAGTATTGACGCGAAGGGCGATGAAAAAACCGGCGTCGAAATTTTGCGCCGCGCTTTGGAAGAGCCTTTGCGCATGATCGCTCATAACGCGGGGCAGGACGGCAGCCTGATTGTCGGCAAAGTCCGCGCGGAAAAGAAAACCGTCGGCTATAACGCCGCTGCACGCCAGATCGAAGACATGCTGGCGGCTGGCATCATTGATCCGGCCAAAGTTGTGCGCACCGCATTGCAGAATGCGGCTTCGATTGCTGGTCTGTTGTTGACGACAGACGCAGCCATCACGGACCTGCCTGAAAAGGCGGCCCCGGCGCCGGGCGAAGACCACGATTAAACCCCGAAAGGGTGACCGGCGCTGCTGTTGCCGGTCACCCTTCGGCAACATAAAAGACAAAGTTCTTTGCTAAAAAAGCTTTGCTTGACAGTAAAAAAAGTGCGCAGTAGCTTAACCGCAGCTTCCTATTGCGCCGTGTTCTTGCGAGGAACTCGCCCTGGCATCTCCCTCGCACACAACCGGCGATCCTAATCTGCGGTTGCGCGAACTTCACCGCAAGTCAATGACTTACAAACTAGGCCGGCGAACGGAGTGGACAAGGTCGTGGTGTTGGGAATTAAACAGAAACTTGCTGGCGTAATTTCTCGTCGGTATAGCTGGGATAACTGACCGATTGCAATCGGCATTTTTTAGAGAGGTAATCGTCGTGATGGATTTAGGGGCGATGACAGATAAGTTTTCCGAGACCGGGCAAAAGGTGATCTACCGGGCGATTGAAGTTTCCAAGAGCCGCGATCACAACTTTCTCTCGGTTGAACACATCTTCACAGCGCTGAGCGATGTGGAGGGCGCACTCTTTGCCGAAGCGATGCAATCCATCGGCGTCGAGCCGCGTGCCGTCGGCCATCTACTTGATCAGGAATTGGGCAAGAGCCGCCAATATGTCGGCAAAAAAATGTACATCGCCGACACGACGCGTGATTTGTTCAATCGCGCGCTTAAGCGGGCGCGTTCGCAAGGTCGCCAGCAAATCGAATCTTACGATTTGTTCGCTACGCTTTTTTCCGACCCTAACGGCGTGCCGGCTGAAATTTTGCGCCGTTTGGGGGTAGACCCGATTTACGCCACTGATACCATTGCGCAGAAAGTTCGGTCACGAGAAGAGCAGAGCGAAGTTATGCGCAAAAAATACGAACTGCCGCCGTATCTCAAACATTTCGGCGTTTCACTTAACAAGCTGGCGCGGCAGGACAAATTGCCGCCGACCATCGGACGCGAACGCGAAATTCAGCAGATGATCGAAATCCTCTGTCATCGCGAACGCGCCAATTCGCCAATGTTGGTCGGCGAACCCGGCGTGGGCAAAACGGCCGTGGTCGAAGGTTTGGCGCGCTTAATCGAACTCGAACCGGAAAAAGTTCCGGCGCGTTTGCGCAACGCGCACGTCGTGCAATTGCAAATGGCCGGCATCGTCGCCGGAACCATGTTGCGCGGTATGTTCGAAGAGCGTTTGCAAGGCATCATCAACGAAGTCAAAGAGCGGCAGGATTTGATCCTCTTTGTGGATGAGGCCCACACCATCATCGGCGCTGGTTCGGCGCTGGGCGCTTCATCCGACGCCGCCAACATGTTTAAAGGCGCGTTGGCGCGTGGCGAAATCCGCATTGTTGGCGCGACGACACTGACTGAATACAAGGAATACATCGGCGAAGACGAAGCCCTGGCGCGTCGTTTCCGTCTGGTCAAGGTTGATGAGCCGTCGCTGTCTGAAACGCGCCAGATTTTGCAGGGCATTCGTTCGCGGTTGGAGAAAAACTACTCGGTCCAGATTACCGATGCCGCCATTGACACTGCGCTTGAAATGGCGCCGCGTTACATTCGCAACCTGCACTTGCCAGACAAAGTCATTGGCTGGCTCGATACCGCTTCGGTCAAGGTCGAAATCAACGAACCGAACCTGATGCAGGTGCGGCCCGAACACATCATCGAAGTCATTTCGCAGGAATCGCGCATTCCGCGCGACATGATTTTCCGCGACACCTCAGACCGCTTTCGCACGCTGGAAGAGACTCTGGGCCGTCGCGTGATCGGCCAGAAAGACGCGGTCAAAGCGGTCGCGCAACGGTTGCGACTGAACAAAGGCCCGCTGAAGGAAAGCCATTACAAACCCGACGGCGTGTTGTTGTTTTTGGGACCGACCGGCGTGGGCAAAACCGAATTGGCCAAATCCGTGGCTGAAGCGATGTTTGGCGACGAAAGCAAGATGGTGCGCATTGATATGAGCGAATATCAGGATGGCACCGTCGCCGTGGAAAAGCTGATCGGTATGCCGCGCGGCATCGTCGGCAGCGAACGCGGCGGCATTCTGACCGAACGGCTGCGCGAAAACCCGTATACGGTGTTGTTGCTCGACGAAATCGAAAAAGCCTCGCCGTATTTGCTGAACCTGTTTTTGCAGGCGTTTGACGAAGGCTGGTTGACGGATGGCCGTGGCAAAAAAGTCTATCTGTCGGATGCGATCATCATCATGACGTCGAACCTTGGCTCCGAGAACTTCAAAAAATACATGAAGCCGCTCGGATTCGGGCAAAAGACGACCGCCGATCTGGAAGAGATCAAACGCGCCGTCATGGGCGCGGCGGAAACGCGCTTCTCGCCGGAATTCCGCAACCGCATTGATGAGATCGTGATCTTCTCGCCGTTGACCGAAGACGAAGTGAAGCAAATCGCTTTGCTCTATCTGGGCAGCATCCGCCGCCAGATGGAAAAACAAGGCAAACGCTTTAACATCTCTGAAGCCGCGATTGATTATCTGGTCGAAAAAGGTTTCAGCCCGGCTTATGGCGCCCGCTTCCTGAAACGTACGATTGACGAAAAGGTGAAACTGCCGATCACCAATCTATGGAAAGCTTTCACCAGCTTTACCGTAGACGTGCGCGACGGCCAAATTGACGTGCGCGGCGAATAGTAGCCTTATCGATCAAAAATCTAAAACAGCCCGGTGGACAATAGGTGCATCGGGCTGTTTTTTTTAACGAAAAAGTCTTACCAGCCAGCTCGATTCAGCCAATTTCTTTCCCCACAAGCTGCTCTGTCGCGTGAAGATACGTACGGATTTATCGTGTCCGCCAGAAACCAGTTGCTTTCCATCAGGCGAAAACGCGATGGTGGGAATGGATGCGGTGTGGATGCCGATTTCCGCAACCTGGCGGCGTGTTGCAACTTGCCAGAGTCTTATCTTTTGATCATCGCCAACACTGGCGACCTGTGTGCCATCAGGGGAAAAGGTCATTTGTTTGACGCGCGTGGCGTGGCTACCCAGGCGCCCGATGCGAGCGAGCGGGTCAGTTTGGAAAAGCATCAGTTCGCCGCTGACGTTACCGATAATGATGTGTCGCCCATCAGGCGACATAGCAGCGCCACCGCTATCACCAACTTTGATTTGTCCAAGCAGTCGCCACTGTTTTGTTTCCCAGGTACAAAGGCGTCCGTAGGAGGCGGCGGCAAGCCGTTTTCCGTCCGACGAAATCGCAGCGCTCATGGTCAGAAAATTTTCGACCCCCGGAGACGAATCGTAACGAAAAAGTGGTTCTCCTGTATCTGCATCATAAATACCCTCCGAAGCGGCAATCCAACGTCCATCGGGCGAAATCGAGATTCGTTTGGCACCACCGGAGGTTTTAACTCGCCATCGAGGCTGACGCCCGGCAAGCTCCCAGCGACTCAGTTCACCGTCCCAACCATTTGAAACAAGCCATTGGCTGTCAGGCGAAAAGGTAACACCGATGACATGTGATTGATGTCCAACGAGCGCCATTTCCTTGCGCCCGCTGTGGACGTTCCAGATCAAAACTGAGCGATCTTCACTGCCCGATGCGATGTGTTGGCCATCGGGAGAAAAGGCTACTGCCGCGACCGGACTGCTGTGTTGAGCCAGGTCGCCAGCGCGTTCGCGCGCAATCACGTCCCACAGCAGGATGGAGCCGTTGTCGTGCGTCGAAACCAAATACTGCCCGTCTGGAGACCACGTCAACCCCCATATTTCGGCTGAATGATCCCACTGTGTGATGATTTCCTGAGTCGCGGCATCCCACAGAATGATGTCATCCGCGCCAGTGGCCACTAATTTTCCGTTGGGCGAAAAGGCCACCGCGCGCCCGTTATCGTGATGGACGAAATGCGGTGAGCCAATCGCTTCTCCTCGCACCGGATCGTAAAACACTACTTCCCCTCGACTCCTCACCGTCACCAGCCGCGAACCATCCCGTGAAAACTCGACGCCGGCAGAAAACTCGAAGCCCGCCGGTCGTTTTACTTCTTGCCCCGTTTCAACATCGAATGTCTGGCTGGCGTTAAACAAAAGCTGTGGATGCTTTGGGGAAAACAGCAAAGGAGACCAATCTCCCGCCCACATAGTCAATTCGCGTTCTTTTTCCCAACTGCCGACGCGCCATACTGCCGTGATGCCAGGGCCGACGTTGATTCCTGCCGCCAGATAGTAGCTGTCGGGCGAAAACGCGACGCCGCTGAAAGGGCCGCGTTCATCGCGCAACACTTTGATCTTCTCCAAACTTTCCGTATCCCACACGATTACGCTTCGATCCCAACTTGCTGTCGCAAAGAACCGTCCGTCGGGCGAAAAAGAAACCGCCACGACCCAAGCTGTGTGATCGCTTAGTTCGCGTTTCAATTCGCGCCGGGCGAAATCCCATACACGCACGCGATTGTCTTCACCGACCGAAACCAGCCAGCGGCCATTGGGTGAAAAAGCCGCGCGTCGCACACCGGCTGTATGCCCATCACGCAAAACGCGTTCATCCCATCTCTCTTCCACGGAATACCACGCAGCGAACACAAAAGTCACCAAACCGGCCAGCATTGCGATTGCAAGCACTTTACCCAGAGCACTAAGGTAGCTGCGTCTCAGTAACGCCGATTCCAGTTGTCTGCGCTTAACAGTCGAATGCCGCCAAATTCGCCATAGTGCCGCAGGGGAAAGGCGGACATTTTTATCACCCGCATATAGAGCGACAGCTTGATTCAGCAATTGATTGGCGCGCTGTTGCGCCTGCGTGCGAGCGTGTTCTTCCAGTTTGGTCTGGGGGGGAGGGCGAAGCTCGTTCAAATCGTCGAGCATCTCTCCGGCGGAAGCAAACCGCTGGAGACGCGATTTTCGCGTGGCTTTGGCGATGATGGCATCAAGTGAAGCCGGCAGGTCTTTGCGCTGCTCGCTAATAGAGGGCAGTTCTTCGGCGCGAATAGCCGTGTCTAGTTTTGCCTGTGGCGCTAGTTGGGCGTAAGGGTGACCAACCAGCATTTCATATAACACAACGCCGAGCGAGAAGATGTCTGTACCAGCGTCAATTTCTTCGCCGCGTATCTGCTCTGGTGACAGATAGCCAGGTGTGCCCAGTATCTGTCCGGTTTGGGTTGTGCTTGCCAAGATTGTCTCAGGGGAATTCTGTCTTTCAATTGTTGGCAGGTCGAAGCGTTTGGCGATACCGAAATCGAGCACCTTGACCAGTCCATCGGCGCGCAGCATGACATTTTCCGGTTTGATATCACGGTGAATGATTCCTGCGCTGTGCGCAGCCTTCAGCGCGGCGGCAATTTGGGCGCTGATAGCGACGGCTTCCTGCCAATTGAGCGGACCATTGCGCAAACGCTGTCGCAAGGTTTCGCCCTCGACCAGTTCATAGGCGATGTAAGGCGTGCCTTCGTGCTGGCCGATTTCGTAAACCGTGACGATGTTCGGATGATTGAGCGCCGATGCTGCGCGTGCCTCTTGCTCAAAGCGCAGCAGTTGGTGGGCGTCGGCAAGAAAGCTTTCAGGCAGGAATTTGAGCGCCACGCGCCGAGAAAGACGGTCGTCTTCTGCCAGGTAGACCTTCCCCATACCGCCTTCCCCAAGCAGGCTCAGCAAGCGATACTGCTGGATTTGTTGCCCGGTGACATCAGGTCGGCCTTCATCGGCGAGTTGCCGCGCCACAAGCTTGAGGCCCGAAGTCGGTAAGTCCGAATCAGCGTGCTCCAGCAAAGATTCCAGTTCACGGCGCAACTCTTCGTTCAGGCCGCAGGCTTGGGCCAGAAACGCCGCGCGTTCTTCCGCAGGGAGCTGGCGCGCTCGGTGAAACAGGTCAATCAGCTTCTCTCCATCGGCAGATTCACGCGAAGGGAATTCGGCATTGTTTTCCATGACCCCCGCCTCCTAACGAGTCAGTTCCCGTTTTAACCACGCTTGTGCGAAATGCCAGTAGCGCACTGCTGATGCTTCGGAAATCCCCATTGCTTCGGCGATTTCCTTGTTTTGAAATCCGCCGAAGAAGCGCCACTCGACAACACAAGCCGCATTGGCGTTGAATTCGGCCAGACGTTCCAATGCCTCGTGAATCGCTACAAGCTCAGTCGAGCGCTCCGGCTCGACCAGCATTGCCTCGCCCAGCGAAACCTGTACCGCGCCACCGCCACGCTTTTGGTATTGGTATGTCCGGGCCCAATCCACCAACACGTGACGCATCGTGGTTGCGGCGGCGGCGATGAAATGCGCTCGGTTTTCCCAATTGACCTGCCCGCTTTCCAGTAATCGCATCCAGGCTTCATTGACCAGCCCAGTGGTTTGCAGCGTGTGGCCGTTGCGCTCGCCGCGCAGGTAATGGCGCGCCAAGCGGCGCAACTCCGCGTCCACCAGCGCCGCAAGCTGGTCAAACGCCTGCCGGTCGCCCGCGCGCCAAGCCGCCAATAGATCGGTAAATTGTGGTGTAGTCATGTTCTCGCCCCTTCTTCAGGCTGTCTTGGTCGGGGAACTGATTGTCGTGTTGAACTCAACCCAACCTTGAGGACAGGCTGCGGCTTTTGAGACCGCTGAATAAAAATCTTCCACCGCGTGAAATTTCCCGCCGCAAATCCCGCTTACGATGGCAGAGCAAAAACGCTCGGCTGATGGCTGGCTATTTGGATTGTCGAGCAGTCCATAATCTACCCCACGCCATCAGCTTCAGCAATCAACTTCACTCTATTCGTTGCGTGCCGATTGCGGACCTAAATTTACGCCCGTAAGTAGGGCGGATAAGACTGCTTCAACTCACATGCCCAAGTGTATAAAAAGTATAAAACCTCATATCGTCCGCCTGATATTTCTAGGCTGTATCTTCTTGTGTTTCCTATTGTGGTTCAAAGTAACCACGACCAGCGCGCAAGTCTCTTTTCCTTCCCGCACCGTTTACAAATATCCGCTTAGCCAACGTCCAGAAACTTTAGCGGCCGGAGACCTGAATGGCGACGGATTTTCAGATGTTGTCGTTGGCACGGCAGTGGGAGTTGCTGTATTTCTGAATCAACAAAATGGCGTCCTCGGCCCGGCGACTACCTATCCCACGCCAGCCGCTCACCTTATGATTGCCGATCTCAACGGCGACGGAAAACAAGACCTTGTGTCTATCTACAACGGTCCGGGATTTCATTCTTGGCTGAATCAGGGGAATGGCACATTTCAGGTGATTCACCATTCCGGCGATGACGGTCCCCATAACGTGGGCGCGTCACTGGCTGTCGGCGATTTTTACGGCGATGGCCGGAATCATCTGGCGATCAACAGTTATTATGTTTTTGGGGGCGGCGGTGGAACGCCCACTCTTAAAATTTATCGCAATCAGGGGAACGCAACCTTTACTAATGGGCCAAGACAAGCACTGACATCGGGAGCAAGCGAGGTTTTTGCGGCGGACATCAATGGGGATTCCAAGCCTGACCTTTTGGTCTCCGGGGCTCGATCCTTTTCGACTTTCTTGAACTTGGGAAACGGAACGCTTGCTGGAGCGGCGGATTACAACTTTGACTCCTACTATTTTGCGGCTGCGGATTTTGACGGTGATGGCGATAATGACCTGGCTGTCGGTGGGGCAGGCGGCGTCCGCGTGATGACGAACCAGGGAACGGGAGTTTTCAGCAATTCAGTTTCCTATTCCACTCCTACCCCACTAGGCGCTCCCATTAGTCTGGACGTGGATGGCGACAGCTATCCAGACCTTTTTGTCCCAAGTAACTTCGGCACGAACAATGATGCCATCCTGAGGAATAAAGGAGATGGCACATTTGCCGAAGCCATCACATTGCCAAACAATACGATCCACGGATCCTGGGTTCATGCCTTGCCTGTTGCAGTAGACATCAACAAAGATGGAAAGATTGATGTCGTGACGGGGAATGTCTCAACCGCAGAACCCTCCATTTCAATCTGGACAAATCAAACCCCGCAAATTCCTCCTGTCAATTTTCGCCTAACCCGAATCATTCCTGAGCGCGGCGGCAATTCCGGTCAGGTGACAGCCACACTCATTGGTAGCGGATTTGTTGCCGGTTCCAGCGTCAAATTGAAGTGTACAGGCCAGCCTGACCTTGTCGGCGATCAGGTAAAACTCGGGGCACAAGGGCGAACGCTCTCTGCTGTCTTCAATCTCAAGAATGCTCCACCCAGCGTCTGCAACGTCGTTGTGACGAATCCGAATGCCGATTTCGTCGTGCTTTCGCAAGGCTTCACCATTGAACAAGGCGGACAGCCTCAAGTGTGGGTTGATGTGGTAGGTCAGAAAATTATTCGTGGCGCGAGAAGGCAGATAGTCTTCATTCATTACGGCAATCGGGGAAATACAGACTCAGGCCAAGTTAGATTCTGGATATCTTTTCCTACCTTCATGCAATGGAGTGTCAGCCCACAAATAAGGCTTGCTGCATCAGGCCGAGCAGGAGAAACCTCCTTTCTGGCGTTTGATATTCCTTCAATTGCAGCAGGTGAAGCCGGTGCTATACCTGTCAATCTGATAGCTCCAGATAATCCAGAGTTCGCGCATCGTAGGTTTGCAGTTAGGGCTTGGAAAGAGGATGGGAACGATAATTTGGTTATTCAGCCAAGTGTAAACACGTTAAATGTAGGGGCCTCGTCTTTCGTATTGCCTCAGAGGTCCCATTTGCTTTTGCCGGATTCGGCTATTAGTGCGAAAAGTAATAACGATTGTGGCACTGATAAAACCTGTGGTCAGGATGATACCAAGGACAAAGCCTGCAGAAGTCTTGAAGCTAACGAGCAAATTACAGAAGACATTCTGAGAGAGTTTTTAAGCTCGAAAGACGTAACAGTAAATAATGAGGGGAGAGCTTGCCCAACAGATGTTTCATTTCAGAGAGCTTGCCAATTCGGTTGTAGATGCACATCTCTTCGGGGCTTACAAGCATCAACTCTTACGGCAATCGCAAGATTTAGAGAGGAACTTGGTGCTTCTTTCCAAATTACAGGGGGAACGGAGTGCGGACACGATCCTAGGCTTGGGCATAGTGGTGGATACAAGATTGATCTTGCTCCTACCTCTTCACTGGCGGAATTCATAAAAAGAAGATTCGATAGGCTATCTGATTTTGACGGACACGATAGGTATGGAGTAATAGGTGAAGTGGAATTAGTTAATGAGCTTAACCATTGGGACATACTCTTTTCTCAATCTTGGCACTCAAATTTGAATGTAATGCTAGTAGGTGATGGAAAAGGTACAGTGATATCTGACATGCAGGGTATTAACTGTGGCTCAAACTGCCTCCGAGCTTTTACAAAAGGAATTTTAGTAAACCTAACAGCTAACGCAGACTCAGAATCTAGATTCACAGGATGGGAAGGGGTTAGCGCCGCCACTGCGTCTGGGGCAGTGGTAAAAATGTACTCCGACAGGATAGTTAAAGCCTCTTTCGCGAAACGGCCTGATCCTCCTTCCGATCCAAAAGATCGTCCATCCTGTTGGACTTGGTATTCAAGTGCTGCTGGGGGCAGAGGCGCTTGGGTATGGGATTGTATAAGCGAGCCTCCTCAGGATGGAGGCCGGCCTCCTTGTAAAGAAAGTCAAAGTAGTAACTGTAACGAGATTTGCTGGGAGTGGCAGCAGAGGGTGATAGCTAATAAACCAGGATGGGTAGTATTGAAATGCGGCGGCGAGGATACGCCGTATTGTGAGTTACCTGCGAATACTCTAAGAGCTGAAACGGCTACGACACAAATAGCTCCGTGCAACTCATCCTCTCTGTTGATAGAGATAGTTACCTCAAACGACCCCAACGATAAGGTCGGAGGGAATGGCTCAGGCACAAGTCGGTGGCTTTCTGGTAATGAATCGCTTCGCTATACGGCATTCTTTGAGAATAAGCCAACTGCAACTGCTGACGCACAAGATGTCGTCATCATCGACCAACTCGACCTAAGCAAGATTGATCTAGCCACGCTTAGCCTCAGTCCTATTACATTTGTTGACAAGTTGGTCACGCCGCTACCGAACTTCAATCCGTTGTTAGGCAGTAATGAATTTAATGCCCAAGTTGACTTGCGACCATCGCGCAATCTTATCGTCAAAATCAACGCGGCGGTGAATCCGCAGACAGGAGTGCTGACTTGGCGGTTCAACACGATTGATCCAAATACAGGGCAACCGCCGCCGCTTGAGGGATTCTTGAAACCGGGAGAAGGCGGCAGCGTCAGTTTTACCGTGATGCCGAAACAAGATCTGCCAACCGGCATGCAGGTCAGAAACAAGGCGAGCATCGTCTTCGATTTCAATGCGCCGCTGGAAACGCCGGAATGGTTCAATACATTTGACCGCAGCAAACCGGTGAGCCGCGTGCTGGCGCTCAGTGCGATACAGGCCTTGCCGAGCTTTACAGTGAAGTGGGGCGGGACGGATGACGGTGCGGGGATTCAGGATTACACGGTGTATGTGTCAGAGGATGGGCAGCCGTTTATTCCCTGGCTGGTGAATAGGGCTACGACAGAAGCTGTCTTCCAGGGGCAGCCAGGCAAACGCTATGCGTTTTACAGCGTGGCGCGTGATCTGGTTGCAAACGTGGAAAGCGCCAAGATGGCTGCTGAGGCCGTGACACTGGTTTGTACAGCCATTTCTCTTGAACCTGGCTTTTTACTAAGTAGCACGAAAGGCGCGGCTTACAACCATACAATTACAGCCGCAGGAGGCGTTGCACCTTATTCATTCAGCGTGTCAGGCGGGCAACTTCCCACCGGGTTGACGCTTTCACCTGCTGGTGTGCTTTCAGGTATGACAACCACTGCCGGTTCTTTCAATTTTGAAGTCACAGCGACTGACGCCAACGGCTGCACCGGCAAGCAAAGCTATACGCTCATCGTCAATTCAGTACCTACAGCAAGTATTTCCGACCCGTTTGGTTGTACTGGTCCGGGTGATGCGATGACGGTTACACTCACATTGACGAACAGCGCTTCTTCCGAGCAAGCGGTTGGAGCCACTGCCACCTTGCCAACCGGCCTGGTAGGACTTCCTGGCACTGGAACCGCTAACATTGGGACTGTTACGATCAATTCAAATGCAATCAGCTTTAATGCCAGGCTAGCGGCTGGGCAAACTGCTACCGTGACTTACCAGGTGCAAGTCAGCGATTCAGTCGCCGTTGGTACTTCGCAGTGCATCAACACAGCGGCCAGCTTTGGCGGTGCTTCGCCCGCCACCGTGCAGGCTTGTGCGACTGTTAACTGCCAAACGGTTGGCCCGGGCAATCTTTTTCCAGCGTCCTCAACCCTCAGCGATCAGAAGGCGGGTTCAGTATTGTTCTTTAATATCTACACGTCCAGTGTGGGCAACCCGAACGCGCAGAACACGCGAATCAATCTTACAAACACGGATTCAGGCCGAGCCGTATTTGTGCATCTGTTCTTTGTGGATGGCAGCACTTGCTCCGTTGCCGATTCTTATCTCTGTCTTACTCCGAACCAAACTAGTAGTTTTCTAGCTTCAGATTTGGATCCAGGAACAACAGGGTATCTTATCGCAGTTGCTGTGGACACCACAGGGTGCCCAATCAATTTCAATCATCTTATTGGCGATGAGTACGTCAAGTTTGACAGCGGTCATGCCGCAAATCTGCCTGCCGTTGCGGCTTCTGCGCTGGCAGGCGGTTTACCTGCCTGTGGATTAAACTCGGTAACGGCGACACTTAATTTTGATGGACTGAGTTACAACCAGATGCCGCGGGTTCTGGCGCTGTCGAATATCGCCGACCGAGCCAGCAGTAATGACACTATGCTGATTGTCAACCGCATCGGAGGAAATCTGGCAACTGGTGCTGCTTCCTTAGGGGCGATCTTTGGAATTCTTTATGACGATTCAGAGATCGGAGTCAGCCTCAGCTTTAATGCTGGTACTTGCCAATTCCGCTCTTCGCTATCGAACAGCTTTCCACGAACTGCACCGAGATTCGAACAATTAATTCCGGCAGGGCGTAGTGGATGGATGCGATTATGGAGTTTCGACGACGCGGCCTTGTTGGGAGCCGCCATCAACTTCAATCAGAATGCAACCGCCAGCCTTGGAGCATTCAGTCAGGGGCACAATCTTCACATTCTTACGCTATCAACAGCCGCGGTTCTAACAATCCCGGTATTCGCACCAAGGTGCTGAATGACTTGGGATTTGCCGTTATAAAATTTCGCCAAATCTTTTTTGTGCGCAAGTTGTGGTGCGTTCACCTGAAATGAAAGTCCTTTGCCGAAGGCCATTAGGTGATCATTTCCGCCTGCGGCTCTTTTGTACAAAGCCCGGGCGAGTTTGCGTTTGTGGCGCGCTTTGTCGCGCTCTTTTTTCGACTTCGTCCCCGTGCCAGGAAGCCCGCCGAGCAGGGAGAGATCAATGTCGCTGGGCATCGCAGGCAAGCCTCCGCCGCCGAGCAAGCCTGCGTTATACATTCCCAAGAAAGCGTTGCTTTGCTTTTCGTCCGACAGATCGAAGCCGTGAGACCGGGCCAGGGAAAAACAGGATTTCGCCATCCCGACGCGGGAAAGATTGTTCATCCACTTCTTGAAGTTCGCCGGTTTCACTGCGCGCAGATAGCGCGGAACGTATTGAGCATTCAAATATTTCCCCTCACAGAAAAAGCGCGTCCCTCCCTGCTCAGCGTGGTCAAAGACAAGATTCCTGCCAGTTTATAAAAAGTGACGTCCCCCTCTCGCCCACCTCGGTTGAACCTGTTGCCACGGGTTGCGTACAATGCCCGTGATCTTCCTGCAATTATCAAAGACATCACGGTGATAAGGCGTGTGAAACTCGACGTGGCGCGCCTTCGTTATGCCAATGACCAATTCCACATCGAAATTCGGAGGAAATATGGCTTTTAGGAAAACACTGGTCGGAGCAGTGCGTGTGCTGTTCGGGCTGTTGCTGTTGGCGATGCTGACGCCGACCACCTGGGCGCAAAACAGTTTGCCCGCAGGCGTCACGCGCGTCACCTCAGTCGAAGGCATTACCGAATACCGGTTGCCCAACGGTTTGCGCGTGTTGTTGTTCCCGGATCAGTCGAAACAGACCATCACGGTCAACATTACCTACCTGGTCGGTTCCAAACACGAGAATTACGGCGAAACCGGCATGGCGCATTTGCTGGAGCATCTGGTGTTCAAAGGCACGCCGAAGCATCCGGACATTCCCAAAGAATTGACCGAACACGGTACTCGTCCGAACGGAACCACTTGGTATGACCGCACGAACTATTACGAAACTTTTGCCGCGACCGAAGAGAATCTGAAATGGGCGCTCGATCTCGAAGCCGACCGCATGATCAATTCCTTCATTGCCAAAAAAGACCTCGACAGCGAAATGACCGTCGTGCGCAATGAATTCGAAATGGGCGAAAACTCGCCCTTTGGCGTATTGGTTGAGCGCATCTTTTCGACGGCGTACCTTTGGCACAACTACGGCAAATCCACCATCGGCGCCAAAGCCGATTTGGAAAACGTGCCCATCGAACGGTTGCAGGCTTTCTATCGCAATTTTTACCAGCCGGATAATGCGGTGTTGCTGGTCGCGGGCAAAATTGACGAGGCCAAAACGCTGGCGCTGGTCAATCAATATTTCGCGCCGATTCCCAAACCGACGCGCAAGTTGCAAAAACTTTACACCGAGGACCCTGTACAAGACGGCGAACGCAGCGTCATCGTGCGCCGTGTCGGTGATACGCAATTGGTCGCCGCTGCCTATCACATTCCTGGTGGTTCGCATGCGGACGCAACCACCGCGAGCATCCTGATGCAAGTGTTGGCCGATACGCCTTCAGGCCGATTGCACAAAGCGTTGGTTGAATCCAAAAAAGCCGCCAGCGTATTTAACTTCCCCTACATTTTCGGTGAGCCGAGTTTGTTGATCGTCGGCGCGGAAGTCCGCACCGAACAATCGCTGGACGAAGCGCGCGACATTTTGCTGAAAGTCGTGGAAGACGTCGCCAAAACGCCGATCACCAAAGAAGAAGTCGAACGCGCGCGCGCCAATCTGCTCAAAAACATCGAGCTGCGGCTGAATTCTTCGGAAGAAGTCGGGCTGGAATTGAGCGAATGGATCGGCATGGGCGATTGGCGGTTGCTGTTTATCAATCGCGACCGGTTGCGCAAAGCCACGCCGGAAGAAGTACAACGCGTCGCCGCGAATTATCTGAAACAATCCAACCGCACGCTGGGATTGTTTGTGCCGACCAAGACACCAGAGCGCGCTGAAATTCCCGCGCTGCCCGACGTGTTGGCCCTGGTCAAAGACTACAAAGGCGACGCCAAAATTGCCGAGGGCGAAGCGTTTGATCCGTCACCCGCCAACATTACGGCGCGTTTGGTCAATGCCAAATCAGGCGGTTTGACGCTGGCTTTGGTGCCCAAAAAGACACGCGGCGCAACGGTCGTTGCCAATCTGGTGCTGCACCTGGGCAACGAAAAAGGCTTGATGAACAAAGATACGACGGGCGATCTGGCGGCTTCGATGTTGATGCGCGGCACAACCAAACACACGCGCCAACAGATTCAGGACGAATTCGACCGCCTGAAAGCCAAAGTCGGCGTGTCTGGCGGCGCTGACAGTCTCAGTGTGACGGTTGAAACGATTCGCGAAAACCTGCCCGCCGCGTTGAAGCTGGTGGCCGAAGTTTTGCGCGAACCGGCTTTTCCGGCCAGCGAATTCGAACAATTGAAACAGGAAACGCTGGCAGGCATCGAACAGCAAAAGAGCGAACCGACGACCGCCGCGATTGTCGCGATTCAGCGGCATTTGAGTCCGTATCCGAAAGGCCACATTCGCTACGTTTCAACGCCGGAAGAAGAAATCGCCGACCTGAAAGCGGCCACGCTGGAACAGGTGAAACAGTTTTACGGCGAGTTTTACGGCGCACAACGCGGTGAACTTTCGGTCGTGGGGGATTTCGACGCGAAAGACATCGAGGCGCTGGCGGGCCAGTTGTTCGCTTCGTGGACGAGCAAACAACCGTTTGCGCGCATTCCCGAAGTTTTCAAAGAGATCGCGCCGGTCAATCAGAATCTGGAAACGCCCGACAAAGCCAACGCCTTTTTCGTGGCCGGCCAGAATTTGAATTTGCGCGATGACGATCCGGATTATCCGGCATTGTTGTTGGGCAATTACATGTTGGGCGGCGGCTTTTTGAATTCGCGGCTGGCGGTGCGCATCCGTCAGAAAGAAGGGTTGAGTTACGGTGTCGGTTCGCAATTGCAAGCTCACCCTATTGATAAACAAGGCGTGTTTTTGGCCTTTGCCATTTATGCGCCGCAAAACCGCGACAAACTGGAAGCGGCTTTCAAAGATGAACTGGCCAAGGCATTGAAAGACGGGTTCACCGCCGAAGAACTGGCTGCCGCCAAAAAAGGCTGGTTGCAATCCCGTCAGGTCAGTCGTGCACAAGACGGCGAATTGGCGGGCCAATTGCGGCAATACGCCTATCTGAACCGTTCGTTGTCGTGGGACGCCGACTTTGAAAAGAAAGTTGAAGGGCTCACGGCGGAACAAATCACCACAGCGCTGCGCAAATACATTGACCTAGCCAAGATCACCATCATCAAGGCAGGCGATTTCAGCAAAGCGACCAAAGGCGACGGCAAATAACCGATAACGTCAGTGTGGTTGTTGCACCCGAAAACCAGAGAGAGGTCAATTGTGCCTCTCTCTGGTTTTTCATTTTGCTGCTTGGCTATCGCCTTACGTTTTTAACTCGACGTCTCATCTCGCGCCTTGCCATCTGATACGTATAAAACCTGCGGCCTTTTGTCTCTTGTCTCGCGGCTGTGCCGCCTGATGTGCGGAAGGTCTTTGACCTTCCCGCGAAGGGGGCGTGCTTTTTGGGGCTATGCCCCGCGCCACTCTATCTGTTCCCAATCCATGCGAAGAGGTTCTGTTTCACTTTCACAGCGCTGCCAAATACGTGCGCTTGACCAACGGTAATCGAGCGCGCGAGCAATCAGGCCAGCCCGTACTGGGTTCTGGTGAATGTAATTTGCCTTCTGCATCAGCATTGCTTCGCTAAAAACAGAGAACACGTTCTTTTCCTGTTGGGTCACGGTGTAACGGTGATTGCGCTTCCAGTCAGGGTGTCGCAATTTATCGAGCGAACTTTGAAAGCCTTTTTCTTTTAGATACGCAATAACGTTGTGCCCGATGGTGCCTTTGAGATAGCGCAACACATCAGCGGATTTCTGCGGTTGATTGGTAAGTAGGTGCAAGTGATCAGGCATGATCACATATGCAAACAGCAAAAAATTGCCTGCAGTACGAGCCTGATCCAGCGCTGAACAGACGACTGTTTTCAAGGCGTCTGTCTGAAAGATCGGTAGTCGGCTTTGGGCTACGATTGTGATGTAAAGGGCTGGATTGTCGCGGGAGAGTTTGAACTTCACAGATTCCTCCAATCGGGGCGAAGCCCCGGAAGAAAAGGCCGAGTGCCGGGAGGTCAAAGACCTCCCGCACATCAGGCGGCAGAGCCGCACAGAGAATGACGTCATACATCAGGCGGCAGAGCTGCACAGAAAATTACGCGGCACATCAGACGGTAGAGCCGCACAGAGAATGACGTCATACATCAGGTGGCAGGGCTGCACAGAAAATTACGCTACCCATCAGGCGGTAGAGCCGCGCAGGGATTACGCAAATTTCCAGACGTCATTCACTGAAGAATCAGCGACGTTTGAGGATGTAAGCCGCAGCACCGTAGGGGACGCCGAATTTGTACGCAGGGATAATTTCTCGGCTGACACGGCGAAGTATACACGCGTCAAAAACAATCAGGAACGCACGTGGTATGCTTGGGTTATGAGCTTTTCTTCCCGGATCAAATGGAGTTTAGAGGAAAATCGGTTAACGCAGTTGTTGGCCGAAAAGCGGCGCGCGGGCGTGTGCTTGTTTGATTTGACCGAAGCGAATCCGACGCGCGCCGGGTTTGCGTTTCCCGAGCCAGAGATTCTGGCGGCATTGGCCAATCCGGCGGCGTTGCGTTACGAACCCGAAGCGCGCGGTTTGCCGCACGCCCGCGAAGCCGTCGCGACCTATTACCGCGAACGCGGTTTCGCGGTTGACCCTGAGCGGATTCATCTGACGGCCAGCACCAGCGAAGCCTATGCCTATTTGTTCAAGCTGCTGACCGATCAGGGCGATGAAGTGCTGATTCCGCAACCGAGCTATCCGCTGTTTGAATTTCTGGCTGCGCTCGAAGGCGTCGTGTTGCGTCCGTATGAACTGGAATATGTGCATCCGGGCGGGTGGCGCATGGATTTTGCTTCGCTGGCGCAATCGCTCAACGCGCGTACGCGCGCGGTGATGTTGGTCAATCCGAACAATCCGACGGGCTCATTCGTCAAACGCGGCGAATTGGCGCAGCTCAACGAACTGTGTGCGCGGCATGATCTGGCGTTGATCGTGGATGAAGTTTTTGGCGATTACGGGTTGGGCGATGATGAACGCCGCGCCGCGTCATTGGTCGAAAACGAAGGCGCATTGACGTTTGTATTGAGCGGGTTTTCCAAGATTCTCGCGTTGCCGCAAATGAAGCTGGGCTGGATTGTGACGAACGGGCCTGACGCCTTGCGCGACGAAGCCCGCGAGCGACTGGATTTGATTGCCGATACGTTTTTGTCTGTCAGTGCGCCGGTGCAACACGCCGCGGCGCACTGGCTGGCGTTGCGTGCGCCGTTGCAGCGGCAAATTCTTGACCGTGCGCAAGAGAACCTGACGTGGCTGGCTGCGCGGCTGACTGATTCGCCCTGCCGGTTGTTGACCGTTGAAGGCGGTTGGTATGCGACGCTCGAAATCCCGCGCTTGCGCCCGGAAGAAGACGTCGTCTTGCGTTTGCTGGCCGAAGACGACGTGCTGGTGCATCCGGGGTATTTTTTTGATTTTGCGCGCGAAGCGTTCCTGGTCGTGAGTTTGCTGCCGCCGCCCGCGACCTTTCAAACCGCGTTGACGCGATTGCTTGCGCGTGTCAGCCAACACTGATTGGCCACTGCGCAGCGCGTTTACGGCCTGCCTGCGGATTTCGGTTTGGCTGGTTCCGGCGGCTTTTCTTTCTTTTCCTGCGGCGTCGGCGCCGGTGCGACGTTGCGCTCAGCCAGTTTGTCCAGCCCTTTTTTCAGCTCCAACATCTGTTGTTGCATCAGCACCAATTGCTGACTGGTCGAAATCTGCTGACGCTGCAATTCCAGCAGGGATTGCTGGGAAAGGTTGCTGGTGCTGTTGTTGTTCAGCATCTGGTTTTGTTGCAAGCGTTCGAGCAAATCAATGCGGCTTTGCAATTGATCCAGCCGCCGTTCGATGTTGATCAGCCGAAACGTCTGATCCGGGCCTTGCGCGAGTGTGGGGCGGTTGAGGTTGACCGCCAGCCAACCGGCAACGCCGACCGCCAGCAACAAAGCTGCGAGCAAAAATCTGGTGACGCGCATCGTCGTTCTCCTTCTCCTGCCAGATGTGGCACACGGTTACTGGTTAGAGGACGTGTGATCGTGAATGATCTTCCAGCCGTTTTTGAAGCGGCGGAATACCAACGTATATAACCCGCCCGGCTTTTTGCCGTCAGACAGTGTCAATTCCCATTTGCCGCGCACCACTGCCACGCGGTTGAACGCTTGAATGTCCAAATCGGAAAAGACCAGCTTGCCCATTTCCTTGCCTTCGGCCTGATAGGTTTTGCGATAGCGTTCGAGGGTTGCGTCCCAACCTTGCAGTTTGCGTCCGGCAGAAAAGAACGTGAGCTGTGGTGAACGCCAATATCCCTGCATGAACTCTTCCAGTTTGCCTGCGTTCCAGGCGGCGACTTGCGCATCCAGCACCGCACGAATGTCCGTGGCGGCGGTATCAGCCGGTTTGGCAATCGGTTTGGCGGGAGCTTTTTCTTCGGTGGGCGTTTGCGCTGCAGCAGACGACCAAAGCAACGACAAACAGCAAAACAGCAGCAGTACCAAGCGGGCAGTGAATTTCATCGGTCGGTTTCCTTTGTTGTTGGTGATGGTTGGTTGCACGTGTGAACGGCGAGTGAATGGTAAAGAAGCTGCCCGGCTGACGCAAATTGCGCCCGCTGGAAATGCAGTGCAACCGCTGCCTGCAAACCGGCGACCGCTCGCTGCAAAGTCGGCTCTTTTCCGCGCGGCCTTTCGTTACCATCGTTGTCCTGATCCTGACGCTGGGGTGGACAGAGAGACCAATTTTTCATACCGAAAACCAAGGAGAAGAGTTTGATGAAGTTCGCACTATGTTTGCGTGTGATGCGTCCGCACGGCGCATGCAAGAGTAGCCTGGCGGTGGTGTTGCTCGGCTGTTTGTGGCTGGTTGGGGCAACGAACGGCTGGGCGCAAGGCAAAGCCCGACAGCGCGGTTCTGTGGCGGCGACGCCCAATGCCAAAGAGGTGTTGCAAACGGCCATCAAAGCGCTGGGCGGCGAAACAGCCTTGCGCGGCATTCAGGCTTTGCGCTGGGAAGCCATTCGCCACACGCACATGCTGGAACAATCCGAACGTCCAGCCGGCCCCTGGCTGGTGTCATACGAACAACTGAGCGAATTGCGCGAGGTGCAAACCGGCAGTTTGCGGCAAACCATCAGCAGTCGCAGCATCCTGACGCCGAACGGCGATTGGATGAAAGGCATGACGATGATCGTGGCGGGTGGTGCGGCGGCGATGGAATTCAATGGCCGCAAAGGCCCCGGCATGGCTGCACAAGCGCAAGAGGGCGAAGAATCGCTGGCCTTGGCGCCAGAGCGAATTTTGTTTACCGCCTTGAACGCCGCTGATCTGCGCGCGGAAACCTCTCTTACGTTGCAAGACGTGCCGCATCACGTGCTGGCGTTTACCGCGCAAGGCAAACCGCACAAGTTGTTTTTGAACGCGCATACGGGGTTGCCGACAGCGGCGGAACAAGTCAGTGCGCATCCATATGGAATGTTCAGCGTGTGGGGCGACGTCACGACGCGCATCTATTTTTCGACCTGGATGCTCGAAGCAGGCGGATTGCACTATCCGCGCCAATGGGACGTGCAACGCAACGGAATGCCGTACCAATCGCTGACCATCACGCAACTGACAATCAACCCGGCCATTCCAGCAGATTCGTTCACCATTCCGACGAATATCAAAGACGCATATGCCAGGTTTCAGCAGAAGTGGGATGACCTGCCGTTGGGGTTTCGCGGACGCGGACAGATTGCCGAATTGGCCGAAGGCGTCGTGCGCATTCCCGGTTCGTGGGATGTGACGTTGGTGCGGCAAACCGACGGCATCGTCATTTTGGAAGCGCCGATCTCGTCCGGCTATTCCGCCAAAGTCATCGCCGAAGCCGAAAAGCGTTTTCCCGGTGTGCCGATCAAAGCGGTGGTTTCGACTTCTGACGCCTGGCCGCACCTGGCTGGCGTGCGCGAATACGCCGCGCGCGGCATTCCGATTTACGCGCTGGACGTGAATCAGCCGTTGCTTGAAAAAGTGATGACTGCGCCGCGTCGCACTTTTCCTGATGCATTGGCGCAAACGCCCAAACGTCCGCAATGGCGCATCGTGGCAGGCAAAACCGTTCTGGGCGAAGGGCCCAACCGATTGGAACTGTATCCGCTGCGCACGGAAAGCGGGGAGCGTATGTTGATGGCGTATTTGCCGGAACGCCGTGTGTTGTATGCGGCGGATTTGATTCAGCGTCAGCCTGACGGTTCGTTTTTTATGCCGCAGTATTTGTCAGAGTTGATGGATGCCGTGGCGCGCGAAAAACTGACGGTTGAG
>JAEUQO010000473.1 GCA_016789605.1 Acidobacteriota bacterium
CACGCGCAAGTGTCCTGCTCCCCCCTGAATCTCGCCGCTGGTGTAACCGTACTCTGCTGCATTGCGCGGCGAGTCATAACGCGGATGGCCGGGTTGCGGCACTTCCTGATAAACGATGCCGTCCAGGTCTTCTTTGGCAAACAAATGATCGTGGCCGTGAAAGACGGCGGAGACATTGTGTTTGACCAGCAGTTGATGAATCGGCATTTCCCAATTCGGGCGGTGTTGTTTGAAACCGTCCGTGCCATCGGCATTGAGTCCGCCCCATTCGTAAAGCTTTGCTGCCGCAATGCCGCCGCGCGCACTGCGATCAATGCCGCCGACCAGATGGTGCAGGAAGACGAATTTGAATTTGGCGTTACTGCCCGCCAACGTTTTCCGCAGCCATTGATGTTGCTCTTCGCCCAACGTGCGCGCCCAGTTATCGTCATTCCCACGATCTTTCGTAAACCAAAACGGATCAAGCACGACGAACAGCGCATCGCCCCATTCCCACGAATAATAATCCTGCAACAAGCCGACGAAAGGCTGCGGCGTTGCATTACCTGAGTAAAACGCACCTGGCTGCGGATTCGGCAAATAGCGTTTGCGCATTGTGGCAGACCAGACGGTCATGTTGTTCGCCGTGCCGTTCAGCGACCGACCGCGTTCGCCATCGTGATTACCCAACGCGAAAAACAACGGCGCGGAATGACAGAGCAATCCGAAGTAATACCGCTGCGCCAGATATTGTTTCGCCGCGTCCTGATAATTGGCGTACTTGTCGGTCATAAACGTATCGCCCAGCGCAAAATGAAAATCGGGCTTGTCGGCCAGCGCATTGGCCAGCGTGCGCGCATACAGTTCCGGCGAAGTGTTGTAATCCAGATGCGAATCCGATTGCACGGTGAAGGTAAACGCCGCCCCCGCCGGTCGCGCCGTGTGAAATCCATAATCCGCGCTGGTTGTGAATTTGTCCGACGAATTGCCGCGTGTGTGAAAGCGGTAGATGTATTGTGCATCCGGTTTCAGTCCCTTGAGGATAATTTCAACCGGTTCGCCCCGCTTGAATGATTGCGCCGCCGTTTTGTTTTTCGTCTTGCTGGTTTCGTATTCGATGAAACCTTCCAGCGGTTGATAAGCCAGCACGCTCAGCGTGATCGAATCGCGCGTTGGCCGTCCCAGAATGATGTCCCACGGATGCGCGGGCACATCCGTGCGCGCTTCGCCATTGTCCTGCGTTCGGCGTCCGCCGTCTTGTCTTTGGCCGCGTTCCTGTTGCGGACGTTGTTGTTGTGCGTGGCTGACAGCCAACAGCGTCATGGCCAACATTGCGGCAATGACGATTGCAATCGAGAGAATTCGTTTCATGGCGTTTTCAATTCCTGCGGCGGTTTCTGCGCCCGTTGTTGTTGGCCGGAGCCTTGCTAGGGTCGTAATTCGGATTCGCGGTCGGCATTTGTGCGTTGACGGATTTGAGATAATCGTTCAATCGCCGATCCAGTTCCGCCGCCTTGTCGGGCATCTGCTTGGCTAGATCGGTTCGTTCGCTGAGGTCTTTCGATAAATCGTAAAGCCGCAGTTCGCCGGTTTCATACGATTTGTAGGCTTTCAGATTGCCTAGAAACATCACTGTAGCCGGGCCGTCATTGTCCAGATCGTAATGCGGGAAGTGAAAGATCATCTCTTCGCGCGGACGTTTGACCGCAGCCTTGCCGTCGCCGCGCAAGAGCGTCGCCAAGCTGCCGCCTTCTATGGATGCAGGAAGCGGCGTTTTGAGATTTGCCAACTCAGCAATCGTCGGCAGCAGATCAAAACTCGCCACGCGCGTATGCGAACAAACGCCGGCTTTGATGCCGGGGCCGCGAATAATCATCGGCACGCGGATGCCGCCTTCGTGCAGTGAGCCTTTGCCGTTGTTGAGCACGCCGTTGCCGCGTCCGGGCGTGCCGTGATCGGTGGTGTAAATCACGTAAGTGTTCGCTGCGATGCCGAGTTCATCCAGTTTTTTCAGCAGCAGGCCAATGTTGATGTCCACGTCTTCGGCCACGGCGGCGGCTCCGAGTTGGCGCGCATCAAGGCCGCGTTTGCGGATGGCTTCGACGGTTTCAGGCTTGGCTTCGGCCTCGCCGCGTCCGCCGTATTGCGAGATTTGCAGCAGGAAGGGTTTGCCTGCTTTCGTCTGTCGCGCGACGAAATCAATTCCTTTTTCTGTCGTCAGATAAGCCTGCTTCGGATTCGGTTCGCCAGCGTTTTCAGGCCCGCCGTTGTTGTTCGCTCCGTCGTTTTCATCAAAGCCGTGGCGCGTGGGGTTCAATCTGCCCACGTGCCATTTGCCGAAATGCGCGGTGGCATAACCGGCGCTCTTCAGCATATCCGCAATGGTCAATTCCGCTTCCGGCAAATCCAGCGAAGGTTGTGGCGGAATCAGCTTGCGACTGTTGTCGGCTTCGCCGCGCGCGCCTTGTCCGACAAACGTCATACGCAATAACGCAGGCGTTTTGCCCGTCAACAATGCGGCGCGCGACGGTGTGCAGCGCGGAGAAGCTGCATAAGCATTGGCGAACCGCATTCCTTCTTTCGCCAATCGCTCAAGGTTCGGCGTTTGAATGAAGCTGCTTTTTGACGCGGGCACAGCGTCGTCCATTTGCACCGACGTGCTGTTCCAGCCTTGCCCTTCGCCCATCAGGATAATGAAGTTGGGTGGCCGTTGGTTCGTGTTGCGTTGCGCGGAAGAATGGCTTGGGCTAAATGCCCCGCCAAGCAAAATCGTCAGAACAATAAAAATCGCCGGAAAAATCTGTTTTGCTTTCATCTCTCGATCCTCTGCCAGGAAACCTTAGCTTGTGGGTGCGCGCGGCACGGTGTAGCGGGCAATGACGTGATTGTCGGTAAATAGATTGCGCGACCAGATAAAGCTGGCATTGCCGAACAGTTGCGTGTAGCGCGTGTAGGCCGGTTGATTGGTCACCTGATTGGCCGTGTAAATCGTGGCTGTCGGCCAACTGGAGTCATCAAAGCTCGGCGAGTTCCAATTCGCAGGCAAGGCGTAATGCACGGCCTGACATTTGGTCGGATCACTGTTTGCGCAAGCCGGGCGACTGGCGCAGGCGCTGGTGTTGCGATTGGCTCCGATGCAACTGGGATTGTCGAGCGGCGCAACGTAAAAGACCTGTGTTTTCCAATTGCCGTTTGTCACTGTGCCGTCGCTGAAGCGCGCGGTGAATCCGCCGTCGCCTACGTTCCAGGTGTCGTATTCCATGCCCAGCCCCAGATGCGTTTCCCAATCCACCAACCGAATGGCATAGGTGATCGGGTATTTGACCTTGAACCGCGCGGCGCTGGAATTGAACGGAATAAAACCAATGGAATCGCGGCAGACGTACTGGCCGTTGACGTATAGCTCAAAGTAGTTGTCGCCGAAAAACCAGCCAGTAATTTCTACGCCGTCCGGGTCAATCACAGTCGTTTTCAATTTGCTCAGGTAATTCGGATCGTCGCCCGCGCCGGTGCAGTCGTTGTAAATGTCCGTGCAAGCTGCGCCTTCGTTGACGGCGGCGGGGACTGTCCACGTTGTGCCATCAGCCGATTTCACGGTTCCGGTTTGTCCCTGGAAAAAGCGCACGCTGGAAGTGCAGGCGGCAATTACGCTGCTGTTCTTTCCATCGGTTGCCTCGCCAGTTGTTACCGAAAAGTTATCCGTGGTGGATGCTGTTCCGGCAAAGTTCAGCTTGACGGTGTTAGCGGCGACTCCATCAACGGTCAAATTCAGATCAACGTCTCCGCGTCCGCCCAGCGTGCGCGGCAATCGCAAATTGATTTGATCCACGCCGATAAAATCGCCTTGCACACCGGCAAACAAAACTTCCGCAGCGGTGCCTCCAATCGTCGCTGTTACGTTGTTCAGCCCGCTGCGATACCGCACGCCCGTGCTGAAGGCGATCAAAAAGAGCGAGTCTGTTTCCGGCCCCAAATCAATCGGCACGGCGACGATTTTGTTTTGCGCGCTATCGAATCGCGCAACCGGTTCGACGCTGACCAAGGCGTTATTGCGATAGCGATAAACCACCGCCGCCGGATAACCTTGCCCGCTGGAATCCGCCGTGAAAAAGCCCGGCGCAACCGAAGCAACGTTGATGGTTCCCAAACCAACCGGAGCGCCGTTGGCTGTGATGGAAACCGTTGCCGCGCCCGTGGTGGAACCAGGCGGAACCTGGTAATTGATCTGCCCTGGCGAAACGAAAAACAAAGGTGCGGAGCGTTCGACGTTGGCGCTGTCTTTGACTTTGACTGTTGTGCCGTCAATCACGCTCGGCAGCGGAGTCGCGCTGGCCGCTTTGGTTGAAGTCGCTAAGGCTGTGCCGAACACCGAAGCGATGCTGTCTGGCGCGATGGTTCCGCCTTTGAAACTGGCGGCGGAAACCGTCGTGGCGGCGGCGACTGCTGTGGCCGGTTGGATCTCATAGCTATGGCCAATCTCGCCGTTCTTTTTGGTGGCTGTTTCGTCTTTGGCCAGCACAGGCCGCACCAGTTCGACTTTGGCTTTGTCCGGCGCAACCGTCACGCGCAAATGGCCGGGGCTGCCCAGCAAGACGCCCGTGACGTAACCGTACTCCACCGCGCTGGCGGGTACATTGAAACGCGGAAAGCCCGGCTGCGGCACTTCCTGATAAACGATGCCGTCCAAGTCTTGTTTGACGTACAAATGGTCGTGACCGTGAAAGACGGCAGAGACTTTGTTGGCAACCAGCAATTGATGAATCGGCATCGGCCAGCCAGGACGCTTGGCGGCAAATTCGTTCACGTCATTCAAATTGAATCCGCCCCATTCAAAATACTTCGCCGCTTCCACGCCGCCACGTTGCGAACCGTCTCTGCCGCCGACCAGATGATGCAGAAAAACGAATTTGTATTTGGCCTGCGAAGTTTCCAGCGTGCGTTTCAGCCATTGATATTGCGCATCGCCCAGCGTCCAGGCCCATCCGTCCGAATTGTTTGTGCGATTGGTTTTCCAAAACGGATCGAGCACCAGAAACAGCGCATCGCCCCATTCCCAACCAAAATAATTTTCGGGCAGACCGGCAATCGGGTCAGGCGTGGAGTTGCCGCTGTAAAACCCATCCGGCACAGGATTCGGAAACAACGCCTTGCGCATTGTGTTCGACCAGATGGTCATGTTGTCGGCAGTGTTATTCAAAAAGCGTCCCTGTTCGCCGTCGTGATTGCCGAGCGTCAACAGCAACGGCGCGTTGGTGCAAAGCAAACCCAGGTAATACCGCTGCGCCAGATAATGTTTGGCCGCGTCCTTGTACGTGGTATTGCCGTATTTGTCGGTCATGAACGTGTCGCCCAAATCCACCATGAAATCGGGCTGATCGGCGCGCATATTGGCCAGCGCCTGCGCGTAAATCGTCGGGTCTGTGTTTTCGTCCAAGTGAGAATCCGCCTGCATTGTGAACACAAACGCAGAACCCGCCGGACGTTTGGTCATAAAGCTGAATTCCTGGCTGGCGGTATAGCTGGTCGTTCCGGCATCGCGAATTTGCAGGCGGTAATAATGCCGCGTGTTGGCCGCCAATCCGCTGAGCAGAATTGTGCTGGCTTGATCCTTGGTGAACTGCTTGGCCGTGGTCTTGTTCGGATAGCTGCCCTTGGTTGTGCCATATTCGATAAACGCTTCGGAATCCTTGTACGCCAGCAAACTGGCCGTCACGGATTTGTCTGTCGGTCGCGCCAGAATCAAATCCCACGGATGCGCGGGCACATCGGTTTTCGGGGTGAAGGCTTGTTGAAACGCCGCCGTCAATAACAGCGCCGCCAGCGCCAGCGAACGTTTGAGTTTTTGCATGTTGTTTCTCCTCTATCGAATGTTCACCATCACCGGTGTAGCCGAACGTCCCGCCACACTGAAAATCACGGCCACATCGCCGCGCCCAATCAATGTGCGAGGCACTTTGACGTTGAGTTGATCCAGGCCGAAAAAATCGCCCTGCGCTCCGGCATATTGCACTTCGGCCAATTCACCGCCGATGCGCACGCCGACATCAGCCCCGGTTAAAAGCTGTGCGCGATTGCGAACGCCCGTGGCAAACAGCACCAGATACAGTTGATCGGTGGCCGCTCCCAAATCGAGCGGCACGGGAACGCAGCCGGTGTTGGTGCAACGCACAACCGGTTCGATGGTTTGCGAACCATCCGCGCGCACGCGCACCGCAACGGCGGCAGGCGCGCCCAATCCGCTGCCGTTGGCTGTGAACATTGCGGGCGCGACGGTTTCGATTTGATACGTTGTTGTGCCGACCGGATTGCCCGCATAAAGCACCGTCACCGTTGCCGGGCCGCTGGCCATTCCGGCAGGCAACATGAAATTGACTTGCGTGGCCGAAGCGAACAGCACGCGCCCGGCCCGTTCCACGCCTGCGCTGTCTTTGACGTTGACGATGGTTGCGCCTGCCGCGCCCGCCAACCCGTTGCCAAACGCTGACACCAGCGATTCCGCTGCGCCACCGATGTTGGCGAAATTGCCCGCCGACACCAGCGCCAGACTGTTGGGCGCGGCAGGCTGACCGACCGTGAAAGTGTAGGCGACGGTTTTGTTTGTGCCTTTGTCGCGTGGCAATTTGACGGTGACGTAATCGGTTTTGACACCATTGGGCGAAACCGTAACGCGAACGTGGCCGGAATTCGGCAGAACGTGGCTGGCCGGATACGCGTCGAAATTCCCATCGCCCACGTTGCCGGGGAAATAATCCGCCGCCGTTGGATCAGGCCCTGCGCCAGGTTGCGGCACCGAAACGTAGGTCACGCCGTTGTAAAACCCGCGTGCAAACAAATGGTCGTGTCCCTGAAAGTAAATGGTCACGCCGGTTTCGGCCATCAAATCGTGAAAAGGTTTGTCCCAGGTCGGGCGATTTTGCGGGAAGGTGAAATTGCCATTGCGTTCGCGCCCGCCCCATTCAAATTGCGAAGCGACTTCCACGCCGCCGCGCGACTGGCCATGCAGATGATGTTCAAAGACGAATTTATATTTGGCCTTGCTTTTGCGCAGCGTGTCGCGAAACCAGGCGAACTGTTTGTCGCCGTGAACCGTGCCCCAGTTTTGCCCGCCACGCTCCGGCATTTCCCAATACGGATCAAGCACGACAAAGAGCGCATCGCCCCATTCCCAGGCGTAATAACTTTCGCGCAAGCCGCCCTCCACGCCGGGATACATCGTTTGATCGCCTGAATAAAAACTGTCCGGGCGTGGATTGGGAAACAGCAACAGCCGCGCATTGGTAGACCACAGCGGCAAATTCGGGTTCTCGCCCGATTCGGGCTTTGTGTAATACAGGTATTCCGAATCGTGATTGCCGTTGACCAGAAACAGCGGCACAGAATGCGTCAGGATGTTGAAATAAGGCCGATGCGCGATTTGCCGATTGAGCACCTGTTGATAAATCAGCGAAGCAGAGTTGTTCGTGATCGTATCGGTGCGAAAAGTGTCGCCCAGATCAATGTGAAAATCCGGGTTGTCGTCCAACGCGTTTTTCAACGCCAGCGCATACCGTGCCGGGTCGCAATGTTGCGTGGTGAACAGATGCGAATCGGCAATCAGCGTAAAGGTAAACGCGCTGCCCGCCGCACGTTGTGTGTGAAAGCTGTGTTCAGCGCTTGCTCCAAAAGTAGTTTGTCCGGCGGCGCGATAACGCACGCGGTAAAAGTACCGCCGATTAGGTTGTAACCCGCTGATGATGTCTTCAAAAGGTTCGTTGGCGCGGATGTTTTGTTTCGGCGCGGTTTGTTGAGTCAGCAAGCCAGGGTTTTCGCCATATTCCAGATAAACGGAATCCTGATTGGCCGTGAACAAGACGTTGACGGTGATCGAACGATCCGTCGGACGCCCCAGCACGATGTTGCCGCCGAAGCTTTCCGAAGTCTGCGCCGAAGCCGTTTTGCGTTGCACAATGCCGTAGCCGAAACCGCCCACGACGAATGCAACAAGCATCAAAAGAAGGGTTGATCTTCTGGTCATAGAAATAGTTTTTCCTGGTTCACTTTCACCGCCGCACGCACAGCACACCTTTCCCATCACGCGGAGGTCGTCCGGCGATTGGAGAAACTTGATGAAAGATGGTTCGTGAATTACGAGTGGGCTGCCGGTTCAAACACGCCGCCCGCGTAGGATATGGGACACCGGGCGGCGGAATTATTCCCTAAAATTTCGCGAGGCGAATGCCTCACTCATTTTTTCGTGCTGTTCAAATCTGTCACTGTATTCAGCGGCTCTGACGTGCCGCCGGTTTGCGCAGGAGCAGCAACGTGCAGCACAGCAGTGATGAGCCGCGACGTGTTGTGTGACAAAGATATGGCAAGTTGTAACAAATGCGCGTGGGGGCTGAAGTAGATAAAGACCTGAGTTCAGCGCGTATAGAAATTTCCCCGCTCCGAGCCAATCGGCTTCCAGCCTGGCTTTGACTGAGCCTGTGCGCTGCGCGAATCCGGGGCACTCCGTTGCCGCGAACCTAGCCGATTGCAACGCTGCCAGGAGGGTTGATCGAGGTTGCCCTGATTATTCCGGCCTGCTTTCAGGCCACCAATACACATCCTGCTCGCCCGATGTTGCGACAAGCGGGGTCGTCTTGATACCGCGTAAATACATATCAAAATATGTCCGCAGGTATTTATCTGTGATGCGTAACCCGGCCCGTGGGTCGTAGCCTTTGGGTACGATGAGCGGGCAAAGCAATTGCGTGATGGTAAACGAAAGATGTGAACTGTTCGGCACTTCCAGCCAGTAGGCAGGAGCCTGAGCATTTGCCAGCAGAGATTTCCATTTTGCAACCGCATAGTCGAGATGACGGCTCTGGGCGGAAGTCATGAGCAACAATGGGCGAACCGCTGGTTCTTTTACAATCCTGCCATACAACCCACCATCCATATTCGCCGCCGCACGACAGCGCGCATCGCTGCGACAAACTTCCAACGCGGTCGCGCCACCGAAAGAATGCCCGAACGAGCCAATGCGCGACAGATCAATTCTGCCTGCCAGCAAAGGATCGTCCGAAGCCCATTTTTCCAGCATATCGTAAACAAAACGCTGATCCGCAACCCAAACGGGAAACACCTTCTCATTCATCATTTCATGATTCGGCTCTCCATCCGCAGCCGTAATGCCGAAGCGCTCCAGATTGTAGACATGCGTTTCGCCATCGGGAAACACAGTCACGGCGGCAGCATCGGTATGGTCAATCGCCACGACAACGTAGCCCCAACTCGCCAGTTCCTGTAAGGACGAACTGTTTTGTAAACGCACCCCAACCATCCCATGCGAAAACACAAGGGTGGGAAAGGGTGAATCGGCGCTTCGTACTGGCACCCCATTGCTGGCAGACAGCTTGAAATAGCGTAGATGCTGGAATGGGAATCCCGGCAAGCCAGTCAGTTTGCCTAACCCCGTGGCGACTTGATCGGGATAATGCGTCAGCGGGGCGGGCGATCCGTTTTGCGCCGCTGGATACCAGACAGACACCATCAGCCGTCGGCCCCGTTTCTCGTCTTTCAATTCACGATCAACGATGCCAACGGAGTAAGGACCGGTTGGCGCTGGCAGCGTAACCACTGGCAACAACCAATGCGCAAAGATGATGCAGAAGACAAGCGCGAGCGCCATAACCACGCGTCCCCAAGTCCCCTGCCTTCGCTCAGAATTGTCCTTTCTCCAGTCTGTTCGCAGGTAACGCAGGAGTGTTATCGCGGCAAGGAAATACATGGGGATCATTTGAATCCGCCAGCCCTCGACGAAAACATGAATTCCCCCCATCACTACTGGCAGGAGCGCCAGAAGCTTCAACCAAGACTGTCGCCACGTATGTGAAATAAATGGAAGGAGTAAGGCAGGAACAAAAGACAGCGAAAAGATCCATTCCAGGGTGCGCATGCGTCATCGCCCTTTCATTTATAGATGCTCCAACTGCTCATCCTGGCTGACGTATGGTCGTTGCAGTGTCTATATTGAATATATTGCATTGAGTTTCGATTTACTGGTCAGATTCGACATCGCCAATAGTCTTGCGATGAATGTTTGCACGATAGGATAAACGGAGGAACTCGACCCTGATTAACACCTGGACGTATTTAAATTTGCAGACATGCCTTATTTCGCCAGCGATAAGCCGCGATAGTACAACCGATACACCGCGCCATCTTTGATCGCCGTACAGTCTCCAGCGAACGCGCCTTCCCACGGCTTATCAAATCCCTGATCGGTGATTACGTAACATCAGCCCACCGCAGATCGAAAGCCAGCGCCAGCATAACGGCAACAAACGAGAACATAAGTTTCATAGACAAGCGTCCTCAAGCCTGACGCGCGGTTTAGTCCACTCGAATGGTTCGGCTATCACGCCATTTCAGGAAAGGTTACTGCTCAAACGTGATGGGTCGTCGCGGGTCTACCGCCCACCAGCACAGCGCGCCCAGAAAGTAGAGCACGCCGCACACATACAGCGGCGCGGACCAACTGCCGTATTTTTCGACGAACAGTGCGGCCACAATCGGACTGAGGAATCCGCCGATCTGTCCGGCGGTGTTCATACAAGCGCTGACCACGCCTGCGTGGCCGCCCGCGATGTCTACACAGGTTCCCCAACTGGCCCCCAGCAGGAAGTTGGAAAACGCCAGCGCAATGGAAATCAACGCAACGCCAAGATACGCCTGGCTTGTCGCCGTGCCCGCAATCAACAGGATGCTGGCCAGCAAAAGCGACACGCCACCAACCCCGCAACGTCCGATCCTTAACCCAAACCGTTTGGTCAGGCGATCTGTGGTGATGCCGCCCAGCAAATCCGCCAGCACGCTCATCAATAAAGGCAGCCCCGCCATCACGCCTAATGTCGTAGAAGTAAAGCCGCGCGCGTTTTCCAGATACGTCGGCAGCCAGGTGATGAAGAAATAGAAACTATAGCCCTGTGTGAAGTAAGCCGCTGAAAGCGCCAGCAGGCTGCGGTCAGTCAGGATGCGCCGCCAGCCTGCGGCATTCAGATGATGGGATTCCGCCGCGCCGCGGCCTCGTTGTATATGTTCGAGTTCCTGCGGGCTGACTGCCGCGTGAAGCTCCGGTTCGTCGCGGAACCACCAATACCAGCTCACCGCCCAGACAAATCCAATCGCGCCGAAAACCACGAACACTGCGCGCCAGGGCAAAAACGTGAGCAGGTACGTGACCAACAACGGCGTGATTGCGCCGCCCAAATGCGCCCCCATAAAGAAAATGCCCTGCGCCGTGCCGCGTTCCGTGACCGGAAACCAGCGTGAAAACGTGCGTGCGGCATTTGGCCACGCGCCCGCTTCGCCCGCGCCAAAAAGAAAACGAATCACCAGCAGCGAGGCGTAATTGAAAACAGCGGCAGTCGCGACCGTAAAAGTTGACCACCAGATGACAATGCGCGTCAGTACCTTGCGCGTTCCCACCCGATCTCCCCAAAAGCCGGTCGGAATCTCAAAGGCTGCATAGGCCAGCGTGAAGGCGCTGAAGACAAAACTCATCTGCACTTTGTCGATGCCCAGCTCACGCATCATGGCGGGCGCGGTCAGCGAGATGCAGATGCGGTCGAGATAGGTGATCGCCGCGAGCAGCACCGCCAACGCCAGCACGCGATAACGCACGCGCGAATTCGTGTTCACGGCTGCTGCAACTGTTTGGTCTGATTCATGGTTTATTGCCATTGTGTTGTATCTGTTCTTTTACCTGTTTGGACTATTTGAAGGTCAGGATTCCAAACCGTTCGGGGTTATGTGGATTCGGTTTCTTCAACCCCGAAGGACACCACATACTCAGCCGGCGGCCTTTCGCTTCGATGCCGTCCCAACGATTGATCTGCGCGCGCCAGGTGGTTTTCGCCGGAGGAAGTTGTTCGGCCAGTTTGTTCAGGCTTTGCCAGGGAATCGCCACTTCCAGCGACCAGCCCTGATCCTGATCGTTGTCGTTGTTCAGCGAACCGCG
>JAEUQO010000483.1 GCA_016789605.1 Acidobacteriota bacterium
GCCAGCACGGAAGCCGAAGGCAGCGTAAGGATTTCGTGCTGGGCAACCAGCGGAGACTGTGCTGCGAAAGCGTGTGGCGCCTGCGGGGCAAAAAGCACGGCAAATGGCACGTAATGCAAGATGCCATCGCCGACAATCAGCAAGCGCTTTTGGCCGAGCAGGTTGGCCACCGGCCCCAACAACATCTGGCTGAGTTTGTTTGTGGCTGCCACCCGCGCGCGTTCATTGCGCGCGAGCCATTGGCGGTTTTCTGATTCTGAGCGAAAGAGGCCGGGTTTGTCCTGTTCCGTGGTCAGGCGATAAAACAACCGGGCGGCGTCTTCGATCTCCTGGCTTCCGGGCAAGGTAAAGCTTTGGATGGATGATTTCGTGACGGCAAACAGGTAGCTACGCTGTTCGCCCAGGCTATATTCCAGCAACAGCGTATTGGCGTCGAGCGCCTGCTTTTGAATCTCGCTGAGCGTAAATTGGGGCGGCGACGTAAGCGCAGCGTAACGCGGACTGGCCTGGCGAATGCGTGTTTGCACCGCGTTATGCTCGCTGAGCAATTCAGCGAGTTCATTTTTGAGAGCCGTGGTTTGTTCGTTGTTCAAGTCGGCGGCGCGTATGCGCCCCAAACGTTCGGATTTTGCGGTCAGCATTTGTTGCAGCTCGCGTTCGCGCGCGACCAGATCAGGGGCGATGTCCTGCCGCAAATCCACGCGCGCTTCGCTAAGCATTTCCACCAACGTGCGTGCACGCGATTGTTCGCTCACCTCAAACGCGCGTGCCGTAAACTGGCCCGCCGTATTTTGCTGCATCAACGATTCAAGCCAGATTTCGTATAGTGATTGCACCTTGCCGCGAAAACCGGTGCGCAGCTCCCGGCTGGCGACCGTCGCGCGCTCGGATTCGGTCAAGCGAATGGCCTGCTCGATGTGCATTTGCGCTTCGCTGTATTTCCCCTCGCTCAGCGCAAGTCGCGCCAGCCCTTCCAGCGCTTGTGTTTCCAATGACACGTAATTGACGGCGCGGCTCAGTTCCAACGCCCGTCGCAACGATTCCGCCGCTTGTTCCCGCTCGCCGCGCAATCTGTGGATTTTCCCCAACACCACCAGCGCGGGGACTTCAAATCGCTGGACGCGGATTTCGCGGCTCAACGTGAGAGCTTCTTGGGCGAGTTCCATTGCTGCGGTCATTTCACCTTGCGCCAGACGCACCACGCTCAGCTCCATCAAGCTGGCAGGTAGAACGGAGCGCGTTCCCAACGCGCGATGAATTGCCACAGCTTGCTGAAAGCAGTCCGCCGCGGTTGTTAGGTCGCCGCTATTTCGATGCATTGATCCTAAACTATTGAGCGTCAGGGCCTCTTCGTTGCGAGACCCCGTTTGACGAGCCAGAACCAGCGTTTGCTGAAAGGCTTTAAGCGCCAGCGGGTATTCGCCGATTCTTTGGTAGATTTGACCGAGCAATAACAGGCCGCCGATTTCGATTCGGCGAATTCCTGTGACGCGCGCCAGCGTCACCGCCTGATTTTCCGTGTCCAGCGCTTGTTGGTATTGGCCTAATTGCAACCAGGCGCCGGCCAGATTGTGCAACGTCGCGGATTCGTCGTCGCGCAAACCGAGCGAACGGTTGAGTGTCAGGGCTTGCTGGAAATTTTCCACCGCCTTGTGCGGCTCGCCGGAATTCAGATAACGCACGCCCATGCTCGTCAGTAACGTGGCTTCCTGATCTCGCTGGCCGAGTTCGCGGGCGATGGTCAGGGCTTGTTGGTAATAGGCCAGGGCTTGTTGGCTTGCACCCAGGGTAGCGGAAACCACGCCCAAACTGCTCAGGAGAGAGACTTCGGTATTTTGGTCGCCACGTTTGCGGGTCAACTCCAA
>JAEUQO010000055.1 GCA_016789605.1 Acidobacteriota bacterium
TAGTGGAATTGGTGCGAGAGCGAACACGGAAAGGTGATGTGTGCTTTCAACGTCGGAGCCTGTCGCGTACAGCCGGTCAACATCGGCTTTGATCGTCTGTCTCGCCGTCTGAAAAAAGGCCGCATCCTCCCCGTGGATTCGCGTCAGATCAATCACCCATCCCTGGATGTCGCTGGGGTAACGCGGTGACACTGCATCGTTGATATCGGCCTTCGAAATTTCTATTGTCTGACCGGCGATACGCGCTTTGAGCACCACAACGGTGGTTTTGCGATCCGGCTTGCTTTCAGTGAGCCGAAAAATGCGCCGCTCGTGGTCCCTCTTGTATTTTTCAATCGCCTCGCGGCTGAACTCGCGCGGGCGCGTATCTATCAGTTTGTGGCATTGCGGACAGAGGAGCATGAGATTATCGAGATCGTTGATGTCATCCGGCCGCAAACCGGCCTTGCCCCTTGGCCCATCGGGCTTAAACGCGACGATATGTGCGACCTGAGAAAAATTCTCTTCGGCCTGAGTGACGTGATGCTTGAACAAATAGGCATTGCAGCCATCGAATTCACAACGCCCACCTGCACGCACGTAAAGCAGAAGCTTTCTGGTTGGATCAATCGCACGCGATTGGACGCGAACGACAGGTGATTCGTGTGTGGCGGCGCCTGGTTTCTTGTTCCCGCGTGGCGCTTTCTTTTCGATCATACTCATGTTCATTTGCCTCTTCACTCTCCTTGTGCCTGCTTTCCTGGACTTTCGGACACGGCTCAAAAATTTTTGTCCGAAAGCCCATTTTGCCCGGCATGAGTGTTTTGAGACTTGTGATAGCATCCGGCGGCATGAAGTCAAAGAAGTCACCTTCACGCAGAGTTCCGCTAGAAAAGACCGCGAGCATTGAAGAAGTCAGCGCGGCGGTGGAGTCCTTGTCCAGGGAGGACATCTTCCGGCTTGAGAAATTTGCCCGTTGGAGGATTAGAGGGCTTGGTCGTGCCGCTCGTGATCATGATTATGAAGATCTTTTGCGTGAAGCAATCGCCGCGACCTGTGATCCTGAACGCCGCCGGTGGAGGAAGGATGAGGTTTCTTTCGTTCTGCATTTGAAAGGCGCGATGCAGAGCATCTCGTCACATTGGCGTGATCAGTTCGACGATGAAGAGGCCATTCTGGAAGCAGATGCCATCCATATCGGTGAAGGTGGAAAAGAAATCAACCCCTTGCTTCGGGTACCAGCCCCTCTCCCTAACGCTGAGCGCGTACTGGAAGTAAAGGAAGAATTATTACGGATTGACAAACTGGTTGCGGATCGCCCGCTCGCCGCGCTGATCATTGGTGGAATGCGGGAAAAGATGCCTGGGCCTGAGATCAAAGAACTGCTTGGCATTTCACAAAAGGAGTACGAAACTGAAATGAGATGGCTGCACCGGAACGCGCGAGACAACGCGAGAAAGGCGGAAACTCATGGCTGATAAATCTCACGATTACGAGCAGGAATTTGCCAACCTAATGAACGGCTTTGCCGAATCCGCATTTGAAATGTCGGATGAGGAAGTGCGAGCCGAAATAATTGATGAGGGCGATTCGACCGACCACATTCGCAACGTCCTGCGACAGGCAGTCAAAAACTGTCGCCAGAAACCTCTGGTTGAAGCTCAGCAAAGGTATGATGAGCGGGTCGCTGCTCTGCAAAAGAAGCGCTTTTCGCTCCCAGAGACTGTCGGGGAGATGCGCGAAATGCTGAACACAATTCTGACAAGCCAGCCTGCGCTCGGTTCCACTCTTCTGACTGCTCAGAACCGCGACTTTGAGAACCTTCCTGACGAAGATGTCCCGGGCTATCTCAAACAACTTCTCGAACTCGATGCTTTGGATGACAATCCTACTTCAGGAGATGATCAGTAGTGGCTTCCGGCTCGCACTATCGCTCACCATCTGCATTGCTCAGAGAGCTTGGCATAACTGAGCCTGAAGACATCAGAATTGAGGCGATAGCGGAATACTGTAACGCAACCATTATCTACGAACCTCTCAAGGGCAGCGCCGCGCGCATTCTCGGATTTGGCGACCGCGCCTTCATCACCGTAGACAGTCAGTCTCGTCGTGGAAGACAGCGATTTTCCGCTGGGCACGAGTTGGGGCATTGGATGCTTGATCGCGGGCGCGTAGCCTCGTTCATGTGTCAGGAGCAGGTCTTTGCCAGCGAATGGGGCAGCGACAATCCGGAGAGGCGAGCGAATCGCTATGCAACAGAGTTGTTGCTTCCTGATTTCATGTTTACGCCTCGTGCCAAAGATCAAAGAATCATATTTGAAACCGTCCGACAACTTGCAACCGCTTTCCAGACCAGCCTCACCGCGACGGCAATTCGCCTGGTTGAACTCGGATCGTTTCCGTCCATCATCGTATGCCATACAGCCCAGCATCGGCGCTGGTTTATTCGCAACTCTGATGTCCCTGATGCTATCCGACTCAGGGACAAGCCTGGAGCTTGGACGGTGGCCAATGATCTTCTGCGTGGCGGCACTTCTAGCGAAGGCCCGACCGATGTACAGGCCGATGGATGGATAACCCATCCTGATTCACGAAACTACACATTGTGCGAGGATTCTATCCGGCTTGGAGATCATTGGATTCTTTCATTGCTCTGGTGGAAAAATGAAAAGCAACTTCTCGACCTCGAAGAAGATCACGATTTCTGACAAACGGCTAAGCTGACCATGGATCTTCGGTCATTCATTGTGACAGAAACAGATCATTGCATTCTAAAATCGAATCCTCCCCTCCAAAAAACGAGGCATGGCACGTCGTCCCTGATGACTTTGCCAAAGAAATAGCGCGGTGGGCAATGACAGGCATCATCTATCCCAAATACAGCCCTTGAAAGGCATAAGATGAAACCGTTGCAGCACGCTCGTATCACCGCGCACCGTTACGTCGGAAGATGGCAGGACTGGATTGCCATTCACGACTGGATTGATCGCAGCAAGATGGTCTTTCCCAGTATGCAGCATCGGATGTTTCTGCATTCGGATTTTGGCGAATGGCTGACCGTCAGAATTCACGGTGATGCAATCAAGGCCGCAGATGGGATGGTCGTCTCGACACGTGATCTGTTCCGCGATCATCAGGTAGAAGATTTGGGGCGAATCGTTTCTCTGTCTGAATGGCTGCGCGAGTCTGACCCGGAATACTGGAAGCGTCGCCGTCACCCGCCGCGCCAGCTTGAGTGGATCAGAGAAGAACCGGCCAAAGGACTGGCGGCGCGCTGGGGCGGAACGCCGGATGATTATCTTGCGCTGATTGAGTTCTTCGACAAGCCGCGCGAATTCGCGCCCGACAATCCTGACGCCGCCAATCTGATCACGCATAACAGCTTCGGCATTTTTCTCGCCGAAGAACTGCTCGGAACAACAATCACGCTGTCCGACAAAACCAGCTCAGGCAACCAGCCACAATTCATCTCCACGCGCTCAGCCGCAGAAGACCTGGTGTATGCCCGCATCGGCTCAATTCCGCCTGCCGGAAATCTGGCCGCGCGCACAAAGCTGAAGCTCTGGATGTGCGGCACGGAAGTCCGCGCGTCGTTGAAAGCTCGCCGAACGAATGAGCGGTCAGCAGTCGAGTGTGCCTGATCTCCCTCACATTTCACTCAATCCGGCAAGCCAGAGGATCGAACGCTATGATCAATACAATGTCGTGTACGCCATCGGAGGCGATTTCAGCCATCAATGCGCTCTGGCCGCTCCGGCGTTCAGTCATGCTCTGGGGCAGACCCGGCGTCGGCAAATCACAACTCATCGCGCAGCTTGTCAGAGCGCGAAAGGCAGAACTTCGGGATGTGCGACTTTCACAGAAAACTGCTTCAGACATCGGCGGATTGCCCGCGCTTGATCATCAGAACAAACAGACCACGTTTTACCTGCCCGATTTCCTGCCGCGCGAAGACAAGCCCGGCATTCTCTTTCTCGATGAATTGCCGGGCGCGGACGAACAGACGCGCATCGCGGCTTACGGGCTGATTCTGGAAAGAAAGGTCGCCAACTGGACGCTCGGCGATGAGTGGCGAATCGTCGCAGCGGGCAATCGCCCGGAAGATGGCGCAATCTCCTGTGATTTCGGCACGGCGATGAATGACCGGCTGGTGCATCTGGTCGTCGAGCCGACCGCGCAGGACTGGCTGGCGTGGGCGATGGAAAACGACATCGCGCCCGAAGTCATGGCCTTCATTCAGGTTCGCCCTGACCTGCTTATTGGCACACCGGAGATGGATCGCTCCGACCAGGCGATTATGCCCAGCCCGCGTTCGTGGGAGCGGGTTTCACAAGTCTGGAAGAATGCCATTGGCAAACGTGAACGCGAAATTCTCATTTCCGGCGTCCTCGGTGATTCCACAGCGCACGAATTCCAGACCGTCGCTGACGAACTCAAACACCTCGCCTCGGTCGAGAAGATCATTTCAACGCCGCGTCGCCAGTTGCACAAAGTCATTCCGACGACGATCAACGGCCTGTATGGAATGGCCTATGCGATGGCCGCATCGGTCAATGACGTAAATCTGAGCCGGATTATGGAAGTGGTGGAGGCGCTCGACGAACTGCGCGGATCTGCGCACAACGGACTGCCGCTGGCTGACATTCAAACGCTCGCGGGCAGCCTGGCGCTTGAACGCGCGCTCAAACTCGGTCTGGATTGCAGCGACGATCCGGCGTTCATTCGCTTTGATGAAAAACGGCGCGGCGATCATCGCTCGCTCAAACAGGCAGCCTGAGCAGACGGGAGGCGATATGGATCTGACCGACCTCAATCAGAAAGATCGTGAAGCGAAACTGTCACATGCCGAAGCCCTGGCGCTGCTGCGTTTTTTCAACTTCCAGCGCGAACGGCACGGCGAAGCGCCGATCCCGGAAGACTACAACCGGCTTTGCGAACAACTCTCAGCGATCTATTCCGATGTCACATTCAAGCTCTCTGAGCATCGGGTTATCGCCCAAGTCAAACGCGGTGTCAGCGGTTCACTGGTTGAGCATATCGGTTTCGTCAGCAGCCGGATTCCGCATCTGACGACAACCGTCAGCTTCGACTTCGAGAGCATTCACGTCGTGTTTTGTTCGGATGGAATCGGCATCATCAAGGAAGATTCGTGGTACGAGTTCTTTGAACACGATCTCGATCTGGAAAAAATCAGGCAGGAATCTGAGGGAGATAAAGAAACGATCAATGACCGTCTGCACGACTATTTTCACGACGTGGTCGGGCCACAGATGGAAGACCCGTTTTTTGATCCGGCGAGTGAAGACTGTGAACTCTATTTTGAAACAGGATCAGAAGCGGAACTCGAACGGCTGATGAAGCTTTTCATTCTCACCGAGCCGGGCATCGAGGCGCACGACGATGAGGAGGTCAGGCTTTATGCCGCAGTGGATGGCGCTGACCCGTATCTGGAAAACGATGATTATTACTGTTCCGAGCGGCTGGACGGGCTGGCGGCGGTTGCGCTGGCCGAAAACCGCCCGGTGGGGTGGACGTGGCAATACAACGACGGAGCCTGCAACAGGCGTAGCGGCTACAACGAATGCGCCGAATGTCTGGCCTGGAACATCGGCGAAGTTCTGGAAGAATCCTCTGCCCGCGAAAGGATGGCGGCGCGGCGCGAACTGCGAAATTACCTGATCGCGCGCGGCCACGATCTGGCGCAATTTGATGAACTGGCGGAAAGGAAATGCCCGGCATGAATCGTCTGCAAAACGTCGCCACACGAATGGGGCCGGATTTGCGAGATGCCATCGAGGTGATGCCCGGACTCGGCGGCATCGCGCTCTGGGTGAAGTTTCTCGATTCAGCCGAGCCGGAATTGATTGCGCGCACAGACGGCATTCACGTCGAGGCCGGGCCGCGTTACAACCGATACACTGATGCCGAACGCCGTTTCATCGTGCTGCACGAATTGCTGCATGTTGCGCTGGCGCATCCGGCGCGGGTGCGCGAACTGGAGAAACGTTGTCAGAACTTTGATGCGCATCTCTACAACACTGCCTGCGACGCGATTATCAACGCCGCGCTCGATGGCGTGCGCGGCATCAGCAGGCCTGACGATGCGGTCACGTTTGAGCGGTTGCTGACGCCTCTCGGCCAATGGAAGACAGACGACCACCCTGCTGAAATTGTGCGTCAGTGGTCGTCGGAATCGCTCTATCACCTGCTGGCGAAAAATCGCAGCCGGATTGATCCTGGCTCTCTCGATTCAAATTCAGGACTCAACAGCCGGGACATCGTGGCATCGCTTCACTCATCAGGGGCAGGGGCCTCACAATCGGAAGGCGGCAATTCAACGGAAGAGACGATTCGCGCGTGGAGTTCGCGTTTGAAACTGGCGCGCGGATCACTTGCGGGAATCGTTGCACGGCTGGCGCAGGAACTCCCGAAAGTGAAAACGCCGTGGGAGCGAATTCTGCGCGACCTGCTCTTTC
>JAEUQO010000071.1 GCA_016789605.1 Acidobacteriota bacterium
CGAAAACTTGGCAAACATCAACGAAGATGGCTTTGCCGTGCCGCCAAGCTTTTGCAGCTTCTTGCTGGCCAGCTCAAACACCCAGTAATCACCGCGCGTATTCGAGCGCCAGACGCGCGCGGAATTCGTGAAGATCAGCAACCGCTTGTTGTCGGCGCTCAAGGTGAATTCTTCGATCACGAGCGGAGAAGGCGCTCCGGCAGGGATCAAGCTCTGCGCCGCCACCAACACTGTCCGCGCGCCCGAAGCGGCGTCATACCGAACCAAATCCAATGCGCCTCGATTTGCTGACGAAGGCTCCAGCATCAAATAACCGCTGCCGTCGGCTTGCCACTGATGCCAGCCAAGCGACCTGGCCCCGTAGCTGAAAATCGTGTCCAGCGTCAGCAGGCTTGAATCCGCCTGTCTGGCCGCCTGCTGCGCGAAGACCTGCGCGGCGAGCAACAGTGCAAAAAGAACAAAAGGAATGCGTCGAATTCGGTTCATGGTTTCTCTTTCCAGTTGAAAAGTGCGCCGCTTATTCACTGCGACTTTGATGAGCGTATTGATGAACGCGCAATCTTGACGCCGTTGATTGGTAATTCTCCGGCGCTTAACTGCTGCGCGAAATCTGGAATCATCAGTTTCAAATTGCGCTTATAGGCAGATTGCCAATGTTCTTTGAGTTTTTCGCGTGCCTGCTCATTGGCATGCACTTGTCCTGATTTTTCGATCAGCACCATGGCCACATCGCCCGTGTTTTCGGTGACGGCGAACAAATAATCGTCATCGTCTTCGATCAGGGAGGCTTTCAACTCTTCCAAATCTTCTTCTTCAAATTCGTATTCAAACAGGGCCTGAGCCATTTGGCCGTCGTTGAGCAGCGCCTCTTCCAATAACTTTTCGATTTTTTTTGCAGACATAATTACATCTTTTCTGGCACTTCGATGCCGAGCAGCGCGAGTGCCTGCGCCAGTTTTTGCCGCACAACATCAACGGCCACAAGCAAAACGGTTTTTCGCTTGGCGTCGGATTCTTTCAGGATGTGGAAGCGTTTGTCTTGATAGAACGTGTTGAACTGATCGGCCAGTTGGAACGCGTATTTGGCCACGTGCGTTGGTTCGAACGCATTGGCTGACAGTTGCACGACGTCATCCAGCCGCGAAGCGAAATAGACCAACGACCACAGCACGTCACCCGCTTCGCCGCTAAATTGTGTGGCGACTTCTTCCGCCGACAACTGCGCGAACTCTGCGCGCACGTCATCCGCCGAACGGCCCAGTTCCGTGAAGATGTTGCTCAGACGGCGCACGGAATATTGCAGGTACGGGCCGGTTTCTCCGCGAAACTTCAGGGCTTCTTCAAAGTCAAACGCGATGATCGAAGTGCGCGTGAATTTCAGCAAAAAGTAGCGCAGCGCGGCGACGGCGATTTGCCGCGCGATTTTCTGTTGCTGCGCTTCGCTCAAATCGGCGTTGCGGGATTGGACTTCGGCCAGCGCTTTTGTTTCCAGGCGGTCAATCAGATCATCGGCTTTCACGCCCAGGCCTTTGCGTCCGGACATGCCGATTTGCTGGCGCTGTTGATCGGCTTCGGAAAGTTCCGTACCAAGTTCAATAGCGGCAGCAGGCGTCAGCGTGACTTTTTCATAAGCCAAGTGCGCGCTGCGGGCGACGCGTTCGTCGTGATCTATCGCCATCACGCCTTTTTTGACGTTGGCTTGCGGATAGGATTGGCCCACGTCAATCACGTTCAAAAACGCCGTGCCGTTGCCAAACGGCGGATGCTGGTTATTGGCGGAACTTTCGTCGCCGGTCGTAATCCAGACTTCGCGTCCGTGGTGATCGTGGCGCAACAAGCGGTAATGAAAATCCAGGCCGAGCTTGCCCAGCTTCCAGAGGTGATAGGCAATGTCTTTGCCGGTGTAAGTCACTGTCCCATTCGAACGAACAATGATCTTGTCGGCATCATGTTCGCTTTCTGCGTCACTCTGTCCCTCTGTCTCTCCTTCTGTTCGCCCCTCTTCGGCGCGCATCACCCAGCAGCCTTTATTGCGGCCTTCGGTTTCAAAAACGATTGCGCCGCTCGCTTTCAGCTTTTCAAAAGCGTGCGCCCAAAAATGCAGATGCAGGATTTCGCTTTCGCGCGCCAGCAGGTCATAACTGATGTCCAGCCGCGCCATTGTTTCCAGATGGCAATCCACAATGCGCGAAGAAATGTATTCGCCGATTTCGGCAGTCGCGTTGTTGCCTTCTTCGATCTCGTGCAGCGTTTGCGCGCGAATTTGCAGACGGGTTTTGTCTTCTTCGTACCACTGGCCAACGCGCGAATAGAGGTCCCAGCAGTAATAGTCGAAATTGTCTTCGCGTTTTGCGACCGGGCGTTCGGCGATGGCTTTGATTTCGGCCAGCGATTTGTTTTCCAGATGCATGAAGCCCACAACCACGTCAGCCACCTGCACGCCGGTGTTGTCAATGTAGTTGTGAATTTCGACGTTTTCGCCGGTCGCTTTCAGAATGCGCGCCGTCGTGTCGCCCAGCACCGAATTGCGCACGTGTCCGATGTGTGCGGCTTTGTTCGGATTGATTGACGTGTGTTCGACGATGAGTTTGCCGGATGGCTGTGTGCCGGTCGCGACGTTCTGTGACGCTGATGCGAGTTGCGTGAAAATGTCAGCCCGGCTGAAAAACACATTGAGATAGCCCGGCCCGGCGATTTCGACGCGCGCGACGCCGGGAACAGTTTTCAATCCGTCAGCCAGTTTGTTCGCAATCTCGCGCGGATTTTTCTTTTCGCCGGTCGCGGCCTTGATGCGTTTGGCCAGATCAAACGCCAGCGGAAAGGCCAGGTCGCCGAGTTCCGTTTTGGGCGGAATTTCAGAAACGACATCGTCCAGGTCTACGGAAAACTTGTCGCGCACCAGCGCGATCAGCGTTTGTTTGATTTCGTTTGTCAGCGATGAAGCCATCTTGGTGTTAGAACTCCTGTCAGCAAATTCTACGGCGAGCGGGCACGCTCAGCGGCCCGCTTGATAAATTTTGGCGGGCGGTGGTATAACCCTGCCAGTGTTGAGTGATCTTTGGCGCGTTGGTGTAACTGGTTAACACGCCGCCCTCTCAAGGCGGAGAGCACGGGTTCGAGTCCCGTACGCGCTATCAGCAACAGCAATAGAAAATTCGAGGGCGGCTGCGAGCCGCCCTTTTGCATGTGAAATTGCGATCTTCCTCCGTGCGCGCCGGTTTTGGCAAGCCTGTGCGCGTTCCGCCTCAAGGTTTCGGCGCGTGTTTGCGCGCGGCTCCGACCATATACGGCCAAGGTGGTTCAGCGCCCCAGTTCAGCTTGAGCAATTCGACTTCGGCCGCAAAATCAGGAAACGCCAGCAACACGTCTTTGGGTGTCGGCGGCAAGGGCGCTTCGGGGCGCGTCGCCAACCACGACATCACGCATTGCACAATGCTGGCGATCTGCCCGTCATATTTTTTCGGATCAAAGCCTGCCAGATCAGAAACGAATTTCACATACAAGTGATCTTGCGGTACGAGCAGCAACCAATCGTGCTCTTCGGCGGTGCCGCGCGTCAGATAGCGGCGCGCCATGGCAATGCCCAGCTCCAAGGGCATGTTGAAACGCGCCAGTCGTTCATCGCCTTCGCCGCGACAACGCGACAAATCGTGTATGGAATATTTTGACGAGAAAATCGCCCGCGTAATGCGATCCATTCTGGGTTCGGCGACCGTGCCGGATTCGAGCGCGCTGCGCGGCGTGAAGTCACAGGAAACGACCGCAAAAATCGTCGCCTGGAAAAGCGGTTCAAAGGCGGGATCAAAGGGACAATTGATGAAAACCGATTTGGCTGGGTCAAGCGGGGACTGCGGCTGCTCTGCGTGCGGATCCGCCATGGTTCCTCAATTCCTCCGAAGCGAAAGTATATGTGCGGGCATTGCGACAGATGTGTCAGCGGGCAGTTGGGATACGTAACGGGAAACGTTGCGCGGTGAAGGCGCGACGTTTCCCGTCAGAGACGTCAAACGGTTATGGCAAGTTCAATGAGGCTTTGAGCTTTTCGACATAGGCGCCAATTTGCGCGCGGCTGCGCTGATGCTCCAGAAAATCCTGTTCCGTGCGCGAGGGCACCTGTTCGATCTGGCTCCAGTCGGCATCGCGACGCAACACCGCGACCAGATTTTGAATCGCGGGCTCCCAGTCTTGTTCCGGTTCGCGCACGCGAATGACCGGCAAGCTGGCGCTGGACGACACCGAAGCCCGCACAAATCTGGGCACTTCGACTTCGCCCAGCAAAAACGGAATCAACCGCTTGGACGAATCCGCCCAAACGGCTTCCAACGCCGATTGCCAGGTGCGCCGCTGCTTTTCATCGGGCGCAGACTGCGATTCGGCCAACACGACGATGGCTTCAGCGTTGCGAATCGCCTGCTCGATGCGATCTGCCCAGCTCTCGCCAGGGTTGAGTTCAGCGGTGTCACCCCACACTGAAATGCCGTGTTCGCGCAACGCGTTTTTGAGCTTTTCGGCCCACGGGCGATCAGCGGCGGCATATGAAACAAAAACATTCATCACGTTTCCCTCCTTATTGCGACCGGAAACGATGGCATCTTAACACGCCTGAGCGCACAGATCAGGCAAAAGTCCCGCGTTTGACAAAGCGGCCTGCGCCAGCCTTGCCTTTCCATTCGCCGTTTTCGACGATCACATTGCCGCGCGAAAGCACGATTTCGGTGACGCCTTTGACCGTCCAGCCTTCATAGGCGCTGTAATCCACGCGCATGTGGTGCGTCGCGGCGCTGATCGTCTGTTCGCGGTTCGGATCGAAAATGACAATGTCGGCATCAGAACCGACGGCAATCGTACCTTTGCGCGGAAACAAACCGAAGATTTTGGCGGCGGCGGTCGAAGTCAGTTCGACAAAACGATTCAGGTTGATGCGCCCAGCATTAACGCCGTGGTGATAAATCAAACTCATGCGGTTTTCGACACCGGGGCCGCCATTCGGAATCTTGCTGAAATCGTCGCGGCCCAGCTCTTTTTGCTCCTTCATGCAAAACGGGCAATGATCGGTCGAAATCACCTGCAGGTCATTGCTGCGCAATCCCTTCCACAACTGCTCCTGATTTTCGCGATCACGCAAAGGCGGCGTCATGACGTACTTCGCGCCTTCAAATCCTTCTTTTTCGTAATAGCTGTAATCCAGCAACAGATATTGGGGGCAGGTTTCGGCAAACGCCGGTAAGCCGAGATCACGCGCGTGCTGCACTTCCTTGAGCGCGTCGTGACAGCTCAGGTGCACGATATACACCGGCGAATTGGCCATTTCGGCGATGGCGATGGCGCGGTGAACGCCTTCGGCTTCGGCTTTGGTCGGACGCGTCAACGCGTGGTATTTCGGCGCGGTGTAACCGGCGGCCAACGCGCGTTTGACCAGCACGTCAATCACCACGCCATTTTCAGCGTGCATGCAAATCAATCCGCCGTGTTCGCCTGCCGCCGTCATCGCCTTGAAGATCGTGCCGTCATCCACCAGAAAAACGCCCGGATACGCCATAAACAGTTTGAAGCTGCTGACGCCCTGATCAATCAGCGCTTTCAATTCGGGCAAACGTTCATCCGGCAAATCCGTGCAAATCATATGGAAGCCATAATCAGCGACGGCTTTGCCTTGGGCTTTGGCAAACCAGACGTCCAAGGCTTCGTTGAGCGCCTGCCCTTTGTATTGCACCGCGAAATCAATGATCGTCGTCGTGCCGCCAAAGGCCGCCGCGCGCGTTCCCGTCTCAAAATCGTCAGCCGACGCCGTTCCGCCAAACGGCAAATCCATGTGCGTGTGCGGATCAATGCCGCCAGGAATGACCAGCTTGCCCGTGGCATCAATCGTTTTGTCCACGGTGCCCACAACCGCGGAAAGGTCTTTGCCAATCATCACGATGGTTTCACCGTCAACCAACAAATCGGCGGTGTACGAATCTACGGCGGTGACGATGTGGCCGTTTTTGATCAGAGTTCGCATAAGTGCTCCTTACACAAGTTCACATTCAACAACAGCAACAGCAGGCTGTAATTTGCGCCGACCTTCCGGCATTTCCTTCAGCATCAAGATGATTCGTTCCAACTCTTCAACGTCATAAAGCAGATCGAAATCATCAATGGTGAAATCACCCTGCAAAGTCAGGTCATTGCTCAACGTGCGAATGTTTCCCTTCAACGCCTCTCTTTTCAGCTTGTCACGCTTTACAAAATGCGAAACGAGAAATGCAAAAGCAGCAAAAGGCAACGGAAGAAATTTGCCTACGCCAAACCAAGGTAATTTGAAGACTGCCCAAAGCACAGATACGCAACCTGCAGCCAGAAATAAATGCAAACTACGTAATGACCAAGCAAGCCAATTGATTTTCATATCGTTGCCAGCGACTCATCCAACGCCGTCACCAACTCATCCATATCGTCTTTTGACGCAACCAGCGGCGGCCCAATACGAATGCAGTTGCCATAGAGTCCGCCTTTGCCGATGAGTACGTTGCGCTTTTTGGTTTCTTCAAAAACTTTGAGCACGGCCTGCGGATTTGGCTCTTTGGTTTTGCGGTCTTTGACGAGTTCGAGCGCCTGCATCAAGCCCATGCCGCGTACGTCGCCGATCACGTCGTATTTCTCGGCCAACCCCATCAGGCCCTGCCGCAAGTGTTCGCCGACGATCTTGGCATTTTCGAGCAGGTTTTCCTGTTCGATGACTTCGATGGTGGCGATGGCGGCGCGCGAAGTCACCGGGTTACCGCCAAACGTCGAAAACGTCAGCGTAGGCACTGCCGCCGCGACTTCCGGCGTGGCAATCGTCCAGCCAATCGGTGAACCGTTCGCCATGCCTTTGGCCGACGTGATGATTTCGGGTTCGACGTCCCATTGCTCGATGCCGAACCATTTGCCGCCCGTGCGGCCCCAGCCGGTTTGCACTTCGTCAGCGATAAAGACGCCGCCGTATTGCCGAATGATGGCCACAGCTTCTTTGAAATACTCTTTCGGCGGCGTGATGTATCCGCCGACGCCCAGGATCGGTTCGGCCATAAACGCGGCGATGTTGCCGGACGTCGCCGTTTCGATCAGCTCTTTCATGTCTTTGGCGCAAGCCAGGTCGCATTCGGGATAAGTCAGCTTGAACGGGCAGCGATAACAATACGGCGCGGGCGCGTGATAATAGCCGGGCACTTGCGTCGGCAACACTTTCCAGGATTTGTGGCCGCCCGCGCTTTGTGCGGCGGCGCTGCGTCCGCTGTAACTGTGACGCAAGGTAATGATCTCTTGCCGCCCGGTGTAAAGCTTGGCGGCTTGCGTCGCGGTTTCATCGGCTTCGGTGCCGCTGTTGGTGAAAAACGATTTTTCCAATCTGCCGGGCGCAATTTCAGCCAGCTTGGCGGCCAATTCTGATTGCGGGCGATTGGCATACAGCGTCGAGGTGTGCGCAATCTTTTTGACCTGATCAATGATGGCATCGGTCACGTGCGGATGCGCATGCCCGACGCTGGTCGTCAGCACGCCGCCAAAACAATCCAGATATTTGTTTCCCTGTTCGTCCCACACGTGCATGCCTTCGCCGCGTTCGAGCGCGAGCGGCTCCTGGTAATACATCGTGACGGCGGGAAACAGGAAATCTTTGTGTTTTTGTACGGAATCAGAAACAGATGATTTGTTGTCGGCGCTCATAAATGACAAGTCTCCTCAAGGCGTTAGAGGTTTGCGGTGATGACGGTAAAGCGTTTAGATGGCGGGCATTATGTCACCAACGTGGTTGGCGACCAACAAAAATCTGGCCGATGCTGACAAACCGGCAGGAGGGTCGGCGGAGGGAATAGGAACGAGAAGCGAGCGCGGCAAACTAGCCCGCTTTGTTGCGCATGAAATCGGCCAACTGCGCGAAGTTGTGCGCCAGTTGCACGCGCGCGAAATTGTCCGTGATGAGTTCTGCGAGTGCGCGATTCATACACCACAACCACTGATCGCGTTCTGATTCGCCAATCGGAAACGGCAAATGCCGTGCGCGCAACCGCGGATGGCCAAAGCGTTCGATATACATCGGCGGCCCGCCTGACCAGCCGACCAAAAACCAAAACAACTTGTTGCGCGATTCGGTCAAATCTTCCGGGTGCAAGGCGCGAATGCCTGCGGCCTCCGGCTCGCTGTCCATCAAATCGTAAAAGCGGTCTACCAACGCGCGCAGCGTTTGTTCGCCGCCCAGACTTTCATAAATTGATTCCGGCATACTGTATGGTTGAAAGAATGTGAACGTTACCGCCAGGCCAACGGCCAGACCATATCCGCCGCGCGGCTTCGCCCGGCGACAGATTGCGGCGGCGGGCATCTTCTCTCATCGCAGCCCAACGCTGCAACCGTTGCCCCGTTGCCCCGTTGCCCCGTTGCCCCGTTGCCCCGTTGCCGCTAACTGCCGGTTCGATTTCGCCGGACAAATTGATTGCGTTCGGAAATGCGTCACGATAAATTCGGCGCTGGCCAAGCCCTTTGTTCCTGAAGCCTATGACATCACCTTTTTCACAAGAACTTTTAGCGCGCGCCCGGCGCATCCTGTCGCCGGAAGTAGATACGCCGACAAGACGACACGCGTTGTTGAACGCGGCGTTTCCGGATCATCCCCTGGCCAGCCGGATTCCGTTTGAAGGCGCTGCCGACGATTTTGCCGTCAATTGCATCACGCGGTTGATGCAATACGGGACGCTTCCCTCTGGCGAACCCGCGCTGGTCAGGTTGTTGCGAACCGTCCAAGAGCAGGTCGGGCCGATGTCGCAAACCGAAATTGACGCCCTGATTGCAGACCTGACAAATCCTTCCCAGGGGAATGCGCCTTCAGCCCAGCGTGCACAGGAACTCGCGTATCTGGACAGCTTGCAAGCAGAGTTTTTGCGAGAACGATACGTGGCCCTCGACAGCCGGGCGGAAGAACAATTTCGTTTTTATTCCGACTGGGGACACAAGGTCGAATTAGTGCCGCTCGACAAAGACGGAAACTGGCTGCCCCAACGGCGAGAATTTGCCGACGCCGTTGAAGCGATTCGGGAAGTGCGGCGGGCGGCGTTGCTGGCCGATCCGGGCGGCGGTAAAACCACGTCCATCTGGAAACTCATTCTGGAAATGGCCGAAATCGCCCGCCACGATGCGCAAGCGCCAATTCCCTTGCTGGTCATCTTGCGCGAATGGACACAAGCGGAACAATCCCTGCCGGATTTCATCGCCTTTCGGTTGAAAGGCTTGGGCGCGTACCTACACGATTTGCTCCGCAGCCGTCGCGCAGCGTTGTTGCTGGATGGGCTGAACGAATTGCCGCGTGACCAATGGCGAAACAAACACGAACAGGTGCGCCAATTTGTCGAAGAACATCCTGATTTGCTGGCCGTAGTTTCCTGCCGCAAGGAAGATTACCCGCGCGAACTCGGGTTCAATTGCATCAATATCAGCCCGCTCGATCCGCTCCGCATCCGCGAATTTGCCAGCAAATATCTGAATTCGCCCGCACGCGGCAAAGACATGTTCTGGAAACTGGCCGGGGCGGAAGCGCGGAAACTGCAACAGGAGTTTCTGGAAACATTCGATGGACGATTGCCAGACGCCAAACACGTGTTCTGGCTGAACACACAATTGCCGGACGGATTTCGCTGGGGCTGGCGGGACGAAGGCAATTCACGCTGGGAAAACTGGGTCAGGCGGCGCAACGATCGCGCCAGTATGCTGACGCTGGCCAGCAACCCGTTTATGTTGACCATGCTGGCCGGCGTCTATGCCAGCGGAGGCGATCTGCCGCAAAATCGCGGCAATCTGTTCCGCAGTTTCGTGCAAATCAGGCTCACGCGAGAACTGCAAGGCAACCGCATTCTGCCCACCGAAATGAAACCGCTGACCGATGCACTGGCCCAAATCGCGTTTGAAATGCAAAGTCGGCGCGCCACGACAAACAACGAAGAAACGGGCGGCGCATTGACCGTTCTGCCCAAATCTGAAGTCACAGCCTTGCTGGGCGACAACGCGCACCGGCTGCTTTCTCTGGCCAGCAATGCGGGATTGTTGCACACGGACGATCCCGTTCGTTTCACCCATCAACTGTTGCAGGAATATTTTGCCGCCCGGCATATGGAAATCCGGTTTGAGGCTGGCGACTGGAAAGCGTCTCAAATTTGGCATCCGGCGAACTGGTGGGAACGAACCAATTGGGAAGTGGCAGCCGTGCTGTTTGCCGGGCTGTACAACAACGATTGCACCCGCGCCGTGGAATGGATCGCCGAAGCCAATCCGGAAGTCGCGGCCCAGTGCATTGTGCGCAGCGGCGTCGGGCAGACATTCAGTCAGGCCGCGCGCGACCGCTTGCGCAACGCCTGGGTTGCCCGGCTGACCGATGTCAAAAACGAACCGCCGCAGGCGCGCGCGGCGGTCGGGCGGGCGTTGGCGATTGCCGGTTGGGACAATCGCAAAGGCGTCGGCGTCATCGAACGCAACGGCGTGACGCTGCCAGATTTTGATTGGATCAAAATTCCCGCAGGCGAGTTTCAGTACGGTGACGCGCAAGATAAATGCGCTGCCAAACCGCAAAAACTCTCTCTGCCAGAGTTTCACATCAGCCGGTTCCCGATCACTTACAGCCAGTTTCAAACCTTTGTGGACGATCCCGAAGGCATTGCCGATGCGCGCTGGTTTGAAGGATTGACGGGCGATGACAGCGAACGTCAGCCCGTAGAGCAGTATTTCAAATTCAGCAATCATCCGCGCGAAACGGTCAGTTGGGTTGAAGCGATGGCTTTTTGCCGCTGGCTGTCGTGGCGATGGGGAACCACTTACGACTTGAAGAAAGTGGCGGAATGGGCATTTCGTTTGCCGACCGAGTTTGAATGGGAGAAAGCGGCGCGCGACACCGACGGCAGGCTTTATCCTTACGAAGGTGAATTCGATCCGAAGAAATCAAACGTTGATGACACCGGTATCGGCCAAACCAGCGCCGTTGGCATTTTCCCGAACGGCGCTTCGTCTGACGGTGTGGAAGAGATGAGCGGCAACGTTTGGGAATGGTGTCTGAGCGATTACGGCAAACCGCAAATTGATGCCCGGAAAGAAAATTTGCGGAAAGCAGAATACCGCGTCCTGCGGGGCGGCTCGTGGATCTACTTTCAGTTGAACGCGCGGGCCGTGTATCGTGGCTACGATCGTCCCGGCGTCCGCGACTTCGATATCGGTTTTCGGGTTGTGTATTGTCGTCCCCTTCTTCCTGATCACTGTCATGGGAGGTGAGACGAAGGCTGAGACCGTGGGATGAAAGCCCGGTAATCCTTGCGCCGAAGGCGCATGAATTTTTATGGCCGTTGAAACACCAGTCCCTGACTGAGTACGTGAGTGCGCAATCCCCAGGTGTCAGCGTACCGGACGTGATTGACCCACCCTTTGACGGAAGCGTCAAATTCAGCGAACGAGATTTTGCCTGCACAGTATTCCGCCCAGCGTTCTTTCAATTTGCGCGTGAATTTGACGACGTTGCGGGCTTTGACGCGGCGATGCGTTGGATAGACGCCCCCCAACCGGCAGATGGTGGCGGAAATCGGGCGCTTGTTGGGCGGTTGGATGAACAAGTCATCGCTCCGGTAGGAGCGGAATGTTTATAGCAAGCAACGACAGAATTTTCCCAAGCTCCAGCGGAGCGAGATGTGCCGGATGTCGCTCCGCTGGAGCTGCAAGACATTCGATCGGCAAATTCTAT
>JAEUQO010000477.1 GCA_016789605.1 Acidobacteriota bacterium
GCCAACACAGCGGCGCGGCGATACAACCCCGCCGCTTGTCGCATTTGTCCGTTAAACGAAGCGGCTTGTGCTTGCCAGTGCAGCGCCCAATATTCGTCCGGTTTGCCTGTCAGCGCATCGAGTTGTTGTTGCATCGTTGCACGGTCTTTGTCCAAAAACGCGATTTGAAAGAGATCACGGCGTGAGGTAGCGGTCGCCAGTTGTTGGGCAATTGCCTCTTCGATCACGTGACGCGCATCGGCAAACCGATTCAGCAACACCAACGCCGTCCCCTGATTGACGCGCGGAACATAGGCGCGCGGATTGAGCTGCTCCGCTTCCCTGGCCGCCGCCAGACCGCGTTCGGGCTGGCCGATCAACCGGTACAACGACGCCAGACGCGCTCGCGGTCCGTAATCGCGCGGATACGTTTGCCGCCACAACTCAACCACCTGAATCGCCGCCAGCAAATCGCCCGTATGCAATGAATGATAATTGCTGGCAATGTCGAATTTCTCGCGCTCTGTCACCTGCTCGCGCAAAACAAACGCCTTGTCGGCGTATTCTGCGGCGCGCTCCAGTTGCCCCAGGTTGCTATAGGCTTGCGAGAGCGAAACGTCAGCGCGCGCGAAATTTGGATCGAGCGCCTTGGCGTGTTCATAGAGTGGAATGGCTTCAAGACCGTTGCCGCTGCGCGACAACTCGACGCCGCGCGCCCAGGCTTTGAACGCTTCCAAAGAAGGCGTCGTCGCCTGTTCCAACGGCGCATCGAATTTCTGCAACGTCGCCAGGGATTCGCCCAACTGTTCGCGTAACTGTTTGCCGGCGCGACCGAGCGCCTGCAAGACCTGGTCTTTGCCATTAGCTTCAGCCAGCGCGCTGGCAATGACCTCGCCGGTCTGGCTGTTGATGGCTTCGAGGATGATCGAATAATGCCGCTCCAGCCGCGCAATCGAACCAACCAACAACGCCTTGAGCGCCTGTCGCTGACAGATTTCGCGCGCAATGTCGCGCGTCACGCGCGCATCAGGTTGACGTCCCATGTAGCGCAAGGTTTCGCGCACGCGGTCATCAGAAAACAGATTGAGAAACGGCGACTGTTCCAACTGTACAGCCAAGGCCTGACGCAAGGTGACGTCAAAGACCTCTTCGCCGGTTTTGTTTTCAAATTCGGCCAGCAACACCGTATCGCGCGCGGTCAACACAGGACGCGGCCACCAGACATACGCCAGCGCGGCCACCAACAACGCCACTGCCGCCAGTATCAGCCCGACGCGCGCGCGCCGTTTTAGCCAGCCAAGCAAAATTGCCGTCGAAAGCGTTGGCACCGCAGCGGCCTTATCGGTGGGAATCGTCAACTCGTCTTTGGTGTTTGCGATTTCGCTAGCGGCGGCGGGTAACAACAACGTTTGCCAGGTGACATCGCTGCCAAGCTGTTGTTGCAGTTGTTTCACATCCAGCAACAGCGCCTGCGCGGTTTGGTATCGCTCATCCCGATTTTTGCAAAGCGTCTTGTTGACAAGCTGTAACAAAGCGGGCGGCGGCGTGGACAGCACCTCGGTCAGCGGCGGCGGCTCTGCCGAAACCACTGCCAGAATGACGTCCATCGGCGTTTCTCCGTTGAACGGCTGGCGGCCGGTCAGCATTTCATAGAGCATCGTGCCCAGGCTGAACAGGTCCGTGCGCCCATCCACCTGAAGCCCGCGCGCCTGTTCCGGCGACATATAGCGCGGCGTGCCCAACACGGCGTTGTCATCCGAACTGGTCATGAATTCGGTCGGCGCGTTGGTGTCATAACGCGTTTCGGCCACCGGACGCACCTGCGTCAATTTCGCCAAACCGAAATCCAGCACTTTGACCAACCCATCACGCCGGATCATGACGTTTTCGGGTTTGATGTCGCGATGGACAATGCCGGCGGCGTGCGCCGCGACCAGCGCGTTTGCGACTTGGGCGACAATCTCCAGCGCTTCGCCCAGCGCCAGGCTGCCAGACGCCAAACGATGCCGCAACGTCTGGCCATCAATGAATTCCATGACCAGAAAATGCGCATCGTCCACGCGTCCGACTTCGTGAATGGTGATGATGTTGGGATGATTGAGCGCGCTCACGGTGCGCGCTTCGCGTTCAAACCGGCGCACGCGCTGGGCGTCGTGGCTAAACGCGGCGGGTAACAATTTCAACGCCACCTGACGCCCCAATTTGCTGTCGCGCGCCAGATAAACCTTGCCCATGCCGCCTTTGCCGATCGGCTCCAAAATCTGGTAATGGCCCAGCAGATTGCCCGTCAGCGAGAACGATTGCGAATCAGCCGCCTGAACGCCAGTGGCTTTTGCCTGCGCTAGTAAAGGCCGCAACGGCGCCATCGAAGACGCGAATAAATCGCCGGCTTGCGCGTCTGCCTCGAGCAAGGAAGCGACCTCACAACGCAACGCTTCATCCGCACAGGCCTCTGCCAAAAATGCGGCGCGATGCGCGGGTTCCAGTTCCAGCGCTGCGTGATACAGTTCGCCGACTTTCTCCCATTGCTCAGGCGTCATCATCCTGTCCTCGATTCAGTTCGCGATATAGCCAGGCGCGCGCCAGGCTCCAATCTCGCCGTACCGTACGCGGGGAAAGCTGCAAGACGGCGGCGGTTTCTTCTTCGCTAAGGCCGCCAAAATAGCGCAACTCGACAATCTGACTTTGGCGGGCGTTCAATTTGGCCAGCGTTTGCAAAGCTTCGTCCAGCGCCAGCACGTCTGCGCCACGTTCGGCAGAAACGATCAACGCTTCTTCCAGTGCGACTTGGGTTGCGCCACCACCACGTTTCTGGTTGCCGCGCGCGCGCGCCAAATCCACCAGAATGTGCCGCATTGCCTGGGCAGCCAGCGCGAAAAAGTGCACCCGGTTTTGCCATTGCACCCGTTGTGCATCCACCAGCCGCAAATAGGCTTCGTTGACCAGGGCAGTCGTTTGCAAAGTGTGATCCGGGCGCTGACGGCGCATATGGTGATGAGCGATCTGGCGCATTTCTTCATACACCAGCGGCAACAATTGTTCGAGTGCAGCTTGGTCGCCTTGGCCCCAAGCCAGTAACAACTGCGTGATCTCCTCCGTGGCCGCTGGGGACGGCGTCGTAGGTTGCAACATAACTGACTCCGGTTGTGAATACGATCGTAGGTAAGCGCCGAAAACTCTACCACATACCATCGTCAGACTCGAAAGCGCCACCGCCCGCAAAATTTTTCTGGTCGCCGTGTCCGATTTTGCCCGCGAAATCCGTTTTCCAGGGTGAGCGGCAAGAAAGCCGCCAACGACATACGCGAACCGCGCCCTTTGCCGGTTCGCGCTGGAGAAGGGATCACGAACAGTTTCTCTACTGAAGGAGGGAGAACACATGCTGACAGCAACAATGCCAACAGCGACCAAAGCACCAAGCTATAACTATCAAGACACCCTGGCGGCGTCTCAGCGCGTCAACTGGCGCGTCGAAGACATCATCGGCGGCGATAAAACGCTGGATTTCACCAGACCGTTTTTGCCGGAAGCGCTGGCGCGCACCACGGAACTGAAATTTCTGAACCAAGCCGAACGGCGCATCTTCAACCAAATTCGTGGCAATGCCTACCTGTGCATTTTCGGCGTGGTCGAAGAATTCATTCTGCCTTTCGTGCTGGATCACGCGCGCCCGCAATTGCCGGGCGACGATTACCGCACGCGCGCCTTGTTGCAGTTTGCCAGCGAAGAAGCCAAGCACATCCATCTGTTCAAATGCTTCAAGGAAGAATTCACGCGCGGGTTTGGCCACGAATGCGCGGTGATCGGCCCGCCCGAAGCGATTGCCGAAGCCGTGCTCGCCCACGATCCGCTGTCGGTGGCAATGGCCATTCTGCAAATCGAATGGATGACGCAACGCCATTATTTGAACAGCATCCAGGATGACCAGGAAATGGACCCGCAGTTCAAGAGCCTGCTCAAACACCACTGGATGGAAGAAGCGCAGCACGCCAAACTCGATACGCTGATGGTTGAAGCTTTGGCCGCCGGTCGCAGCCCCGAACAAATTGACCAGGCGGTGGAAGGCTATCTGTCCATCGGCGCATTTGTTGATGGCGGCTTGCAACAGCAACTGCAATTCGACCTGGAAGCGTTTGAACAGGTCACAGGCCGCAAACTGACCGAAAGCGAGCGCAAACAGTTGATCGAATCGCAGACGCAAGCCAATCGCTGGACGTATCTGGGCTCAGGGATGACGCATCCGAACTTCCTGGCCACTATCGAAAAGCTTTCGCCTGCGGCGCGGAAACGGATCGAAAACGTTGCGCCGGTCTTCTGCTAAACGTCCCCACAAACGGAGCGGTGTCTGTTTGTTCGCGTATGCCTTTTTCCCAAGTCGCCCGCGAACAAACGGATGCCCTCTGTCAAATCAGCGATGAAAGCGCTGTGTAAAATGCCTGTCTCGCCAAACCGCAAAGCAACGCCGCCTGCCAACGGCGCACTCGCATCCGGTTCGCCAAACGCTGCCAGCTTGCCCGGATTGTTTGGCTACACCGGCTTGTCGCTGCTTTCGTTCGCAGCCAATTCGCTGCTGTGTCGGCTGGCGCTCGGTGGCGCAACCATTGATGCAGCCAGTTTTGCCAGTTTGCGGCTGGCGGCTGGCGCATTGCTGCTTTCGTTGCTGAACCACGCCGCTCCCGCTCCGACTGAGCCAATTGCGCGCGGCAATTGGGCGGCGGCGGCGTGGTTGTTTTTGTATGCCGCAGCGTTTTCTTTTGCCTATCGCGGCTTGAGCACTGGCGTCGGAGCGCTGCTGCTCTTTGGCGCAGTCCAATTCACGATGTTGCTGGCTGCGTTGCGCAACGGTGAACGATTGCGCCCACGAGCCTGGCTTGGTTGGCTGCTGGCTTTAGCAGGACTGTTATGGCTGACCGCGCCTTCGCTGCGCACACCTCAGCCCTGGTCAGCCTTGCTCATGATTCTGGCAGGTGTCGCCTGGGGAAAGTATTCGCTGTGGGGGAAACACAGCCGCGCTCCGTTGGCAGACACCAATGCCAATTTTGTCCGCGCCACGCCCTTCGCCCTGGCAATCAGCCTTTTGAACACGCCACACTGGCAACTGTCCGCAAAAGGAGTTTGCCTGGCGCTGATTTCTGGCGCGCTGACGTCAGGCATTGGTTACGTTTTGTGGTATCGCGCATTGCGCGGATTGACCGCGACGCAAGCTGCCATCGCGCAATTGTCCGTGCCGGTCTGGGCGGCACTGGGCGGCATAGTGTTTTTGGCTGAAGCGGCAAGCTGGCGTCTGGTGTCGGCAGGTTTGCTGTTGCT